>JAYWGO010000186.1:0-36772 GCA_043778205.1 Polaromonas sp. | reverse complement strand
GTGCCCAGTGTCTTGCCTTGTGACATATCGTTGCTCCTGTTTGTGTAGCAGAATCATACGACATTTTCATCTAAGTGAACAGTGTTGAGACCTGACCCCTTCCGGATTTCATGCCCCTAGCGCCTGCACCTTCCAGGCCAGCCACAGCTTGCGCAGGGGGGTCAGGCTGGTGCGCTGGTGCAGTACCTGGAAGCCATCGGCCTCAATCTCGCGCAGCAGCGTGCGGTAAATGCTGGCCATCATCAGGCCGGGCTTTTGCGCGCGGCGGTCGGCGCTGGGCAGCAAGGCCATGGCTTCGTCGTACAAAGTGTGTGCGCGCGCAGCTTGAAACTTCATCAGCGCGGTAAACCGGTCGGAATACGCCTTTTTGCCGAGCTCGTGTGATTTCACATCAAACTGCTGCAGCTCATTTACAGGCAGGTAAATGCGCCCACGTTGCGCGTCTTCGCCTACGTCGCGGATGATGTTGGTGAGCTGAAACGCTTGGCCCAGCTTGTGCGCGTACTGCGTGGTGTGCGCATCAGTTTGGCCAAAAATATGCGCTGCCACTTCGCCCACCACACCGGCCACCAAATGGCAGTAGCGCTGCAGGGTAGGGTAGTCAAGGTAGCGGGTTTGCTCCAGGTCCATCCGGCAGCCGTCGATAACCGCTTGCAAATGGTGTTCTTGAATTTGGTAAGTGGCAGCCAGTGGCATCAGCGCCTTCATCACCGGGTGGCGGTTGTGTTCTGCATAGGGCAGGGCAAAAGCCTGCGCCACTTCTTTGGCCCACCAAGCCAGCTTGGTAGCGGCTACTGATGGGTCGCTAATTTCATCCACCACGTCGTCTACCTCGCGGCAAAAGGCGTAAAACGCGGTAATGGCGGCGCGGCGTTCTTTGGGTAGGAATAAAAAAGCGTAATAAAAGCTGCTGCCCGAGGCGGCGGCTTTGTTTTGGACATACTCTTGCGGGGTCATGGCAATATTGTCGCAGCATTGCAGCAGCAGATTGCGCCACGGTCGCCAGCAAAGCATTGATCTGTTGCGAACTGTCCCCAATTAAATTTAAATTCACCAAGAAAGCGCCGTATGCCCAAGCCCCTAACCATCGATTTTGTATCCGATATTTCTTGCCCTTGGTGCGCTATTGGCCTTAATGCGCTAGACCAAGCGCTGGCGCGGTTGGCGCATGATGTGAAGGGCATCACAGTCGAAATGCGTTTTCAGCCCTTCGAGCTCAACCCAAACATGGGCCCAGAGGGCCAAGACATTAACGCGCATTTGACAGAAAAGTACGGTATTACCACCGCGCAAGCCAACGCTAACCGAGAGAACATTCGCGCCCGTGGCGAGCAAGTCGGCTTTACTTTCAGCATGGGCGGCCCAGCAGAGGGGGAACCAAGCCAAGTCCGTAGCCGCATCTACAACACCTTCGATGCGCACCGCTTGCTGCACTGGGCCGAGCTGGTTGACCTGGGCCAGCAAAGGCAACTCAAACAAGCCTTGTTCAAAGCCTACTTTACCGATGGCCAAAACCCTGCTTCGCATGCGCTGTTGGTGCAGCTGGCAGCGCAAGTGGGCTTAGATGCGGTGCGTGCGCAGGAAATTTTAAGCTCTGATGCCTATGCCAGCGCGGTACGCGAACGCGAGCAGTTTTACCAAAGCCAAGGCATTAACGCCGTGCCTGCGGTGGTGATCAACCAGCGCCACTTAATTTCTGGCGGCCAGCCTGCACAAGTGTTTGAACAAGCCCTGCGCCAGATTGTGGCTCAGGACTAAGCTAGGCGCAGTACTCGTGTAGTGCTACCTGCTGGTTAAGGACGACCCGCCGGGAAGTACTTGGCAATGATGGCTGCCATGGCTGCTTGTGCTTCCTGGCCATGGGTTGCGTTGTACTGGTTTAACCAAACGAAGTACCAGCCTTCGCCATAGTCTGGGCTTGGGCCTTGGGTAATGCTGGCCACAGGGCGGTTCATAAAGGTAGCGGCATGCACTTTGAACGCGGCATTGTCTATGGGAATAATGCTTTGGTATTTAACCAAGCGGTCATACACCAGCGCTGAAGGCTTAAGTCCTGCGCTGGTCATGGCCAAGCTCAGTTTAGCGTTGTCTGTGGGCTGCACACCCCAGAAGTGAACCAGTGCGGTTAAGTCAGCGCCGGCTGATTTAGACAGCCTGAATATGCGGCTGTCGACGCCGGACAAGCCGTCACTTGCTGGCTTGGTAACCAGGTCTGCAACGCGGTTTTCTTCTTTGTAAAAATCCTCTAGCGCTGACCAACCAAACAGTGCTGCAATTTCTATATATTTAGCCCAGCCGCGATGCTGGTAGCGCACCTCGTCTTTGGTGGTGTTGGAAATATCCATGGCTTTGCCCGCTCTGAAGTTGGGCGTTACCATCCAGTTCAGGGCTGCTTGTTCGCGGTTAATGTTGGTTGCGTTATCAAACGATTTTGCGAAGGCAAGGTCAATATCATCCCCGTAAACCTTGCTGCTTATAGCAGCCGATAGCAAGTTCACCGCGGCCTCGCCTTCACCTGGAAAGTTGCTAAACAACTGGGCGTGGCCTAGCTCATGAAATTCTGTGGGCCAAAAAACTTTGCCCGGCTCGAGGTACCAGACTTTTTTATTCCCATCCACTGGGTCTGCTGGGTTGTAGGGGTTGTTAATGGCCGGGTAACCAATACCGTAGCCACTGAACATGATGTCCGTATCAGGCTGTATATAGAGAATGGCGTTGTTGCGCACCAAGGGCTGGCCGATCAGTTGCGATACCGCGTCCATCCGCTTGTCCCAGTCGGCCATAAGCGTGACGGGGTCTGCATATTTGTTAATAAAGTTCGAGGGCACCTGCATCAAGAACTTGTCGCTTTCAAAGTCAGCCCAGGGGGCAGGGTTGTTACGCTGCGTGGCAAGCCAATCGGCCAGCGTAGTGGTGTTGTGCGCAGTGGCGGCAAAGAAGGGCGCGGGTACGGCGTTGTTAATCTGTATGTTGACGATGCCGGCATCGGCCAAGTAAGGGGTGTTAATGTAAATGCCGCCGCCAAATGGGTTGGCTACTTTTGTAACCGTGCTGGTAATAGGAAATTGGTTACTGATACGGAAAAATCTTTTGACAGGGTTGCTGCCGTTCTTGTCTTGCTTGTGTGCGCCCACCTGGATGGTGAAACTTTTGTTCACCATGGATTGCGGCACCGTGATGGTGGCTACGTCGCCAGCCGCAAGGTAGTAGCCTGTAGGTCGCCGCGCAGGCGTGCTAGAAAACGCAGTCGGCACGCCCACGTTTTTAGGCATGGAGGCGTTGATTTTGGCGGTGTAGGTTTTGCTGGGGTCGGCGGGCGCTTTCACACTGCCAGGGTAGAAGCTGGAGGTATTGAATTTTGTTTTGCCCAGCAGTGCTGCGTACTTGGCAAACATGTCAGGTTTGTAGGCTAGGTCAAAGATAGCTTGCTGCAGTGCAAATACGGCGCGCGACAGTGCAAAGGTGTCGCTAGCCCCTGGGGTGTTAGGAAAACTACCCTTGGTTTTTGCACCTACAAAAAACACACCTTCTTTCGCCTCGTACAGCGCCAAAATGCCAACCGCTTCGGCCAGCGTGGCTTCGGTATCGACCAGGGTGTACATGGTCTGTGCAAGTTGGCTGGCTTGCTGGTTAATTTGGTCTGTGGTCAGGGCGGCTTCATCTTTTAAGTGGGACTTAATTTTTGCCAAGGCTGCAGCAAAAGCGGGGGCATCTGCACCTTCAACTACTTTTTTGCAGTAGACCAACTTGCTGGTGCCAAAAATAGGGTCGCTGCCAAAAGTATCTGCATCGATATTGACGACACCTGTTTGGTTGAACAAATACACAAATGCATTGTTGTTGCCGTAGGCCAAGTGTGTTTTGACACCTTTAAGATCAATGGCAGGGCCATACTCTGCACCGCATTGGGTGTAACCATCTAAGCCGAAGGGGGCGTTTGAACTGGTGCCTGGTTGTGTGGTGTTACCAGCCGCGCCTGGTAAGGTGCTGCCAGCAGTGACTATTGGCGTGTCACTTGAGCCGGAAGAGCCACCGCATGAGCTTAAGTAGACTGAAACTAAAATTGTGCCAATGGCGGCAGCTGATACAGATGCTTTGCGAGCGTGTTGAATAAAGCGCATGTAGTTTTTCTAGAGTTGAATTTCTGACTCAATATTACACACGCGGCACCGGGTTTGAAAAATGACAAAGCTGTCATAAATTGCCTCCTGCTTGTAAGCAATTGCTTGCACAAAAAAGTAAACAAACTTGCGGCAGGGAGATTTCTTTGGGATGGAGGCTCTTTTTTACGGCATGCAAAGTGCGCGCCACAGCACCACGCACGCATCCCATGTGTTGAGTTTGGGCCGCTGGCTTAAGGTGCGGTGGTTGAGTGCGCGAATTTTATCCAGGATGCGCAGTCCACCTTGGATGACACAGCGCAGCTCCAGGCTGGCGCGCCAGCCGCTAAAGCCGCCCAGCTGGTGCTGTACGCGCCTGGGAAGTTTGAAGCCTTTTTGCATGTTGGCCCAAGCAATATCTGCACAAGCTGCTATTAAATGCATAGTATTTGGGTTGTCTTGGCACGCCAGCAGGTCCAGTACCTTGACCTGGTGCTGGGCTATAAAGTCCAGTGGCAGGTAGTAGCGATGGCGCGGTAGGTCGGTGCTCAGGTCTTGCCAAAAGTTAATCAGTTGCAGGGCACTGCAAATGGCATCGGACTCGTGCAGCGCTACCGGGTCTGTCACGCCGTACAGGTGCAGCAGCAGGCGGCCTACAGGGTTGGCCGACAGTTTGCAGTACTGCATCAACTCGGCATGGTCGGCGTACCAATGCTGGGCTGCGGTGTACTGCACGTCTTGGATGAAAGCGCTGAGCAAATTATCTAGCAGTGCCAGTGGCAGTGGCGCCGCCTTGCTGTCTTGCGCAAGGTGCGGTTCCAGTGCGTCAAACACGCTGGCCCAGCGGCCTGCAACCGAGATGCCTTTGGCGCAGGCGTGCAGGTTGGCGCGGTAGCTGGCCAGGTCAGCCAAGCGCTGGGCAAGGTGTGCGTCGCCTTCATCGGCCAGGTCGTCTGCAGTGCGCGCGAACCCGTAAATGGCAGTGATGGCGGGGCGCAGCCGGGCCGGGCAGAGCAGTGAGGCTACTGGGAAGTTTTCGTAGTGGTTGATCTGGGGCATGGGCTGTGGGAGGGTGCGCGCGGCTGAGTTTCGCAAGGAGAAACTAGGGAGAATTAATCTGTGGAGGACAGAGCAACGGGGCGTTGCGCGCGTCCGTTGGTCTGTCCCGCCAGGTTGTAGAATTTTTTAATCGCATCCCAAGCTACCAGGGGGTCGTCTACATATTGAAACAAATTAACGTCTTCGGGTGATATGGCACCTTCTTCGACCAGTACGTCAAAGTTGATCAGCTTTTTCCAGTACTCAGAGCCGTACAAAAAGATGGGTACGGGCTTGGCTTTGCGCGTTTGCACCAAGGTAAGCACTTCAAACAGTTCATCCAGCGTGCCAAAGCCGCCGGGGAAGGCAACGAGTGCTTTGGCGCGCATCATAAAGTGCATTTTGCGCAGTGCAAAGTAGTGGAATTTAAAGCTCAGCTCGGGTGTCACATACGCGTTGGCGTTTTGCTCATGCGGCAGCGCAATGTTCAGGCCTACACTCATCGCGCCTGCATCGTGCGCACCCCGGTTGGCCGCCTCCATCACGCCGGGGCCGCCACCGGTGCAAATAAACAGTTTGTCTTGCGGCGCGCAGGTGTTGCAATGCTCGGCCACCAAGCGGCCAAACACGCGGGCTTGGGTGTAGTAGTGCGCAGTGCGTACCAAGCGCTGGGCTTTGGCTGTAGCGGCTGTATCGCCCGAGGCTGTAGCTGCTGCTAGTGCGCTGCCGGCTTCTTCAGGGCTGCAAAAGCGGGCTCCACCAAAGACCACAATGGTGTTTTCTACACCCAAGGCGGCTTGGCCCAGCTCGGGTTTGAGCATTTCTATCTGCATGCGAATACCGCGCACTTCGCGGCGCAGTAAAAACTCGGGGTCAGCAAACCCTAAACGGTAGGCATCGGGGGCCAGTGGGCTGCCTTGGTCTGAGTGCGATTGCAAAGTTGCCCAGGCATCGGCCAAACGTTGCTCGGTAAGGTTGTAAGTATTTTCCATTCAGTCATTTTAGAGCCAACGGCCTAATTCGTTAAGTAGTTAGCGCAATCTAAGCTGCCAGGGCCAAATACCGTGCTGGTGGCACAAGGCGTGCATACTTGTAAGCAATCCTCCATCTAAAGTCACGCGCCTGCCTGCCCCCATTCGCTTTTTTGTATGCCAGTTCGTTCACCGTTTAGCTACCGCCTGCTGCTGCAAAACAAACAGGTAGGGCCTTATGACCGCCGCACTATTGTGGGCATGCGGATTAAAAAACTCATTCCCAAAGACACCTCGGTGCTGCGCAGCGACGGCCTGGTGATGACCGCCGCCCAGCTGCTGGCCGACCGGTTTGAAACCGCAGACCCCCTCACGGGCAGGTTGCATTCGGTGCCGCCATCGCTGTCGTCCTCAGCCCCTCTGGCAATAGCATCTGGCCTGTGGCCTGCGTTTTTGGTGGACTATGGCGGCGGCCTGCGTGCAGGCGCATTGGGTTTTGCGGGTAAAGGCGAGTTGCGCTTTCAAGGGGATGCTTTGCGCCTGAGTGGCCAGCGCAAAACTGGTTTGTGGAGCCGAAAAGACGAGCGCATCAAAATCGCCATTGCTGATATTGCCGCACTGGACGAGGTTGCCAAAGCGCCCTGCAAAATTAGCCTCACACTGCGGGCCGGGCATCCGCTGTTGGCCCAGGCCAAAAGCCCCGTGCTGGTGTTAGAACTTGACGATGCAAGTGCCGTGCAGGAGCTGATCGAGCTGGTGCGCGCCAGCATGTAACCGCGCACCAAGGCATATTGCAGCGCTGTAAGTTAAGCAAGCGCGCTTTGCAGGTATGACAAAGAAGTGACAAAACTGGACAACAAAAAAGCGCTTCGCAATGCAAAAAAGGCTCCTTAAGGAGCCTTTTTGTCATGTTACGTACAACTTAGTGCGTAGCTGTAAGTAGTACTTTAAACGCGCTTGCGGTACTCGCCCGTGCGGGTGTCGATTTCAATTTTGTCGCCTTGTGCTACAAAAATAGGTACGCCCACGTCAAAGCCGGTCGCAATTTTAGCGGGTTTGAGCACTTTGCCAGAGGTGTCGCCTTTCACAGCAGGCTCGGTCCAGGTGACTTCGCGCACTACGCTGGTGGGCAGTTCCACTGAAATGGCTTTTTCATCGTAGAAGACTACTTCCAGTTCCATGCCGTCTTCCAGGTAGTTCAGGGAGTCGCCCATGTTTTCGGCTTCTACTTCGTACTGGTTGAACTCAGCGTCCATGCAGATGTACATGGGGTCTGCAAAGTAGCTGTAAGTGCAGTCTTTTTTGTCCAAAATAACCTGGTCAATTTTGTCGTCGGCTTTGAAGACGTTTTCTGTGCCAAAGCTGCCAATCAGGCTTTTCAGCTTCATGCGCACGGTGGCTGAGTTGCGGCCGCCGCGGCTATATTCAGTCTTTAACACGACCATCGGGTCTTTGCCGTGCATGATAACGTTGCCTGCGCGAATTTCTTGTGCGATTTTCATGGGTAACCATTTAGTTGGGTGTACAGCGCAGCTAGTCTGCGCAAAACCTTAGATTTTACCGTGTTTTGAACAGGCGCATGGGCTGCGCGCATCTTGCCCAAAGCACAGGTGCACATAGCTAAGGGCCAATCTGCCCAGCTCCATACACATGCCAGCCATCAAAATCAGCCTTGCCCAGGGGAACCCCTGCGTGGCGCAAGATGGCGTAGACCATGCTGGTGTGAAAGAAAAAGTTGGGCAGGGCGTACTGGCTGACGAAAGTGGGCGCGGGCAGGCTGACCAGTGCTTGGCCCGCGTGGCTGGTGCACATGCGCTGGGCGCTGCCCTGCATCTGCTGTGGGCTTAGGCTGGCCAAGTAGGCCTGCGTGGTGGCAAGGCGTGCCTGCAGGTCTGCAAATGAGCTGCCCGCCTCAGCGGGCGGCGGCGTGTTCTGGCCGCACAAGGGTGCGCAAATGCGAAACACAAAATTGGTGGCAATAGTAACCTGCACTGCCAGCGGCAGCATGTCGGGTGCCAGCCGCGCTTGCAGCAGATGGCTGTGGTCTAGCTGGTGGCCGTCAGCGTGGGCCTGGGCCAGTTGCAGCATGCGGCTGACTTGGGCCAGATAGCGTGCCAATACAGGAACGGTGGAGTCGTACATAGTTTTGGCGCTACAGGTAGGGGCGTTGAGCCACGCTAGGCCACGCTAGGCCACGCTAGGCCACGCTAAGCCAGGCTAAGCCAGGCTAAGCACAGTTTGCATTTATTGTAATTTGCTGTTTTGGCAGCCAGCGCTGGCGCACTCGCGCACGCGGTCTTGCAAAAACTGGGCGCGACTGATGGTTTTTTCGGTTGCGCAGTTCAGATTGACGTAAAACCCACTGGATTCGGTACGGGAACAGCTGCTGTTGCGGTCAGAAATCCATCCCAACTGGCCGGTTTTCAGTGCAGCTTTGCCGCTTGTATCGAGCTTGGCAGAGAGCTTTTTGTAGTTTTCATTGAGTTCTTTGTCCGCCTCTTGGTAGACCTTGTTGAGGCAGTACATGCCATCAAAATCGTTGCGGGGTTTGTCGCAGTTGGAGTTGGCGTGCACTAAACCGGTGGTGGCCAGCAGCATGGCAATATAGACGATTTTCATAGGGAGGTAATTTTTTAAAAAAGTTTGAAGAAGGCGATCATATCGCCCTTGTGTTGCATTGGTCAGCAATTACGCAGCACATCTTAGATCAAGCACTAGCAGCCTAATTAGGCTTTTTGCGCCACAAATTCACGCAACTGCTGCACCAGGTCGCGCTGCCCGTGCAGCAGGCGCAAGGCGCGTTGGGCGGTGCTGCGCCACAGCGGCAGATTAAGGGCGGGCAGGGGCAAGGGGCTCAGGCCGTTCCACACATGGTGGAACAATCGCAGATCAGCAGGGGCATCAAGCCAGTCCAAAAATGCGTCTAGCTTGGCAGCGTGCGCGCCGTCGTCTTGCGGGTAAATATGCCATACCAGCGGCTGGCCTGCCCACAGCGCGCGGGCCAGGCTGTCTTCGCCGCGCACGCAGTTAAGCTGGCAGCTGCCCAGCAAACCATCGTAGTCGTTTTGGCTCAGACTGGGCAGATAGTCGATATGCAGTTGCTCTGGTATTAATAGCTGCTCGTTCAGCTTTTCCTTGGGCCATACGGTGTTTTTGCTTAAAAATTCAACACTTTGCAGGGCTTGGCGCAGCGCAGCGCTGGCGCGGCCGTGGGTAACCAGCAGCTGCGTAGGCTGCGCGCCGTGGGCCAGCTGGTGCAGCAGTTGCGCTAGGGCGGGGGGCTCGTAGCAAAACAGGCTGATGCGCTGGCTGCGCAAGGCCGTGGCGGCAGTGTGGGGCAGGTCTTGGGCAGGCTTAGTGTGCAAGGAGTTTGCAGGCTGCGCGGGTGGCCCTGCCAGCAAGCCGCCTGTGCCTTGCGTAAAACCTGGGTAAAAAAACCATTTGGTCATGCCCGCGCCGGGCCCGCTGCGCACGGGCGAGGCCAAGCCGTGGCAGCGCTGCACATAGGGTTCAGCGCTTAAATATTCCAGGTTGATCCAGACGGTGCTGTGCGTGCTGTTTTTTAGGTCTTTTATGCCGCTGGCCCAAGGAAATGCTGCACAGGCAGCTATTATTTCAGGAGCGCCTTCTTCAATGCTGCAGCCAAAAGCTTCAATCAGTACGTGGCCAGCGGTGTAGCCTGCGGTGTCGTGCCAGCTTTTCACCTCTACCCCGGCGCAGCCCTGCGGTGCCATCCAGGCCAGTGCAGAGGCATCGTCCACCCACAGCCGCACGCGTTGGCCTTGCGCGGCCAGCTGGCAGGACAAGCGCCAGCACACACCAATGTCGCCAAAATTGTCGACCACTGTGCAGAAAATATCCCAGACCCATGCGGGCGGCTGTGCGGTGGGTGGCGGGTCGTAGGGGAGCATGGCGTAATGTACACGCGCACGGTGCATGCGATGGGTGCATGCCATAGAGGTAGAAGGCTATTACCGATGAGAGCGCTTAAATTAGCGTAAAATAATGTACTGTCTGTACAGAATTTTAAGGAGTTGGCATGCATACTGTAGGCATTGAAGTAGGTCGCAGCACCTTGCCCCAGCTGGCGCAGCGTGCCTATGCTGGCGAGCCAAGCTTGCTAACCAAGCATGGCAAGCCTTACGCTGCAATTGTGCCGCCCCAATTGCTGGCCGACGCACAGGTGCTAGAAAGGCTGCGCAAGCCGCGCTTTTTAAGCTTGCGCGGCAGCGGTAAAGGCCTGTGGGGCGCGCAACCTGCTGCGCTGATAGCAGCCCTGCGGGATGACAACTAGCCCATGCGCCTACAAACTGTGCAACTTTTAACCCTGCCAGCCTTGGCAATGCAGCCATGAAGCCTAAACCGCAAAACACCCCGCCGCTGTGGGGCGCCCTGCGCCATGGCGATTTGGTGGTGGTCGACAGTGCGCCCTTGATTTACCTGTTGGACGATCACCCTGAGTTTGCGGCCCAGTTTGAAGGCCTTTTTGCGGCCTATGATGCCGGAACGCTGCGCATTGCCATTTCTACCATTGCCTTGGCTGAGGTGCTGGCAGGCCCGTTTGACAAGGGCCACGACGCGCTGGCCAAGCGCTATGAAAAAGCCTTGGCAGCATTTGAAGTGGTGCCAGTCAGCCACGAGGTGGCGGTCAGCGCATCACGCCTGCGCGTGGCCTACAAACTCAAGCTGATGGACGCGTTGCAAGCCGCCACCGCTTTAGAGATTGGAGCGCAGGCCTTGGTAACCCACGACCGCGATTTTTCTCGGTTAGCCGCCTCTGGTGGCCTGCGGGTGCTGTATGGATAACCCCAGCCTTCTTAAAGCTTCGGCTGCCGTTGTGCCGCCTTTAGCTCCTACGCCAGTGCCCATCCCCGAGCCGTTGGCTGCACCTGCGCAAAAGCAGCCAACGCACAGCCCTGAACTGCTGGCCGAAGTGGCCGCCTTGCCGGGCCTGCCCGGTGTGTACCGCTATTTTGATGCTGACAACACGCTGCTGTACGTAGGCAAGGCCAAGAACCTGAAAAAGCGGGTCTCCAACTACTTTCAAAAAAGCCACGGCGGCACGCGCATTGGCCACATGGTGACCCGCATAGTGCGCATGGAAACCACCGTGGTGCGCTCGGAGGCCGAGGCGCTGCTGCTAGAAAACAACCTGATTAAAACGCTGAACCCGCGCTTTAATATTTTATTCAGGGACGATAAAAGCTACCCCTACCTGAAAATGACAGGGCAACCCAAAGCCCCGGTTGCGCAAGATAAATTTAAACAAAAAAGGCCTATGGCCCAAGGAAATGCTGCACAGGCAGCTATTGAAAGTATAGTTAACGGCGCTGTGCAAGGCGCAGTGAACCTCGCGTTGAGCCCAGCCATGCACTCAGCAGCCGCAGCCGCAGCCGCAAGCCCCCAGGTTGCCGCCGCAGACTACCCGCGCATTGCCTACTACCGAGGCAGTGTAGAAAAAAAGCACCGTTACTTCGGGCCGTACCCCAGCGCTTGGGCGGTCAAAGAGTCTATCCAGCTGCTGCAAAAAGTTTTTCGCCTGCGCACCTGCGAAGACACCGTGTTTGCCAACCGCACACGGCCCTGTTTGCTGTACCAAATCAAGCGCTGCAGCGGGCCCTGTGTGGGTCATGTGGGCGAGGCGCAGTACGCGCAAGACACCGAGAACGCCGAGCGCTTTTTGCGCGGTGAAACGCAGGCTATTTTGAAAGAGCTGGAGGTGCGCATGATGCTGCATGCCTCGAAGCTGGAGTTTGAAAAAGCCGCCGAAGCACGCAACCAGATCAGCGCGCTGTCCAAGGTGCTGCACCAGCAGTCGGTAGACAACGTGAGCGACAAAGACGTGGATATTTTGGCGGTTAAAGTGCACGGCGGCAAAGCGTGTGTCAACCTGGCTATGGTGCGCGGCGGTCGGCATTTGGGCGACAGACCGTACTTTCCGGTGCATGTAGACGATGCACCCGCAACCGAGGTGCTAGAGGCCTTTATTGCGCAGCACTACATCGACACACCGCCACCGCCCACCCTGCTGGTCAGCGAGAAAGTAGACCCCGAGCTGATTGCCCTGCTGACGGAACAGACCGGTGTCAAAATCAGCGCCGTGCACAACCCGCGTGAGCAGCGGCGCATTTGGCTGGAAATGGCGCAAACCAATGCCGACATCCAGCTGGCCCGCTTGCTGGCCGAAGAGGGCAGCCAGCAGGCCCGCACCCGCGCCCTGGTGGATGCCCTGGACATTGCGCCCGATGACCTGTCTAAGTTTCGCATTGAATGCTTTGACATCAGCCACACCGCAGGCGAGGCCACCCAGGCATCGTGTGTCGTCTTTCATACCCACAAAATGCAAAGCAGCGAATACCGCCGCTACAACATAGACGGCATTACCGGCGGCGACGACTACGCCGCCATGCGCCAAGTGCTTACCCGGCGCTACACCAAAGTGGTGGAGGCGCAGAAAGCGGCTGAACTAGAAGGCGTGGCTCCCGCCATCAGCATGCCCGACCTGGTGCTGGTAGACGGCGGTAAAGGCCAGGTCAGCATGGCGCGCGAGGTGTTTGAAGCGCTGGGCTTGAATTTAAACCTGATAGCCGGTGTAGAAAAAGGCGAGGGCCGCAAAGTGGGCCTGGAAGAGCTGGTGTTTGCCGATGGCCGGGACAAAGCCAGCCTGCCCAAAGACAGCGCCGCCCTCATGCTGATAGCCCAAATACGCGACGAAGCGCACCGCTTTGCCATCACAGGCATGCGCGCCGCCCGTGCCAAGGTGCGCACAGGCGGTAGCAAATTAGAGGACATACCGGGTGTGGGTGCCAAAAGACGCGCCAAACTGCTGCAGCGCTTTGGCGGTATCCGCGGCGTGGCGGCGGCAGGGGCTGCAGACATTGCCACCGTGGACGGCATATCTAAAGATTTGGCCGACGAGATTTACCGCGCCTTACACTAAGGCTGCGCATTTTATGAATTTGGCGCAACGCACTTTACTAAAATGACCTTCAATACCATTACAACAGGCGACGCAACATGACTATTTCATCCCCTACAACCCGCAACCTGAAATGGGCCAACGCTTCTCTGTTGGCCCTGCTGGCCGTGCTGGCCGGTTGTGCCAGCAAGCCACTGCCGCCCAGCAGCCCCACGGCGCCAGCCCCCGCCCCCGCGCCTAGCGCAGCACCCGCACCTGCCCCCAGCAACCTGCCCGCAGTGCGCAGCATGGTTGAATACCGCCGCCGTGCAGCCCAGCTGATCATGGCCGCCAACACCGGCCGCACCTTCAGTGGCGCGGTGCCTGATCCGCTGTACGGCATCGTGGTGCTTACCATTGCCTTTAATGCCGATGGCAGCATCAAAAACACCAGTTTTCTGCGCCGCTCCAGCGTAGGGCCTGAGGCCAACAACTTGGCAGTAGAGGCAACGCGCCGCGTGGCCAGCTTTGGGCCCATAGGCAACCTGCCAGGCCCTTGGGAGTTCAATGAGACGTTTTTGTACAACGATGCCCTCAAGTTCCAGCTGCGCACCATCGTAGAAAAGCTGTAAAGCCCTAGGCTTAGCCCAGCCCTGTGCGTGGCGTGACACAATAGCAGCCATGTTCTTTACCGTTCCCACTATCCTGACATGGTCGCGCATCGTGGCCATACCGTTGATTGCGGGCATTTTCTACAGCAGCTTGCCAGTGGCCACGCAAAACCTGGTGGCCACCGTGCTGTTTGTACTGTTTGCCTGGACCGACTGGCTAGACGGCTACCTGGCCCGCAAGCTTAAGCAAACCTCGGCGTTTGGGGCTTTTTTAGACCCAGTCGCTGACAAGTTTTTGGTTTGCGCCGCCTTGCTGGTGCTGGTGCATTTGCAGCGGGTAGATGTGTTTGTGGCCCTGATCATCATCGGCCGCGAAATCGCCATCACGGCCCTGCGCGAGTGGATGGCGCAAATCGGCGCCTCGGGCAGCGTGGCCGTGCACATGCTGGGCAAGCTTAAAACCACCTCACAAATGGTGGCCATTCCGTTTCTGCTGTACGACGGGCTGCTGTTTGGCGTGATGCCTACCCGTATTTGGGGGTTTTGGATGATCTGGATAGCCGCTGTGCTGACCGTTTGGTCGATGGTGTACTACCTGCAAAAAGCACTGCCTGAAATTCGGGCCAAAGTTAAATAAACTGACATAAACCGCATGTTTGCCACCGAGCGCACCAGCTGGCTGCGCGCCATGCCGCTGATTTTTGTCTTGATCTGGAGCACAGGCTTTATCGTGGCGCGCTACGGCATGCCCTTGGCACCGCCGTTTAAGTTTTTGGCCACCCGTTTCGTACTCTCGTTAGCCTGCTTTGGGCTGTGGGTTTACTTGGCCAAAGTACCCGCCCCCAGCAGCCGCGCACAGTGGCTGCACTTGGCAGTTACTGGGGTGCTGATGCATGCGGTGTACTTGGGCGGCGTGTGGGCGGCAGTCAAGCTGGGCATGGGCTCAGGCTTGTCGGCCCTGATCGTTGGCCTGCAGCCGGTGCTGACGGCGCTGTGGCTTGCTGGCACTGGCAGCCGCATCACAGCGCGCCAGTGGGCAGGGCTGGCGCTGGGCTGTGTGGGGCTGATGCTGGTGGTGTCCACCAAGCTGGGTTACGGTGAGGCCACCGGGCTTAATTTGTCCATAGCCGTGCTGGCGCTGCTGGGTATCAGTGCAGGTACGCTGTACCAAAAGCGCTTTGTAACCCCGTGCGACGTGCGCACTGCCAACGCGGTGCAACTGGCCGCCGCGCTGCTGGTAACCCTGCCTTTAGCTGCGATGGAGACCGAAGTCATGCAATGGAATAGTCAACTGGCTTTAGCTATGGCATGGTCGGTGCTGGGCCTCACGCTGGGCGGCAGCTCACTGCTGTATGTGCTGATAGCGCGCGGCGCGGCCACCAAGGTCACTTCGCTGCTGTACTTGGTGCCGCCTGCCACGGCGCTGATGGCGTGGGCGCTGTTTGGCGAGGCCATTACCGCCGTTACCTTGCTAGGCACCGCGCTAACCGCGTTGGCCGTGTGGCTGGTAGTTTTTTAAGCCCTTTTAGCCTTGTGGCCCAAGGAAATTCTGCACGAGCAGCTATATTTTTAATAGTAAGTTCAAACCACCGCCCAGGGCGCAGACTGGAAGGTTTGGTGCAAAAAATCGCTCAGCAGGCGCACGCGCCGAGGTGTTTGCGCCCTGAAGGGTGCTAGCCACTGAATGTCAGCATCTTGCATGGCGTAGCCAGGCAGCACGCGCACCAGCGCGCCGCTGGCAATCTGCGGTGCAATGTCCCACAGGCTGCGCAGCATAATGCCGTGGCCGCTTAAGCACCAGTCACGCACCAGCTCGCCAGAATTACAGGTCAGGCTGCCTTGTACCCGCACATGTGCAGCTGCCTTGTCGCCCGGCTTAGGGTGCCCTGTACGGCTTAGCTGCCAGGTGTAGCTGGGGTCGTCGCTTTCGCGCACCACCAGGCATTCGTGTTGGGCCAGGTCGGCCAGCGTGTGCGGGGCAGGGCGGCGCTGCAAATACTTGGGCGCGGCTACCAGCACGCGCTGGTTAGCGGCCAAGGTGCGGGCCGACCACTGGGCAGCGCGGTTGGCCCGGGCCGGCCAAAGCCACACCGCGCCGTCGTAGTCGTCAGCACCCAGGTCGGGCAGCTTTTCGGTCAGCTGCACGGCAATATGCACAGCCGGGTACAGGGTTTGAAACTGCGCAAGAGCCGGGCCCAGCCAAACACGGCCAAAACCAAAGGTTGCCGCCAGGCGCACAGGGCCTGCCACCTCGCGCACCTGGTCGCGCAAGGCTTCTTCAGTTTGGGCAAACTGCGCCAGCAGGCCGCCAGCGCGCTGGCACAGCACATCGCCTTCGGTGGTGGGGCTGACACTGCGGGTGGTGCGAAAAAACAGTTTAAGGCCCAGCCCGGCCTCTAAGGCTGCCAAGCGCTTGGTTACCACCGGCGGGCTCAGGCGCAGGCGCACAGCCGCTTGGGCCAAGCTGCCAGCATCGCGGATGGCCAGCACCAGTTCTAAATCAGCACGTTCTATGGGCATTGTTTTATGGAGATCAAATTGTTTCTATTTTGAGAATATTTAATTGCCTAATTGTTGCTTGATTATGCGTCTTGCCTCCCGCACAATGGGTGTGTATGTTCAGAGATTTCACTTCTTTTGCCCTCCAGCGCAACGGTGTTCAGCTGCACTGCCGCATGGGCGGGCAGGGCGCGCCACTGCTACTGCTGCACGGGCACCCGCAAAGCCAGGCCATGTGGCACCGTGTGGCCCCTGAGCTTGCCAAGCGCCACACCGTTGTGCTGATGGATTTGCGCGGCTATGGCGACTCAGGCAGGCCCCCCGCAGACGCAACGCACGCAGCCTACAGCAAGCGCGAGATGGCGCAGGACGCGCTGGCGGTCATGCGTTCGCGTGGGTTTGGTCAGTTTGCCGTGCTGGCGCATGACCGGGGCGCGCGCGTGGCCCACCGGCTGGCGGCTGACCATCCCCACGCTGTGCAGCGCATGCTGCTGCTGGACATTGCGCCCACCCTGGGCATGTACCAGCACACCACGCAGGCCTTTGCCACCGCTTACTGGCACTGGTTTTTTCTCATCCAACCTGCGCCACTGCCTGAGGCGTTGATTGAATCAGACCCTGTGCGTTACCTGCGCAGCGTAATGGGCAGCCGCCATGCGGGCTTGGCTGCTTTTGCACCAGAGGCCTTGGCCGACTACGAGCGCTGTATTCAAATTCCAGGCAGCGCCCACGGCATCTGCGAAGACTACCGCGCCAGCGCTACGGTTGACTTAGAACATGACCGGGCCGATATGGCCGCAGGCAAAAAACTCAGCCTGCCGCTTAAAGTGCTGTGGGGCCAGCATGGCGCTGTGGGCGCTAATTTTGACGTGCTGCAGCTGTGGCGCGAGCGCGCAACCGATGTGGTTGGGCAGGCACTGCCCTGCGGCCATTACCTGGCCGAAGAAGCGCCTGGCGACGTAGTTTCGCACGCCAGTAGCTTTTTTAAACCGTAGGCCTTGGCCTGCACGTAACGCCTTACTTTTTCATTCCTCAATTTTAGAAAGCTATTCCACTATGGGCAAACACCACATCGCAGTCATCGCCGGGGACGGCATAGGCAAAGAGGTCATGCCCGAAGGTCTGCGCGTGCTGGACGCCGCAGCACGCAAGTTCGGTATCGACCTGGCTTTTGACCATTTTGACTTCTCTAGCTGGGACTATTTTGAGAAGCACGGCAAGATGCTGCCTGACAACTGGAAAGACCACATCGGTGGCCACGATGCCCTGCTGTTTGGCGCAGTCGGGTGGCCAGAGAAAATAGCCGACCATGTGTCGCTGTGGGGCTCCCTCTTGATGTTTCGCCGTGAGTTTGACCAGTACATCAACCTGCGCCCCGCCAAGCTGATGCCCGGCATCATTGCACCTGTTGTTAAACGTGACGGCAGCGCCTACAAGGCCGGCGAGATTGATTTTTACATTGTGCGCGAAAACACCGAAGGCGAATACTCCAGCATCGGCGGGCGCATGTTTGGCGGTACCGAGCGCGAGTTTGTGCTGCAAGAGTCGGTCTTCACCCGTACGGGGGTGGACCGAGTGCTCAAATTTGCTTTTGAGTTGGCCCAGTCGCGGCCCAAAAAGCATTTGACCAGCGCCACCAAGTCCAACGGTATTTCTATCAGCATGCCTTACTGGGATGAACGTGTAGTAGAGATGGCCAAAGGCTACCCCAACGTGAACCTCGATAAATTCCACATCGATATTTTGACGGCGCATTTTGTGCAGCGCCCGGCTTTTTTTGACGTGGTGGTGGCGAGCAATTTGTTTGGCGATATCTTGAGCGACCTAGGCCCAGCATGCACGGGCACCATTGGCATCGCGCCCAGCGCCAACCTCAATCCCGATAAAAAATTTCCATCGTTGTTTGAGCCTGTGCACGGCTCGGCACCAGACATTGCGGGCAAAAATATCGCCAACCCGATTGGCCAAATTTGGTGCGCTGCAATGATGCTGGAACACTTGGGCCACAAGCCGGCACACGACGCAATTTTGCAGACCATTGAAAAAGTACTGGCACCGCACAGCGGCGCGCCACTAACGCCCGATATGGGTGGCACTGCCAGTACGCAAGATTTAGGAAAAGCGATTGCCGATGCGCTATAAGTGCTTACAAACCACTTACCCGCGTGAAAAAAGCGAACAATAGTGTGTTTTTGGCGTAAATAATTTACCAACTATGCCCTACCGCGTTGATTTTTCGCACCGCGTGACTTGTTACCGGTCTAAAACCGCATAGAATTTGCATTCGCGTTATGACCAAATCCCAGACCTAAGTCTACGCGACACCATTTTTCTTGACACCCCGCTTGAGGAGCCACAATGAATAAAACTGAGCTGATTGAACATATTGCAAAGCATGCAGATATTTCCAAAGCTGCCGCAACCCGTGCACTAGAAGCAACCATCGGTGCGGTAAAAACCACACTAAAAAAAGGCAACAACGTATCTTTGGTAGGATTTGGTACTTTTGCAGTAGGCAAACGTGCAGCCCGCACTGGCCGTAACCCACGCACTGGTGTGGCTATCAAAATCAAGGCCGCTAAAGTGCCCAAATTCCGCCCAGGCAAGGCTTTGAAAGATGCACTTAACTAAATCAGTTTAAAATAGAGTTTCGGTGGGGTGATTAGCTCAGTTGGTAGAGCGGCGCCCTTACAAGGCGTAGGTCGGCGGTTCGAGCCCGTCATCACCCACCACCCCCACCCATGAAAAGGCGAACCAAGGTTCGCCTTTTTTGTAATTAGTTTTTGCACACACTGCGCAGCGTAGTCATGCCAAGAAAGCTTCCGTAATGTTTGACCTTATTCGCAAGCACATCAAGATCATGCAGATTTTGCTGTTTGTTTTGATTGTGCCTTCGTTTATATTTTTTGGTGTTGACGGTTACAGCAAGTTCAGAGACCAAGGTGAAGCAGTGGCTGTGGTTGATGGCCAAAAAGTCATGCAAGCCGAATGGGACGCAGCGCACAAAATTGAAGCTGACCGCGTGCGCAGCTCTATGCCCAATGTTGACCCTAAGCTGCTCGACACCCCTGAGGCCAAGTACGCCACCTTAGAGCGTTTGGTGCGTGACCGTGTGATTGCTGCGGCAGCTGCAAACCTCAAACTTACCGCCAGCGACCAACGCCTGATGCGCACGCTGCAAGAAGACACCTCTGTGGCCGCTTTGCGCAAGCCTGACGGAAGCTTTGACATTGACCGTTACAAGCAGCTGGTAGGCTCCCAAGGCATGAGCCCTGAAATGTTCGAGGCCCGTGTGCGCAACGATATTTCTTCGCGCCAAGTGCTCGCGGGTGTGGGCTCTAGCAGCTTAACGACCCCGGCCATAGCCGATGTGTCGCTTAATGCATTTTTTGAACGCCGTGAAGTGCAAGTGGCCCGTTTCAACACCGCTGATTACACGGCTAAAGTCACCATGACGGACGGCCAGTTAGAGCAATACTACAAAGACAACCCAGCGTTTTTCCAAGCACCCGAACAGGCAAACATTGAATATGTGGTGCTAGACATCGAAGCCATTCGCAAAACCATTGTGCCCAATGCAGACGATGTGAAAACGTATTTTGAGCAAAACACAGCTCGCCTGGCTGGCCAAGAAGAACGCCGGGCAAGCCATGTGCTGATCGCTTCGCCCAAAACTGCCCCTGCTGCCGAGCGTGCGCAGGCCAAAGCCAAAGCCGAAGAACTGTTAGCGCAAATTTTAAAAGCGCCTGAGAGTTTTGCTGATGTGGCCAAAAAGAACTCGCAAGACCCAGGTTCTGCAGTCAATGGCGGTGATTTAGACTTTTTTGCCAAAGGCTCGATGGTCAAACCTTTTGAAGACAGCGCTTTCGGTATGAAAAAGGGCGATATTAGCCCCGTGGTAGAAACAGACTTTGGTTACCACATTATTCGGCTGACCGATATCAAAGCACCTAAGCAAAAAACGCTAGAAGAAATGCGCCCTGAAATTGAAGCAGAATTAAAGAAGCAGCAAGCGCAGAAAAAATTTGCCGAAGTTGCAGAATCGTTTACCAACGGCGTGTACGAGCAGGCTGACAATTTCAAAGCTGTAGCCGAGCGTTTAAAGCTTGAAGTTAAAACTGCCAATACCGTCTTGCGCAAGCCCGCTCCAGGGGTAACTGGTGTGTTGGCCAACGCCAAATTTCTCAACACTGTTTTTGCAGCCGATACCATAGAGAAAAAACGCAACACCGAAGCTGTAGAGACTGGCCCCAGCCAGTTGGCATCTGCCAGGGTACTAAGCTACACGCCTGCGCGCACGTTGCCATTTGCTGATGTGAAAGACAAGGTACGCGAGCGTTTGCAAGCTGTGCAAGGTGCGGAACTGGCACGCAAAGAAGGGGCAGACAAGCTAAGCGTATGGAAAGCTACACCAGCAGCAGCCACTTTGCCTGAGGCAGTTATTATTTCTCGTGATGCGTCTGGCAGTAAGCAGCCCTCTCCCATCATCGAGGCTACCTTGCGTGCAGACACAGCCAAGTTGCCCGCCTTCATCGGTGTAGATTTAGGCGCACAAGGCTATGCGGTAGTCAAAGTTATTAAACTGCTAGAGCGTGATCCTAAAAGCAGCACCGCGTTCCAAGACCGCCAACAGTACACCCAGTGGTGGAGTGATGCTGAAACTGCTGCTTATTACAACAGCTTGAAAGACCGTTTCAAAGCCGATATCAAAGCGGCCAAGCCCTCAGCCAAAAAAGATGAAAAATTAGCTTTGCAATAAAAGGCACGACAAGCGTCGGCTTAAATAAAAAAGCCCGCAATGAAAATTGCGGGCTTTTTAGTTTTTTTGGGGTGGCTGATGGGGCTCGAACCCACGACAACAGGAATCACAATCCTGGACTCTACCAGCTGAGCTACAGCCACCATAGAAGCCAACATTATAGCGCGTGTTCCGAGCGGCTTAGGCTGTCTGTGCAACAAACTATGCGGTGGCGGCATACACATCAGCTTGCGCGCTGGGCCTTTCTGTATTCAAACCTCGCTAAATCTGTCACAATCCGTAAAGACAATTAAAGGCCCTTCCTTGCCATGTCGCATCCGCCAACCGGTTCAGCCGTGTCGCGGAAGGTTTATTAACCAGCTAATGTTCCCTGAAGGGGAACGGAGGTCAGCAAAATATGTCAGCGTCCCCAACGACGAGCGTCTACCAAGCTTACGGTAGCAACACCTATTTATTTGGTGGCAACGCCCCGTATGTCGAAGAGATGTACGAAAACTACCTTGCCAATCCCGGCTCTGTGCCCGATTCTTGGCGCGGCTATTTTGACGCGCTCCAGCACGTACCGGCATCTGATGGCTCCAACGCGCAAGACGTAGCGCACCTGCCTGTCATCAACGCCTTTGCCGAGCGCGCTAAACAAGGCGTGACCAAAGTAGTAACCGCCAGTGCCGATGCGGCGATGGGCAAAAAGCGCACCTCAGCGCAGCAGCTGATCGCCGCCTACCGCAACGTTGGTGCACGTTGGGCTAACCTTGACCCACTGCAGCGCACCGAGCGCGAGAATATTCCCGACCTTGACCCTGCATATTACGGCTTTACCGATGCAGACCAAGAGGTTGTGTTCGACACCAGCAACACGTATTTTGGCAAGACCAGCATGCCGTTACGTGAGCTGCTCAACGCACTGCGTGAGACCTACTCCGGCACCATTGGCGCAGAGTACATGTACTCTACCAACCAAGACGAAAAGCGTTGGTGGCAACAGAAACTAGAGTCGGTTCGCAGCAAGCCCAACTTTACGAACGACGAAAAAAAGAACATCCTGCAAAACTTGACGGCTGCTGAAGGCCTAGAGCGCTATTTGCATACCAAGTATGTAGGCCAAAAACGCTTCTCACTAGAAGGTGGTGAGAGCTTTATTGCCTGTATGGACGAACTGGTGCAAAAAGCCGGCGTGGCCGGCGTGCAAGAAGTAGTTATTGGCATGGCCCACCGTGGCCGCCTTAACGTGCTGGTTAACACTTTGGGCAAGATGCCCAAAGACCTGTTTGCCGAGTTTGACCACACTGCGCCTGAAGATTTGCCAGCTGGCGACGTGAAATACCACCAAGGTTTTAGCTCAGACGTGACTACCCCTGGCGGCCCAGTGCATTTGACGCTGGCCTTCAATCCATCGCACCTTGAAATCGTCAACCCCGTGGTAGAGGGCAGTGTGCGCGCCCGCATGGACCGCCGTGGTGACGCAGTGGGCGACAGTGTGTTGCCCGTACTGGTGCACGGAGATGCAGCCTTTGCAGGCCAAGGCGTGGTCATGGAGACGCTGGCGCTGGCGCAAACGCGCGGTTACTACACCGGCGGCACTGTGCATGTGGTGATTAACAACCAAATTGGTTTTACCACCAGCGACCCTCGCGACACCCGCTCCACCATTTACTGTACCGATGTGGTCAAGATGGTCGAAGCCCCGGTATTGCACGTCAACGGCGACGACCCTGAAGCGGTGGTGCTGTGCACCCAGTGGGCGCTTGAGTACCGCCAAGAGTTCAATAAAGACGTGGTGATTGACATCATTTGCTTCCGCAAATTGGGCCACAACGAACAAGACACCCCAGCGCTGACCCAGCCTCTGATGTACAAAAAAATTGCGACGCACCCCGGCACACGCAAACTGTATGCGGACAAGCTGACCACCCAAGGTTTTGGTGAGACGATCGGTGACGACATGTCCAAGGCCTACCGCGCTGCGATGGACGAAGGCAAGCACACCGAAGACATCACCATCACCAATTTCAAAAGCAAGTACGCGGTCGATTGGGCACCGTTCTTGGGCAAAAAGTGGACCGATGCTGGAGACACTGCCATTCCTATGGCTGAGTGGAAGCGCATTGCCGAAAGAATCACCACCATTCCTGCCAGCGTAACCCCGCACAACCTGGTTAAAAAAGTCTATGACGACCGCGCTGCTATGGGCCGCGGCGACATCCCCGTAGACTGGGGGATGGGCGAGCACATGGCCTTTGCATCACTCGTCGCATCAGGCTACCCCGTGCGTTTAAGCGGCGAAGACTGTGGCCGTGGCACCTTTACCCACCGCCACTCGGTCATCCACGACCAGAGCCGTGAAAAGTGGGACTCGGGCACCTATATTCCGCTGCAAAACGTAGCCGATGGCCAGGCACCGTTTGTGGTGATCGATTCATTATTGAGCGAAGAAGCCGTACTAGGCTTTGAATATGGCTACGCCTCGAACGACCCTAATACCCTGGTGATTTGGGAAGCCCAGTTTGGCGACTTTGCCAACGGCGCGCAGGTGGTGATTGACCAGTTTATTGCCAGCGGTGAAGTCAAATGGGGCCGTGTCAACGGCATCACCCTCATGCTGCCGCACGGCTACGAAGGGCAGGGGCCAGAGCACAGCTCAGCACGCCTAGAGCGCTTTATGCAGCTAGCGGCTGACGCTAACATGCAGATTGTGCAACCCACGACAGCCAGCCAGATATTCCACGTGCTGCGCCGCCAGATGATCCGCAACCTGCGCAAGCCGCTGATCATCATGACACCCAAGTCGCTGCTCCGTGCTAAAGACGCAGCATCGCCGCTGTCTGAGTTCACTAAAGGTGGCTTCCAAACCATCATTCCAGACCATAAAGAACTGGATGCCAAAAAAGTCAAACGCTTGGTCGCATGCTCTGGCAAAGTCTATTACGACCTGGTTAAAAAGCGTGAAGAAAAAGGCTCAGAAGACACAGCCATCGTTCGCGTAGAGCAGGTATACCCGTTCCCGCACAAAGCCTTTGCGGCAGAGCTAAAAAAATACCCTAATCTTGCCGACATCGTGTGGTGCCAAGACGAGCCGCAAAACCAAGGTGCGTGGTTCTTTATCCAGCACAACATCCACGAAAACATGAGCGAAGGCCAAAAGCTTGGCTATTCAGGCCGTGCGGCCTCTGCGTCACCAGCGGCTGGCTATGCCCATTTGCACCTAGAGCAACAAAAAGCGCTGGTCGATGGTGCATTTGCCAAGCTCAAAGGTTTTGTTTTAACTAAGTAAATTTAAATACGGGGACGGGTACGGATACCGGACGCAGAGGACGCAAAGCTTACGCAAAGGACGCAAAAGGAATACCAAAAATTTAAAAATGCATCGCTAAAAATTGGCTTTGTATTTTTCAAAATTTGGGTTTTCTTTTCTTCTGTCTTCTTTTGCGTCCTTTGCGTCCTCTGCGTCCGCAAGCTCTCTCCCTCTCCCATAAGGAAATAAAAATGGCAATCGTAGAAGTTAAAGTCCCTCAGCTGTCTGAATCTGTGGCCGAAGCCACCATGTTGCAGTGGAAAAAGAAAGTTGGCGATGCTATCGCTATTGATGAAATTTTGATCGAAATTGAAACTGACAAAGTCGTCCTCGAAGTACCCGCACCCAGTGCGGGTGTGTTGGTAGAGCTGGTGGTTGCCAGCGGCGCAACCGTATTGGCTGAGCAGTTGATTGCACGCATTGACACAGCGGCAACTGCTACTGCCACCTCAGGCACTTCGCCCGCTGCCTCGGCAACAGTCGCTGCTGCAGCCCCTGCTGTTACGACGGTTGCAGCTGTTGCAACAGCCGCAGGCGCGATGAGCGGTGTGGCTATGCCTGCCGCCGCCAAGATCATGGCCGACAACAACCTCGCATCGGGTTCAGTTGCTGGCAGCGGCAAAGATGGCCGTGTGACCAAAGGTGACGTGCTGGCGGCGGTAGCTGGCGGCAGCACTGCGGCAGCCCCAATGCCAGCTACAGTGGCTATTCCTACGGGCGCGCCTACCAAAGTATTGCCGCAAGTAGCAACGCCTGCGGTTGATCTGGGCGACCGCCCCGAGCAGCGCGTACCCATGAGCCGCCTGCGTGCCCGTGTGGCAGAGCGTTTGCTGCAGTCGCAATCTACCAACGCGATATTGACCACCTTCAACGAAGTCAACATGGCCCCGGTGATGGAAATGCGCAAACGCTTTCAGGAGAAGTTTGAAAAAGAATACGGCTGCAAGTTGGGCTTTATGAGCTTCTTTGTCAAAGCCGCAGTGCACGCACTGAAAAAATTTCCTGTGCTCAACGCTTCAGTGGACGGTAACGACATTGTTTACCACGGCTACTTTGACATCGGCATCGCGGTGGGCAGCCCACGCGGCTTGGTGGTGCCCATCTTGCGCAACGCCGACCAAATGAGCTTTGCCGACATCGAAAAGAAGATTGCGGAGTTTGGCAAAAAAGCCGCAGAAGGCAAGCTAGGCATGGAAGACATGACCGGCGGCACTTTCTCGATCAGCAACGGCGGCACCTTCGGCTCGATGATGTCCACCCCCATCATCAACCCACCCCAGTCCGCTATCCTAGGCGTGCACGCCACCAAAGACCGCGCCGTAGTAGAAAACGGCGTAGTGGTAGTGCGCCCCATGAACTACTTCGCCATGAGCTACGACCACCGCATCATCGACGGGCGTGAGGCAGTGCTGGGCTTGGTAGCGATGAAAGATGCGCTGGAAGATCCGGCTCGGTTGTTGTTTGATATCTGATTTTGATCAATGAAAAAAGTACGTTACGGCCAAAAAATAGCAACAGAAACGCCCGCCAACGGCGTCACTGGTTTGCTATGCAAATCTTTGGATGGAAAGTTCTTTTTTCGCATTCGCAATGAAAAGGGTGAATTTGTCGATTACACCCTTCGCCACGACGATATGAAGATCACGATTAGCCAAGATGAGTTGGCTTCGTTTTACGAATTTCGTGACGGCGAGGGCGTATTAGACCATTCGTCAAACGTGTTGGGTCTGCAATCCGTAGCGTGTTAAATTTCCTTCGCCGTGAGACCGTATTTGAAATTCTCACTGTTTTGAAAGCTTGTAAATGAGTAATAAACAATTCGACGTAATAGTCATCGGCGGTGGTCCCGGTGGCTATATTGCTGCTATTCGCTCCGCGCAGCTTGGTTTTTCTGTGGCTTGTATTGACGAGTGGAAAAACTCTAAAGGCGGGCCTGCGCCTGGTGGCACTTGCACCAACGTGGGTTGCATTCCGTCCAAAGCTTTGCTACAAAGCTCTGAGCATTTTGAGCAGGCGGGGCATCACTTTGCAGACCATGGTATTAGACTTAAAGACTTGACGATTGATATTGCCAAGATGCATGCGCGCAAAGACACGGTCATTACGCAAAACAACGATGGTGTTTTGTACTTGTTTAAAAAGAACAAAATTACGTTCTTCCACGGGCGTGGTTCGTTTGTCGCAGCCAAAGATGGCTTGTACGAGATCAACGTGGCTTTGGCTGCCAAAGATGCGGCTGCGGATGTGATTTTGGGCAAACACATTATTGTGGCCACCGGCTCAAACGCGCGCGCTTTGCCGGGTGCACCGTTTGATGAAGATAATATTTTGTCTAACGACGGTGCGTTAAAGATTCCGGCCGTGCCTACAAAACTGGGCGTGATTGGCGCGGGTGTGATTGGCCTTGAGATGGGTTCGGTGTGGCGTCGTCTGGGTTCTGAGGTAACGATTTTGGAAGGCCTGCCAAACTTCTTGGGCGCTGTGGACGAGCAGATTGCCAAAGAGGCCAAGAAGGCTTTTGACAAGCAGGGCTTGAAGATTGAGCTGGGCGTGAAAGTTGGCGAGATTAAAAACAGCAAGAAGGGCGTGTCGATTGCCTACACCACGGCCAAGGGCGAAGCCGTGAGCTTGGATGTAGACAAGCTGATCATCTCGATAGGCCGCACGGCCAACACCATGGGCTTAGGTGCTGAGGCGATTGGCCTGAAACTTGACGAGCGCGGCATGGTGGTGGTGGACGACCATTGCAAAACCAACCTGCCCAATGTGTGGGCGGTGGGTGACGTGGTGCGCGGCCCGATGCTGGCACACAAGGCTGAAGAAGAGGGTGTTGCTGTGGCCGAGCGCATTGCAGGCCAGCATGGCCACGTTAACTTCAACACCGTGCCTTGGGTGATTTACACCTCGCCAGAGATTGCCTGGGTTGGCCAAAACGAGCAGCAGCTTAAAGCTGAAGGCCGTGCGTACAAAACCGGCAGCTTCCCTTTCATGGCCAACGGCCGTGCACGGGCGATGGGCGATACCACCGGCATGGTCAAGATGATCTCGGATGCCAAGACCGACGAAATCTTGGGCGTGCACATTGTGGGGCCTTATGCCAGCGAGTTGATTGCTGAGTCGGTGGTGGCGATGGAGTTTCGTGCGTCTAGCGAAGACATTGCCCGCATTTGCCATGCGCATCCTTCGCTGTCTGAGGCGACTAAAGAGGCTGCTTTGGCGGTGGACAAGCGCACTTTGAATTTCTAACTTCTGAATACCGAACTTCCGGACGCAGAGGACGCAAAAGTTACGCAAAGGACGCAAAAGAACAGCCAAAGAAGACTAAAAATTTAGAAATGAATTGGGATCCGCTTTATTCGTGATTCACATGCCTTTCTCTTATTTTGGGTTTCCTTTTGCGTCCTTTGCGTAACTTTTGCGCCCTCTGCGTCCGGTTCTTGGAAGTTTGGTATTCCAAACGTAATGAGCGTCACCACCCAATACCAGCAAGAGCTTGCCCAGCGCGGCTATAACAGCGACCCTGCGCAACTCAACGCGGTGGAGGCGCTGGAAATGTGCGCCGAGGAATGGGCGGACTACAAAGACCAGCGCTCTAACGTCCTAAAAAAACTCATCAACCGCCCTGATATTCCCCAGGGCGTGTACATGCACGGCGGGGTAGGGCGCGGCAAGAGCTTTTTGATGGACTGCTTCTACAACGCGGTGCCGATTGTGCGCAAGACGCGCTTGCATTTTCATGAGTTTATGCGCGAAGTGCACCGTGAGCTGGCCGATTTGCAGGGTACCGTGAACCCGCTGGACGAGCTGGGCAAACGCATGGCCAAGCGCTTCAGGCTGGTCTGCTTTGACGAATTTCATGTGGCCGACATTACTGATGCGATGATTTTGCACCGCCTGCTGGATGCGATGTTTAAAAACGGCATTGGCATGGTGACCACCAGCAATTTCAAGCCCGACGACTTGTACCCCAACGGCCTGCACCGCCCACGCATATTGCCTGCCATTGAACTGCTGAAAACGCATATGCAGGTTATCAGTGTAGACAACGGCACCGACTACCGCCGCCGCACTATGGACAGGGTGCAGCTGTACCACACGCCTTTAGGCCCTGAGGCAGACGCCGCAATGGCGCTGGCTTTTAGCGAGCTGGCCGAGAGCCGTGACGAAGACCCAGTGCTGCAGATTGAGGCTCGGCAGATCCAGGCCAAACGCAAGGCCGGCGGCATTGTGTGGTTTGACTTCAAAACCCTCTGCGGTGGCCCGCGCAGCCAGAACGACTACCTCGAGCTGGCAACGCAGTTTCACACGGTATTGCTCAGTAGCGTGCCGCAAATGTTTGTGCGCCATGCCTCAGAGGCGCGGCGCTTTACCTGGCTGGTGGATGTGCTGTACGACCGCAGGGTAAAACTGATTATGTCTGCGGCCGTGGTACCCGAGGCGCTGTACACCGAGGGGCCACTGGCGCACGAGTTTCCGCGCACGGCATCGCGCTTAAATGAAATGCAGTCGGCTGAGTTTTTAGCCTTGGAGCGGCGCACGGTAGATACAAGGTTAACCTAATGCCGCACCAGCGCAGCCGCTTGCATGTACTATGCGTTATGACTTTGCATTGCCTGAACGCGGTCCGTTTTATACGCCATTGCATAAAAGGGGCTTTTGCTTTAAACATCAAGGCTACTATTGTTTTAATAGCTGCCTGTGCAGCATTTCCTTGGGCGATAGCCCAAAATGACAATAAAAACCTGCCTGCAGAAGCAATAGAAACTAGCGACTTGGGCACACTGCAGCGCACTGAAGCGCTGGCCCGGGCGCGCATTGCGCAAGAGCGCAAGAGCGCACTGGACAGCTTTGCCGTTGACGAGGTGGCTTGCTACCAAAAGTTTCAGGTCAATAGCTGTTTGGTCGATGCCCGCAGCCGCCGCAGCGCAGCGCTGTCGAACCTTAACCGCCAGGAGGTGGCACTTAACGATGCCCAGCGCCAGCGCGAGGGGGCTGAAAAACTAGAGCGTTTAGCAGATAAAAAAGCCGCCCAAAACCCGCAAAGCGTACAAACCCCACAGACAGCAGATCCCGCCGTGCAAGCCCCAGCAGACAGCGCCACCACGGGCCAGAGCCAACCCAGTGCCCGTCTAAAGGGCAAGCCCAGCCAAGCTGAGGCACCCAGTTCAGCGCCCACTTCAAGCGCCTATCCCCTTCAAGTTCAACCCGCAGCACAAGCCGCCAAATCACAACAAACCGAGGCCAAGACCAAAGCCGCAGCAGCTAGCAAAGCAGCCACAAAGGCAGCGCGACAGGCCGCCAAGCTGGCTGGGGCCGCCGAATCTAAAGCGCGTTTTGAAGCGCGGGTTAAAGAGGCGCAAGTGCGCAGTGCACAGGCACTGCTGCGCCAACAAAAAGCCAAAAAAGATGTAGCCCCACTGCCACTACCTCTGCCACTACCCGCACCCCTAGCGGGGCCTTCATCAGCCCCCCAATAACCTGAGTTTTAGCGCAAGCTGTTAATTGACGGGATGCTGATAGGGCGCACTTCCTCAGGCCCCAGCGGCTCAAGCTTGACCACCACCAGCGACAGGTTATCACCTGTGCCGTGTGCACGCGAGCGGGCTTTGTCGATCAAAAATTCGGTGGCTTCCCTAGGGCTTAGCGCAGACAAAACCGAGCCCAGCTCGGTGCTGCTAAAGTAGTGCCACACCCCGTCGCTGCAGGCCATCAGCGTGTCGCCAGGGCGCAACGCGGGAATGTAGTGCACGTCGATCAGCGGGTCTTCTTCGGTGCCCAGGCAGCCCATCAGTATGTTCGACTGCGGGTGTATGTTGGCCTCTTCTTCGGTGATCTCGCCTTTGTCCACCAGCGTTTGCACATACGAATGGTCTAGCGTGCGTTTGACCAGCTTGTTACCGTGGTAGTGGTAAATACGGCTGTCACCTGCATGGGCCCAGTGGCAATCGCCTGCGGGGTTTATCAAAAAAGCCACCACGGTGCTGTGCGGCTCTTGCTCTGACGAAATAGCCGTGAGCTTGATCACAATATGCGCTTCTTGCACCAGCTGCTTAAGCACCGATGGGGCATCGTCTACCTCGGGTGAATAGCGCTCAAACAGCTGGCGCGCTGTCATCATGACCTGGTCAGAGGCTTTGCGCCCGCCGCTGCGCCCACCCATGCCGTCGGCCACCACGCCCAGCATGCAGCCGATCATGCGCGGGTGGTCTAGCAGCACGACCTGGTCTTGCTGGTATTCACGGTCACCCTTGTGGATGCCGGTAGATGCTGTGATGCGGTAACCTTTAGACATAATGAATGTGCACTTTGTAATGTCTTGTGAAAATTAAGGCAACAACCCGATGCCCACTGACAGTGTATTGCAATTATTATCGTAGCTTGGACTTGTACTTTCAACTTGTCCACGCTAGCTTCACGTTTGTACGTATTTTGGACTCTAACCTACACTCCCCCGCCCGCCGCTTGATTGAGCTGCAAATGGAACATGCTGAGCTTAATGCCAGCATAGATGCCCTCTGCCTGCCCGCTGCCGAACTGCCGCCGGCCCAGCAGAGTGATGAACTGCAAATTCGCCGCCTGAAAAAGCGCCGTTTGGCCCTGCGCGACCAAATAGCCCAGCTGCGCAGCGAGCTGGACGGGAAAGAACCCGCCTAATGTCTTTGCAAGACCAGGTGCGTGCCGCGTTTACCGCAGGCGGCGTGCTAGAACGCGCTACCGAGCACTTTGCCCCCCGCGCTGGCCAGCGCGACATGGCCATGGCCGTAGCCCAAACGATTGAAGACGGCGGTGCGCTGGTGGTAGAGGCGGGCACCGGCATTGGCAAAACATTTGCTTACCTTGTGCCCGCCCTACTGTCGGGTGCGCGCGTCATGGTGTCGACTGCTACCAAGGCTTTGCAAGACCAGCTGTTTGCCCGCGACGTACCCCGGCTGGTGCAAGCGCTGGGCCTGCCGGTGCGCACAGCGCTGCTTAAAGGGCGCGGCAGCTACCTGTGTCTGCACCGCCTGGCCCTGGCACGCCAAGAGGCCGGGCAAGACCGCTTTGCCCTGCGCGCGCTGGCCAGGGTAGAAGAATGGGCGCAAGCCACCTTTACCGGCGACCTGGCCGAGGTGCCGGGCCTGGACGAGCGCTCGCCCATCATCCCGCTGGTCACCTCTACCCGGGACAACTGCCTGGGCAGCCAATGCCCCAAGTTCAAAGCCTGCCACGTTAACCTGGCCCGGCGCGAGGCACTGGCCGCTGATGTGGTGGTGGTCAACCACCATTTGTTCTTTGCTGATCTGGCGGTGCGCGAGTCGGGCATGGCCGAGCTGCTGCCCAGCGTGCGGGTGGTGGTGTTTGACGAGGCGCACCAGCTTAACGAAACCGGTGTGCAATTTTTAGGCAACAACCTCAGCACCGGCCAGCTGCTGGACTTTGCCCGCGATATGCTGGCCGCTGGCCTGACGCTGGCACGCGGCCTGGCCGACTGGCAAAGCTTGGTGGGCGGGGTAGAGCGCGCCACCCGCGAGCTGCGCCTGGTGGTGGGCAAGCAGCCTGCCAACGCCCGTGTGCGCTGGAAAGGCCCCATGCCCGAAGGCCTGGAAGAGGCCGCCTGGACGCAGGCCCTGCTCGACCTGGACGCAGCACTGGGCTTGGCCAGCGAAGGCCTGGCCACCGTCAGCGAGCTGGCCCCAGACTTTGTGCGCCTGCACGAGCGCGCCAGCATGCTGGCCGAGCAGTCTTTGGCGTTTACAAAACCCTGTGCAGCAGGCGGGGTGCGCTGGCTAGATGTAGGCGTGCAACTGCGCTTGGTAGAGTCGCCGCTGGACATTGCCAGCACCGTGCGCAAACGCCTGCTAGGGCTGGACAAAGATGGCGGCGCATTGCCAAGTCACCCTGCCGACGTGAACGAAGCCGCCGCGCTAGAACGCCGCCAGCGCGCCTATATTTTCACCTCGGCCACCCTGGGCGATGACGACAAGCTCAGCTGGTTTACCCAGCCCTGCGGCCTGGAGTCGGCCAAGGTACTGCAGGCCAGCAGCCCGTTTGACTACGCCACGCAAGCCAGCGTGTACGTGCCGCGCCACCTGCCGCAGCCCAAAGACGCAGGCCACACGCTGGCCGTGGCTGACCTGGCATCGCACGCCGTGCGCCGCCTGGGCGGCCGCACCCTGGTGCTGACCACCACGCTGCGCGCACTTAAAACCATTGGCGACGACCTGACGGAAAGCCTGGACGGCAGCGGCATTGTGGTGCTGGTGCAAGGCAGTGCGCCCAAGCGTGAGCTGGTTGAGCGCTTTAGAAACCAGGGCGGTGAGGGCAGTGGTAGCGGCGAAAGCAAAGGCAACCAACCGGGCTGTGTACTGGTAGCCTCAGCCAGCTTTTGGGAGGGCATTGACGTGCCCGGCAATGCGCTGCAAATGGTCATCATCGACAAACTGCCCTTTCCCCCGCCGGGTGACCCGCTGGTAGAGGCGAGGGCGCAAAAGCTCGAGTCTGAAGGCCGCAGCCCGTTCAATGACTATTTTGTACCCGAGGCGGCTGTCTCGCTCAAACAAGGCGCAGGCCGCTTGATTCGGCGCGAGACAGACTGCGGCATGTTAGTGGTGTGCGACACGCGGTTGGTGCAAATGGGCTACGGCAAGCGGCTGCTCAATGCCTTGCCACCGATGCGGCGTATTTTTACGGCCGAGGAGTTTGACAGTGCCTTGGATGCATTGAAATAGCCTGCCGTTTTGGTTTTTGAATGCTATTTAAATAATAGCTATCTATGCAGCATTTCTTTGGGTCAGAGGGCTAAAACGCTTTGAAAACCTTGTTTTCTAGGTTTATTGCGGTGTTTTAGTGTTGTAGTGGCCGAAGGCCTGTTTTTAGCGTTGTCTTGCATGCACGGTTGGGTGTTTGCCGACCTCCTCATACTGGAGTACCAGAAATCGGTCGGTCAGCAAACACCCAACCGTGTACTACCAAGGCAGCGCACTACCGGTAGTCTCCGGCCAATCTTTGTGCTCAATACAGGTAGCGCTCTACCATGACAGCAAGGCGAGATGGCGGTTGCAAATCGACCGATTTCTGGTACCCCAGTATGAGGGCGATTTGCAACCGCCATCTCACCCGGCACCAACCAAGCCAAGCCTCTCAGATGACCGCCATCTCACCCGGAGCCAACCAGTCCGGCTCTTCCCCGAATCCACTACCAAATCTTCCACCAAGGGTCCTTGGACGACTTAAAGCCCTGCGACAAATACTCGCTTTTTGGGTAGTTTTTCTCCATCACCCGCTTTGCATCGTCGCGCAACTGCTCCATGCCCAAAGCGTTGTAGCTTTGTACCAAAATAAACAAAGCCTCCTCTGAAGAAGGCACGTTTTGGTAATCGGTAATGGCGGTTTGCGCACGGCCAATAGCGGCTACATAGGCACCCCGCTTGTAGTAGTAGCGGGCCACATGCACCTCGTAGCTGGCCAGCGAATTTACGATGTAGGTCATGCGGGCGCGCGCATCGGGGGTGTATTTAGACTCTGGAAACCGCGTGGCCAGCTCTTTAAACGACTCAAACGACTCTTTGGCTGCCTTTTGGTCCCGCTCAGACAGGTCTTGGCGGGCCAGGTTGCCAAAAATACCCAAGTTGTCGTTAAAGCTCACCAGCCCCTTAAAGTACAAAGCGTAGTCCATCGCGCTGCTGTCAGGGTGCAGCTTCATAAAGCGGTCTAGCGTGGCGATGGCTTGGGCCTGCTCGGTTGCTTTGTAGTGGGCGTAGGCTTTGTCTAGCTGGGCTTGCTGGGCCAGCGGGGTGCCTGCAGCGCGGCCTTCTAGCTTTTCTAGCAGGGGAATGGCTTTGTCGTAGGCGCCAGAGCTGATCTCGTCTTTGGCCTCGCTGTAAATTTTATTAGGCGACCAGGTCTCGGTTTTGTCCAGCGACGGGCCGGCACAGGCTGTTAGCAGCGCTGCCAAGGCGAGCATGGCTAAACTTAGGCCCCGTGGGCTGGCTTCCTGCTTGACCACCGATAATGCTGTTGCCATAACGCTTGTTCCTGATTTCTGTGATTCCACGTGCATTCCATTATATCGACCACACCTTCGACCACACAGCGCGCGCCAGACCTGCTGCACACCGAGGCCGACGACGCGCTAGACCCCAGCGAGCTGGGCCACGAGCTGCGCAGCTTTGAGGTGCCCGTAGCCTTGCACGGCCAGCGGCTAGACCGGGTGCTGGTCGACCTTGTGGCCGAGTTTTCGCGCAGCTACCTGCAGCAACTGGCAGGTGACGGCGCAGTCACTGTGAACGGCAAGCTGGTGCACAAAAATGCCTCTAAGCTCAAAGTAGGCGACCAAGTGGGCATAGTTCTGCGGCCCACCCCGCAAAGCCTGGCCTTCAAGCCTGAAGCGATGGACCTGGACATCGTATTTGAAGACGAACATTTGCTGATTGTGAACAAACGCGCTGGCATTGTGGTGCACCCCGCCGCTGGCAACTGGAGCGGCACCCTGCTCAACGGCCTGCTAGAGCGCGACGCGCAATGCGCCGTGCTGCCGCGCGCAGGCATTGTGCACCGGCTAGACAAAGACACCAGCGGCCTGATGGTGGTGGCCCGCACGCGCCTGTGCATGGATGCACTGGTGGCGCTGATAGCGGCCCGCGACGTGAGCCGCCAGTACCTGGCCATCGCCCACCGCGCCTGGCCCGGCGACGTGCACCGCCGGGTGGACGCAGCCATCGGCCGCGACATCAAAAACCGCCTGCGCATGGCCGTGGTAGACCTCTCACGCGGCAGCGGCAAAGAGGCCATGACCGATTTTGAGCTACTATCAAATTCGAAGCTGCCCGTGCAGCATTTCCTTGGGCCGGAGGCCGAAAAGGCACCTAAAAATGGCAATTTAAGCGAAAGCGCTTCAAATGCAACCAATGCCAACATCGACGACCGCAGCTTCTGCCTGCTGCGCTGCAAGCTGCACACCGGCCGCACCCACCAAATTCGCGTGCACGCAGCGCACATTGCCCACCCGCTGGTAGGCGACGCAGTGTACGGCGGCGCACCGGCAGCGGGCATGCATCGCCAAGCGTTGCATGCGGAGCGGCTGGCTTTTGTGCACCCCATGACGGGCGAGGAGATGGCCTTTGTAGCGCCGCTACCGCAAGATTTGGTGCGGGCTTGTGAGCAACTGGGGTTGACCGGGGCGTAATGGGCTTTTTTACAACACTCTCTGCCAAAGATTGATGCATCGAAAGTAAGCGCCATCAAAGTCTGCGACTAATTTCTCAGGGCACGCAACAGCAACTTGAGCGCGTGTGAAGGGTGTCATCTGTTGCCTAACGTTTGACATGAGGGGCGGGCAAAAGGCGCAGCCTTTTGGGCCTCCCCTCAATGGAAGGGTTAGCGTCAATTTCTGCGATGCTTTTGAAGTAGGTGGCGAGCCAATGCCCGAAATCTTCTGGGATTGTCTGTGTTGCCACAGGAAACTTGCCACCCAGCGATTGAACTCTTGTGTTTCTCCAAGCGGTGGGTCGTTCATCGCGGAGTATTCCGACCGAACAGTAGCCCCCCAGTTGGCAGAAGACAGCCGTAATAGACTCATTGCTGCATACGGTAAAGCCGACGACGCCAGAGCGTTCGTTAGGAAAGTTCTTGCAGTTCAGAAAGAGTAAGTGCTGGTCACTCTGGGCAGATGGAGCCTTCCCAAGCAAGAGAGCCTCGCTCCATTCCATACGGCGTGCTTCCGCAACTGCGTGCATCTCGGTAGGGATGCTTGGAAGTAGCTTCTCGGCTGCGGTCGCCAGTGAGACGTAGGGATTTCTAGTTGAGTACTTCAGGAAGGTCAGTGCACGCCAGGAGATCGACAGTACAAACATCTGCAACCAAGTGCCGTACTTAATTGGGAGTTTTGCTTGTTGTTTGTGCGGATAGAAAGCTTGCTTCACTTCATTCTCCCATACGGAAAACTTCTGCTCACAGGAATAGCAGAGCAGCTTCGCGGTAGGGCCAGCCTGGAGTGGCCTTTGCGGCATGCTGACTGGGAGGAAGCTTCCCGCGCTGCCGCGCAGACTTTTGAACAGAAAGTTGGGGAGCAGATGGCTTCGCTGTAGAGGAGAGTTGCTGCCGCAAAGTTCGCAGTTCGACAGATCAGGGAATTGAGTGTGAGGCATGGCTCATTGACGCCTAACGTAGAAGCTGCGCGGCAAGCAGCATGCGCCGCGAAGCGGCATTATGCGGCTGCGTGTCCGCGCCGAGCGAAGTGTTATGTGGCATCTATGTATTCCCGCAAAGGGCGTATAGCAATTTGCAGTTTTGCGCAGGCATCGAACACCTTGGCATGGACGCTATCTGTTGTCGAAAGAAAATAGCATTCCTCTGGGAGTTCGGGGAACCGGAGAGCATTGCCCGTCATTAACTCCTTGAGCTCCTCATACCGCGGATCATCAATCCTTACAAACCCACGGGGCACTGTGTTTGGACTCAGCCAAAGCCATTCAGGCTTGCTTGCATCGCCAAGTGATGCGCGATGAATCGGATAGCCGTGCGCCCATGTGTTAGCGCCGATTGAATATTGAACCACCCTGCCGATCCAATATTGAGCCAGGGCGGGTTGCTTGATTTTGAATCAGCAACTGTGGATAAGTGTACT
>JAYWGO010000185.1:0-10016 GCA_043778205.1 Polaromonas sp. | reverse complement strand
CTTGTGTCTCAGAAACATCCAAATCTGCAATGCGCGACGAAAAAATAGGAAACCCACCAACGTTCTTTAGTTCTGGGTCTAACTCGGCCTGAATGGGGCCCTCTTTGAGCTTCGCCAGTACATCTGCTGCCGTACTGCCTGCTGAAGTTTGTACAGATGCAGCTACGATATTAATAGTCCAAGCCTTTTCCTGCTCAGCGCCTTGCCTAGCCACCTCGGCTGCAGCTTTATCTGCTGTGGCTTTGCCGCTCGCTTGGTCTGGCGATGCAGGTTTGGCCTGGCGGGTCGCCAATGTGTAACCACCCCAAATCAACCCTGCTATTGCCAATGGCAATAGTCCCAAGTACAACAACAAGTCTGTTTCAGAAGGTAGACGCGCCGTGCTTTTCCAATATAAAACAATCGCAATCCAAACGACTAAAAAAATCACACCCAGCAACACCAAGCGTTTTAGCAATGTCCGCATCCTTCTGTTTCCTTTTAAATTAGTAACAGTAGAACGGTTAGCACTTGTCTGTGGTAAGGCTCTGGCCTGAAATCAGCGTGGCCCCGCACGCTGTAGAGTCGCCATGTCGCGCAGCGGCTTTGCCATCGATCATCATGGTTGCATCCCCTGTGACGATGGGACATACACCATGCCCTGGTAGCGGACAGGCCACTTTGTCACCAAGGCGGGCGATTCGGACTCCCCCAATCGCAGATTCGCCAGATGCCTCGACCACAGTGCCACCGTGCGAAGTTTTGTCGCCTAAGAGTATTAAATTTCCAGCCATTTTTTATTCCCTGAACTTTTTCAAAATAATAAGTTATCCTGCGGGCGTTTTTTTAACAAAGCCCAATTTTCGCCATTCAATGTGTCCAAAATCCATCATTTTCCAGCGCCCCCCCCAAACTAGTCCCAAGGACTCAGCTACCTCCCCATAAAGCGTATAGCCCCTCATGGCCCACGGATCCTTCTCTGAGATCACAAGTTTGCCATCGCGTAAAAAAGCACAATCTGCAGCTAACCCATATTGATGGTAACTCTGAAATGCCTTAGCACCCGTTACGTGCCCACCCATTTTCGACAAAGTATCTTGCCGCTCTGGACTTCTGTAGCCCTCTAACAAAGCCATCTCGTAGCCGTGCTGTTCCCGCATGATTTTAAACACCAACAACAACCTCTGAGCATAGTCTGGATCTAGGAGTTGCCAGTTTCTACTGGCACTGACTAGCAAAGGAACACTGTACTGCAGCTGCTGTGCTCGCTGTGCTTGAATCATTGCAGCCTCTGCAGCCACAAAAATATCAGGCGGCAGGGGCGCTGGCGGTACGAGCTGCTCTCCTTTGAGTAACGCGGCAACCTGGGAGTTGGTTTGCTCCCTGGTGTCTGAAAACCCCTCTAGCTGCAAGCCAGAACTGAACAACACTACGCCTATTGGCGGTGCAGCAAGTGCAACTAATGCTATGACCACGGCCCATTTGTGCTTACGAATCCACGATGTAATTTCCTGTCCGCTGCTTGAAAAATATTTAGATACATATGTTACTTTTTTCAACGCTTCGCCCGATGCTTGGGCGCTGCTTTGCGTTGCGCGCCCCCAGTAGCTTACTGCGCCTTGCACTAACCTGCCCACTAGCGCCCTGCCTTCTGGAAACAAAATTACCCACACCAAAAAACAGGCTAGCAAAAAATAAACACCAATAAAAAAACCTACCACGATAGAAAAAAACCCCGATAAACATGAAAGGAAACACCTAGAGGTGAAATATGCCTATTGCAGCACATGCAAGCCCCGCTAGAATGCTTTGGTGCGCTATGTTAATTGCTAACAAGCCATATTTTTGAAAATAATTTTAGTGGCATCAGGGTGAATTTACATGCAACACAAATCAGATTCTTCGGGGGCTAGCACGTCAAAGCCTTCGCTTATGTCTAAACCAAGCTTTAGCTCTAAGCAAGCTGGTGACACCGAAGAGCCCAGTATTTTGTCGAGTGTTAAAAGTTCGTCGGCAACACCCGTTGCAGTAGGCAGCGCGCCAAAAACATCCAAATTTAAATTGATTACGGTGGGTGCGGTGGCCATAACAGCTGCATATTTTGGTTACCAATACACCCTTGGCACCCAACAATCAACTAAGCCTAATGCAAAGTCATCGGTCATCATTGATGAAAAAGCCGAAGCACCAGCCAAAACGCAACCGCTAGCAACAGCGCAACCAAGCTCTACCGTCAGCAACAATGCAGCCCCCAATGCTGTTGCTCTTGCCCCTGAAGCAGCAGCCCAAATCATTAACGAACCAGCCCCCTCTAAACCAACCATCGCCAACAGCGAAGGCAAGCTTACTGCTGCGCTAGAAGACGGCGTAAAACCACCCAACGCAGCGATTGAAAAAGCACTGGCCTCCCCCGCTCCTGCACTTGCCACCGCTAAGCCTTCTGGTGCTGAAAACAGAACTGCCATTGCTAAAGTGCCACCGGCTAAAGCCACAGCCAACAAACCCGCTGAAGCCTCTGCAAACAACAAGGCGGCGGGTACACCTGCCGCTGATAAAGACGTTAGCTTGATTGCTGCACTGCTAAGCCATGGCACAGGCGTGGCCGCCAAACCCAAAGCCGCTGCAGCACCCAGCGCTAGCGCCAGCGCTCCAGCCAGCGCTGCTGTAAGCCCCAACGCAGAACCTGCAAGCGCATCGCTTGATGCAACCACCATTGCACTTAAACAGTGTGCAGAGCTTAACTTTATTGAACGCGAAGTTTGCCGTGTCAAAACTTGCAATAACCAGTGGGAGACAAACGCTGCATGCAAGGCCACTATGTCTACTGCCAGTGCTAAGCCTTAAAGTGCCAAGCCTTAATTCAAAATAACCTCACTCCTCTATTTCAAGGTAAAACACTATGATGCAGAGCGTCCCGGATTCACAGCTAGTTCAATCCATCCTAGGCACCCTGCAAGCCAGTTTCAGCGCCGCCAGCCGCCTGTATGACCTGTCGATTGCAGGGCTGCAAGAGGCCTCGCCCCCCAACACCCAAGCCAGTTCAAGGGCCTCTGGCTTCCTCCCCGGCCAAACCTTCATGGTTGAGGCCTTCACAGGCGCAGAAGCCTTGCACACCACGTGTGCGTGGTCTATCCTGGTGCTGTCCACCGATGCCCATATCAACCTGTCCACCCTATTGGGCAAAGTCTGCCAACTGCACACCACCTTGTCGGATGGATCGCGGGTCACCACAACAGGCCTGATCCACCAAGCCGCCCTGCTAGGCAGCGAGGGCGGCCTGGCGCGCTACCGCTTAAACCTGGTGGACTGGACCTGGATGCTGGGCCAGTCGGTGGCCAGCCGGGTGTGGCAAGACACGGGGGTGCTGGAGATAGTGGAGAGCATCTTTAAGCGCTATGCACCCCAAGCGGCCTGGGCGGTGTCGGACGAGGTGGGCCCATTCTTATCTGAATCACACAACCAAGGCCAACGCAGCTACTGCGTGCAATACCGAGAAACCGACCTGGCATTTGTGCAGCGCCTACTGGCCAGCGAAGGCTTGTCTTGGCGCATCGAAGAGCATGCAGCCAGCCCCGCCAAACACCGTATGGTGATCTTTGCCGACTCGACACAAAGCGGGGGCCAAACCAGCGCCTTTGCAGACAACACCTCTAGCACCAGTGCCCTCGGGGGCGCGGGCATCCGTTTCCACAGAGGCGCGGCCAACGAGGCCCAAGACAGTATGCAAGCCCTGTCGGCGCTGCGCAGCCTGCCCAGCGCCACCGTGACCCTGCTGAGCACTGACTACAAATCTAAATCAGCTGTGGCTGCCAGTGTGCCCACGGCAGCTACTGGCACCAACGCCTGGGGCGGCAAAGACGCGCCCCAGCTAGAAAGCTACTTGCCACACGCCCCCTACGCGGCAGGCAACCGCGCGGCCACCCAGCGCCTGGCTGAGCTGCGCCAACAAGCGCTAGAGGCACGCCACCTGCGCTACGGTGCCCGCACCAGCGTGCGCAGCCTGCGCACCGGCCAACGCATTCACATCACCCACTCGCCGGTAGCCGCTTTGGGCCATCCAGACCATGCTGGCCTGAACGTGCTGGCCACCAGCCACTTTGGCATCAACAACCTGCCCAAACAGGCCCAGGACTCAATTGCCCAGCTGCTAGGCCAGGCGCCTAAGCTGCTGGCGGATGCGCTGGCCCAGCTGCAGGCTGCGGGTGGCCATTTAGAGGCGGGTTTACATCCTAGTTTACATCCGAGTTCAGGTGCCAAATCAGCCTTTGGCCCAAGCAATTGCTGCACGGGTAGCTATGCTAACCATAGTAGTTCGGGTTCAAGCGTCTTTGCCCCCCTGCCCCTGGACCACAGCGCCGCCTTGGCCCAGGCCCAGGCCATCGGCTATGCCAATGTGTGCGAGCTGCTAGAGGCCCAGCTGCCGTGGCGGCCCTTGCTGTCGGGTGGTGTGCCGGGTGGTGTGCCGGGTGGTGCATCGGGTGGTGCATCGGGCAGCGCCCTGCAAGCTACCCCCAGCGCCCCCGGCGCACAAACCGCCTTGGTGGTGGGCCCCAATGGCACAGACAGCGACACCAGCGCAGGCGATGTGTACACCGACAAGCTGGGCCGGATTCGGATTCGCCTGCAGTGGCAGGGCAGCTTGGCCGATGCCGATGGGGCTACTTCGGGCACGGCCAGCTGCTGGGTGCGGGTGGCCCAGCGCTCTGCTGGCGGTGGGGGTGGCGGTGGTGGGGCCATGGGCTTGCAGTTCATCCCCCGGGTAGGCCAAGAGGTGCTGGTGCAGTTCTTGGGTGGTGACATGGACCGCCCGATCGTGGTGGGGGCGCTGTACAACGGCCAAGGCGAAGGCGGGCTTAGACCCACGCCCGCGGGGGCGCAGGCCAAGCAGGCTAGCAGTGGCAAAGACAGCCAAGACAACAACCCCTTCGCGTCTTCCAGCGACACCCGCGCCGCTGCCCAAGCCAACCTGATGGCCGCTGGCACGGGCGGTAAAAGCCCGGCCTGGTTTGGCAGTGCCCACGGCAAGCATGGCCAGTCGGAGTCTGGTGTGTCGGCTGGGGGCCAGGCCAATAGTGCTGCGCAGTGGGGTATTCGTACCAAAGAGTGGGGCAATACTGAGCTGTCCACGGGTTACAACCAATTGGTCTTTGACGATAATGACAGTGCTTCAAATATCGGGGGCAACCAGCAGCGTATCCAGTTGAAGACCACCCAGTCCGCCACCGAGCTATCAATGGGCCACCTGATCCACAGCGCAGACAACCACCGGGGCAGCTTGCGCGGCCAAGGCTTTGAGCTGCGCACCGATGCCTATGGGGCGCTGCGCGCAGGCCACGGCCTGCACCTGTCGACCTACGCATTGCACCACAGCGCCAGCACACGGGACCCGGCGGGCGACAACAGCGGCGCGCTGGCCCTGCTCAAACAGGCCAAGGTGCTGAGTGAGACCTTTAGCAAGGCGGCTGGCACGCACAGCACGGTCAAGCTGGCAGTACACCAGGGCAGTATCGATAGCAGCAAGAGTGCGCTAGACGATAAGGCTGCGCCGATGGCGGCGCTGTACAAGATGGCCGCTACCCAGGTGGGCCACAAAGACCTGGACACCGCGCAATCAGATGCCAGCAAAAAGAGCATCACCCCCCAAGCCGATACCCTGCCCCACAGTGGGGATGCCATCCTCAGCCTGGCTGGGCTGGGCGGTATTGCGGCGGTGGCCGGGCAAAGCCTGCAGTTGAGTAACAGTGAGACCACCAGTTTGATGAGTGGGCAGGATAGCCAAAGCATCACGGGCGGCAGCTTAAGAATCCATACCGGGCAAGCGATTGGTATCTTAGCGGGGGCGGTAGACAAAGGGGAAGAAGGCAAGGGATTGACCCTGATCGCCAGCAAAGACCCGGTGCGCTATGAAGCGCAGTCCAACGAGATCAAGATTCAGGCTAAGCAGCTGGTTAACATTCAAAGTGCGAATGGGCATATTGATTGGGCTGCGGCTAAGAAGATCAGCTTATCAACGGCAGGTGGAGCGAATATCACCATTGAGGGCGGGAACATCACGATTCAGTGTCCGGGGAAGCTGACGGTGCATGCTTCTAGTAAGAAGTTTGATGGGCCGGCGCAGATGAGCTACAAACTGCCCTTTATGCCTAAAGGCGTATGCGTGGAATGTTTAGCAAAGCGCGCTGCACAACGCGGTGCGTTTGTGAACAAAGGTGCTTGAAGATGCAGGCTTTCATCGATACTGCAGCACAAAATCCAAGCTGGCATTGGTATGCCATCGCTGACAGTGCGCAGCATAAAGCGCTGCCTGATGCAATCGGTGTAGATGGCTGGCAACAACGTTGTTTGCTAGACGCGCCCGTGGGCAGCCCGCTGGCTGCGCAAGCGCCACATTTAGTGCAGTTGCCCAGTCCTAGCGAGGGTAGCGCTGGCTGGAAGTGGATTGCCCGCAATGTGCCTAGTCTGCCGTGCGCAACAGTGATAGCGACGACGTTTGAATTTGACCAATTGTTTGACCACCTAAAACCGTTTACCGAAGTACTGCTGCCCGATGGGGAAGACATGTTCTTTGCTTTCTGGGATCCGGCCATCTTGGCAGTGCTGGTAGGCCAGCACGACGACCCTACCCTGTATGTAAAAGGCCCAGTACTTAGCCCTGAACAGCGCGCGACTTTGACGCAAGGCATCGCAGGTTGGTGGTACTGGGATCGTAAGGGCGCGACGCACTCTGTGCAAATCAATCAAGATAATGCCTTTGCGCAGCCCATTGATTTACCGCTACAGCTGACGCAACAACAGGTAGATGATTTGGTAGAAGCCAGTGTGCCAGACCACGTGCTCAGCCATATTGAGTTGAACCAACCGCAACTGTTAAGTGATCATCAACCGGCAGCCCGTTATGGATTAGTACGCAACCACTTGACAGATGCAAAACAGATCAAACTTGAGAACATGGGTGATATGGTGAACTATGTTTGTGCAGCCTTGATTTACCAAGAGCAATTTCATATCAACTCCGACATTGTTGCGCTACTAGATCGTGTTAAGCAAGGTAAATTGCCATTTGCCCAAGCCCTGGAGCAAATGCCATGACGATGGAATTAAAGTCTTCATGCCCATCGCGCCGCAACGTGTTCGCTGCCACATTAGGCTTCTTATTACTTTCTGCTTGTGAGGCAAAGCCCATGACCGTTTATCTCAACATTTCTATTTTTAGTTATCTGGATCGTCCAATTTTTGATGTGTACATGAATAAAACAGACTTCATGGGTGCGTCTGCTCATGCCTTTTACGGCTCAAACGGTGTGATGCTTAATCAGCAGATAACCCTCGGTGCGCAAAAAGTGACATGGCGTTTGGGTGGACCCAAAGGCATGGCTCGAAATGGCGAGACAGTTACTGCTAAAAACACCCCCGAACTCAAAGAAATACCAGCAGGCGTGAAGTGGATTGCACTGCACATCTACCCTGACGATACCGTAGAGCTGGCTTTCAGCAAAGGCTCGCCTGACGAGCTGAGCACCGTGCGCGGAAAAAAAATCATAGAAGCAGCGGAGAAGACACATGGCAAATGATGCAATTGCGGCCTGCGTTGCGGCCAACAGGGATGTGCCAAGCTACCCACCAGGACCTTTCCAAGATTGCAGCGATGTGATTCACATCGCAGTTTTTTTTGATGGCACGGGTAACAACGATAAGGAAGATCAACCGACTAAAAAATGGAGCAATGTTGCACGAATTTTTTTCGCATCGTTTTTGCGATCACAAGAAGATAAAACAAAAACCACCTACCCCATTTACATATCAGGCGTAGGCACCCCCTACAACGGCAAGCCGGTAGGATGGCTGTCAGCGGCTGGTGTATGGATACAAGACGGTAAGCTCGGCGGTGGTGCGGGTGCGGGCGGGGACCGCCGGCTAGACCAAGGCGACGATGCTGTGAACGACCGACTTCGCGATGTGCTGATAGCTAATGCACTTAAGCTAGGTGGTGATGTCAGCAAATACGCTGCAACTGGTAGTGCAAAAAGCTTTGAAGAAGTCAACTCGGCGTTGGGCAAGCATCGGCTCATCAAGGTTATCAACCTCTCTATCTTTGGATTCTCGCGTGGGGCAGCGCTGGCGCGGGCTTTTAGCAACCGAGTGCTGGACAATTGCAAGCAAGAGGGGGATCAGTTGCTGTACAACGGTTACCCATTGCGATTGAATTTTATGGGCATCTTTGATACCGTGGCATCATTTGGCGTGCCAGCGGCCAATGTACAGCTGCCGTTTATGGAACGTGACTTAGTGCTGTCCTCCAAGATTGAGCGCTGCGTGCACTATGTGGCAGCGCACGAAGTAAGATTTTCTTTCCCTGTAGACCTGATACGCAAGAAAGGTCAATTTGCAAACTCAAATTGGCTAGAAAAAACCTATCCGGGCGTGCACTCAGACGTGGGCGGTGGCTATTTGCCAGTTGATCAGGGCGTGGACAACAACTACGCTCGCATCCCTATGCGCGACATGATGCGCGAAGCTGTAACAGGTGGCGTACGGATGTGGAGTTATAAGGATATCGAAAAAATCAACTATCCTGCTTTTGAAGAACGCTTCGAATGTAAGACCGAAACTGAAGATGCCTACAAAGCCTACATGGCAGCCTGTGGTCCTGTGAGTGGCACGATTGAAAAACAAATGACACAACACATGAAGACGTTGTATAGCGCATGCGGCACTATGCAACGCACGGGGCTGCAAACCCCAGCTGAGCGTAGTGTTGCCGAAGGTACACGAAGTGCAATTGGCTACAGCAGCATGGCAAGAGAAATAGAAATTTATCGCGAGCCTGCTAAAGAAGGTAAATGGGTTCGTTTTAACGTTAAGGCACGCGAGATAGCTCAATTCGTAAAACCACAAGCTTGGCAAATAGCCGCTTGGGATACCAACGTGCCCAAGGAGGCTATGAGTTTTGTAAGTAAATTCGTACACGACTCAAAACTAAATATTTCCGAACCATTTAGTTATTTCAAGCCGCGTGGCGTGGACGAATCAACTGTCAACATTTGGCAAGAAGGCGGACGCTGGCTTGGCGGCAAGGCCACAGCAGCTGGAGATGCAATCGAGTCAGGCTACAAAGCCACTGAAAAACAAGTCGTCAAAGCTGCCGACTACACACAGAAAAAAGTAACCGAAGGCGCTGATTACACCGAGCGTAAAGCCAAAGAAGGTATTGCCTATGCCAAGCAAAAAGAACAAGAAGCTGAAGACTATGCAAAGCGCAAATACAAGGAGGGCGAAGAATACGTCAATAAAAAAGTAGACCAGGCTGAGCGAGAAGCTGAAAGGTTGTACGACAAAGGCTCACACTGGGTTAAAAGCACAAAAGATGAGTTAGTTAAAGAAACGAATGAAGCAGCAACTGCTACCAAAAAGCAAGCAGGAAAAGTCTACGATGAAAGTGCAAAAGTGTTAGACAAAGCAGGCAAAGAAATCAAAAAAGAAAGCAATGAGTTGTATGGAGCAGCCAAAAAATTCTTTGGCTTTTAGTAATAGCGTTGTGACTTTCAAATCTCTTGAGCCTCGTAATTACATCGGCCTTCCACTTGGACACAGTCTGCACAGCCAACCTCAAGCCTGCCATCCCCGGCAGGCTTTTTCACTTGTTTGAGCACAATTTACTCTGCTCAGCGCTTGGTACATCACTTTTAGGCATCAAATCAGTCTGTAGTCCAAGTATCTACTGCTCAAGCAGCTATGAAATTAATAGTATTTTGTGTATCCGTGTTTGCTGCGCAAAAGTGTTCAATCAGCGGCGACTGCGCCGAGCATCACAAGACAAGTGCCCCGTTAGACGAGATGCCGCGCGACCGCGCGGCATGAGCGTGCGCAGCCTGCGCACCGGCCAACGCATCCACATCACCCACTCGCCGGTAGCCGCTTTGGGCCATCCAGACCATGCTGTGTTGCCGCCGACCGAAAACTGAGCCACTAATGAAGGTTGTGCCGATGCAAAACTGAGCCAGGTGTTTTACTAGCTCTGCCTGATTTTTAGGCAGGAG
>JAYWGO010000184.1:0-37253 GCA_043778205.1 Polaromonas sp. | reverse complement strand
ATAGGCAAAACCATCCACCCGCACCCCACGCTAGGCGAGAGCATCGGCATGGCGGCAGAGATTGCACATGGGTCTTGTACGGATGTGCCGCCGGTGCGGAAGTAAGCCAAGCGCCAAACCTTAACAAAGAGCCCAAACTGGTAACAGTTCGGGCTCTTTTACTATGCGGGCCAATTACTCTGCCCGAATCTGCGCCGCCCCAGCGCTCACAGGCGCACTACCTGTGGGCGGTGCTGATCGCCCGCATTTATGAGGTGTTTCCGTTGCAGTGCCCCCTGTGCGGTGGGCAGATGCGAATTATTGCGTTCATCACGCACAGCGCCGATATCCGGCAAATACTCGATCACATCGGGGTGCAGTCCGACCCGCCAAACATCTCACCAGCGCGTGGGCCGCCGTTGTGGGAGGATTGCGGTGCGCAGATGGGTGAGGGTACCCAAGTCGAACCAGACTGGGAGCTGGTGGGACAACCGGCACCGGGCTACGAGGTCGATCAAGGTGTCAATTGGTGAGCGAGAGAAACAGCGATGCAGACGCGCTAGGGGGAGACATGCGCTCGCGCCAGACCGAAAACCGATTCGCACTCAGTGGCAAGACCACAGCGCTTGCGGTGTTTAGGGTCAGCAAATAAAACCGTCAGCTTAGAAAACCCAAATTCCGTACGCTAGCGTCGAAACTGCCGAGGTTTGGAAACACCTCTAGCGATTGCGCATTGGAAAGGCCGAACCAGCGAGCAAGGGTCGCACCCAGTTGATCAACGGAGGTAGTAGGAAGCAGTGCACCGTTGCTGCCCAGGTGATCGGGGTGGTTGCGGAAGTTGGCGTTGGTGGCGTAGGGGGCAGGAAACGTGCCATAGAGGTTGCCGCCGCGCACGGCACCGCCCATGACGAAGTGGTGGCTGCCCCAGCCGTGATCGGTACCGTCGCCATTGCTGGTAAAGGTACGGCCGAAGTCACTGGCGGTGAAAGTGGTGACCTGGTTAAGTGCGTTGATGTTGCCAAGTGCGGTGTCGAAGTAGCGCATTCCGTGCGCGAGCTGGGCCATCAGTGATGTGTGTGTGCTGTTTTGATTGCTATGGGTGTCAAAGCCTCCCATGTTTACGAAGAACACTTGGCGTTTTACACCCGTCTTACCAGACATACCAGCTTGAACGAGGCGCGCCACCATCTGCAATTGGTGTGCTAGCGGATTTAACAAGACATCTCCTTTGATCGGATCAACAATTTGCAGCTTGGGGTCGTTTTCCGGGGCGTATGAACCGCTGGCTGACGGTGTACCAAAGGCGCTGTCGCTGGCTAGGGGTAGCGCAGTGCGCAGGACTGCTTCAGCCTCGATCGATCGTTTTGCAATGGCAGCAATATCGGCCTCAAAGACATGGCTGCCGCGGCTATTGCTGGAAATGCGCTGAAGCGCAGCGGAAATGGACGAGGATTTGTATACTTCGTCGTTGGCATCGACTCCCAACCGCACCGCACCGCCTGTGCCTACTCGGTACTGTCGTACGGTTTCGCCCGACAACCATACTTCGTTACCTGCGACTGAAATAGCGGTAAACACGGCGTTTGCATTGCCAGCTACCAGCTTATCGGCCATGCGGCCACCCCAGCCGCTAGTGGCCCCTTCGTTTGCCATAGCCATCCAGCTGATCTGCTGGTCGTTGTGCGAAGCCAAGCGACCCGGCCTTGGGTACGAGGGCAGTGCGAACTGCGCCTTGGTGGTGGGCACAACGAGCGGGCCAATCGCAGGAATGATGGCCAATCGCTTATCAATATTGAACATCGTTTGAAGCGTGCCCATCATGGGGTGAAGGGCATACGTTCGGCCTTGTGCGTTTGCAGGTGTGATGGGTAAAACACCTCCAAGTCGCTCCGGTGATCCCGCACCAGCAGAAGAATTAGGAGCTACGCCAGCAGAAAGTAGCGCAATCGAATCGGGTGCCTGGTTGCGTACTGCGGTGTAAGCCGACCAGCTCTGGGCATCTGTGGGTAGCACCATGTTGTAGCCATCGTTGCCGCCATTCATGAACAAGCACACCACGGCCCGGTAGTCGGACGCGCTTTGCGCGACCGCTGAGCCGGCACCCAAAAGGTTGAGTGCGATTGGCGCGCCAGCGCCGGCCACGAGCGACAGTGCACTAGCTTGTCGCAGAAAGATGCGGCGAGAAGCGCCGTGGTGGAAGGCGGGAGCGGCGGTGATGATTTTGCTTTGGGACATGGTGTGAATTCCTTATTTCAATACCACGAACTCGGGCGAGGCCACGGTGAGCAGAATCGCCGCATTGACGCGGTTGCGCTTGGCAGCATCGATCCGTGTTTGGTTTGTAGTCGGAATGGGGATGCTGCTGACAGCATTCACGATTTCGGTGCGTAGCGCAGGACCGGCCGCACCATAGGTCAGGCGCGACGTGATGCGGTCCACCAGCGCCGGCACGTCGGTGACCAGTGCCAGCTCGGCGGTGTAGTCGCTCTTGAGATCGCGCCCTCCCGTCCCGCTATAGTTATGATTGATTGCAGAGACTCCGTCCGAGATGCCCCGTACCATATAGTTGACATAGCCGGCAACGGTGAGTTCGCTGGTAATTTGCAGCTCTGGCGCAACCAACTTGCGTGACGCGCTCTGCGAGCCCGGTGCAACGTAACCTGGGCGGTAGAAATTGAAAACCGAGGGGGCGTAAAGGGGTGTTTGGGCTAGCGCCTCGCCAGGGTCGCTGGTGTTGCCAACGAGAAAATTGCCAGTTCCGCTTTTGTGCGAGAACGCGCGCATGAAAGCCGACAGACGCAGCACCGGCTCGCGCACCTTACCCGAGGTGTCGCTCACGACGCGAGCCTCGGGGTGCATCAGTACCGCCTTGAGCGTGGCCTTCATGTCACCACGCACACCGCTGCCATTGTTTGCAAAGGCCTGCGCCACAGCCTTCACGTAGGCCGGGCTGGGGTTGCTGGTGGTGAAGCGTTGAATCAATTGACGACCAATGAAGGGACCCACGTTCGGATGTGCAGCCAAGCGATCAAGTGCGATGCGCAGGCTATCGGCAGGGTTGCTCGCTGTCTGCGCAGGGATGGTGGTGCCCAAGAAAGTCTTTGCTTCGGTCGAGTGGAACTGCGCATAAGGTCGCATTGGTTTGATTCGGCGGTCAGGATCGTTTTCACCCTTGCCGCCAGGCCCTACGCTGCCCTTTACGAAGCAGTTGTTGCTAGGGTAGGCGGGACAGTCCCAGCTCCACCCAGTGAACACGCTGGCCAGGCCAGCCACGTCCTCCGGGGTGTAGGTTTCGAGCACGGCATTATTGGCGCCAGTGCGTGCGCTGCCGTCCTCATTGAGTTCGACCACTCCAATGGTGAAAAGCTGCATGATCTCGCGCGCGAAATTTTGATCTGGCACCCTGCCAGTTATCAGGTCTGCCTTTTGGTTTTTAATGTGCGTGAGGTAAACACCCATTTGCGGGTTGAGCGCCACATCCTCAAGCAGCTTGCGATAGCTGCCGAAGCTGTTGTTAGACAGTAGGTCCATCCAAGCGGCCACGGCGCGCGGATCGTCGTTGATGGTGTTGTTCTCCAACGAGATGACAAAGATCTGCGAAAGGGCGTAAGCCATGCGCTGGCGCAACTGGTCAGATCCAGTGAGAGCGTGCTTCCAGAAAGATGCCCAAACGGGTTCCAAACTTGGTTTTCGATCTGGATCGAATTGCAAAGCGGCTCTTTCATAGAGGGCTCGATGGGTATCTATCCGAGGGGCATTGAACTGTTCGTCGATCCAGGCTGAGTAGCCAATCAACATCAAACGATCAATGTCAGCATCTACTGGGCCAAACGTGGCCTGAGCCAAGAAACGCGCCGCCTCGTTGCGGGTAGCAGGCTTCTCGGCAGGAGTAGGAACAGGAGCAGGAACAGGAACAGGAACAGGAACAGGAACAGGATTGGGATTGGGTGCAGGAGTGGCTGTACTTCCCGCTACCGCTGTAGGTGGCTGATTGCTACTGCTACCAGTGTCACCGCCGCCGCACGCAGACAACGCAAGCGCGCACATAGCCGTGAGCGCAAGCGTAGCAGGGTGGTCGAATCTAGGGCGGGAGAGTAACTTTGAGTGCAGCACCGCACTGGCTACTTTGATGATCAGAAGAAAAGCCTGCATTTGCAATATTCCCTATGGTTATTAATACAAAAATATTACCTTTAAAAGGTTACGCAGTGATGTCTAGAATGTAAAACAATGAAACCAGAGATGGCCTCTCAAGTCGTTTCAATTTGCCATTTTTTGGCAATTTACCGATGTAGATATTAAATAGTTTGCTATTAATTTAGGACTATTTGAAGCCTGTTTGCCTGTCTGATTGCTACTAAACAGCAAACTCTGCCGCCAGCCACTCGCGCAGCCACTGGTTGGCAGCGTCCTGATGCACCCGGCGATGCCAAAACATTTTGACTTCAAACTCAGGCACTGCCGCTGGATGTTTGAGCGCCACCAAACCGAATGGCTTGCTGGGCTAGGCGCTCTGGCACCGTGGCGATCAAATCGGAGGTGGCCAGCAAATACGGCACACTTAAAAAGCTGGGCACGCGGACAGTGACTGTGCGTTGCAAAGCGGCAGCAGCGTTGGTTGCTGTAACGTCTTTGCCCTGACCTACAGCCGCCTTAGCTGCGCGCTTGGGCTTGTTGCGGTAGCCGCACACTACGAGACCTGGTTTGACCTCGCCAGTGCAGGTCAGTTCGGTGGGCAGGGCGACTGCCGCACCCCAAAGCCCTATGTGCGCAAGGCGTTTGGCAAATACCTCGAATGCGGTATCTTTGCCCACGTTTTGCCCGCGCCCGCTGCGCTGACTGTGCGCACGACTACTTTGTGGCCTTCTCCTGCAAAGGCCGCGGTGTCTGTCCCCCGTGCAACACGCGGCGCATGGTGGAGACGGCGGCGCACCTCACCGACCACGTCTTTCCGCGCTTGCCGGTGCGCCAGTGGGTGCTGTCTGTTCCCAAGCGGTTGCGCTACTTCATGCAACGTGATGGGAGAAGGCTGCGGTGCATATTGGCGCAGTGGCTTTTATCCACCGCTTCGGCGCTAGCATGAACGAACATGTGCATTTACATGTGTGCGTCGTCGACGGGGTGTTTCAGCAATTGGCAGGCGCGGCGGACGGCGATGCCCAAGCTGATACCGATGATCAATCCACACCGCGCAAAGTGATTTTTCATGCCGCCCATGCAATCGATGAGACCGCTGTGGCCCAAGTGCAAGCCACCTTGCGCCGCCGTATCCTGCGCGCCTTCGTGGGCAGGGGCCTGCTGGAGAGCTTTGAGGCCAAAGAGATGCTGGCCTACCGGCACAGCGGCTTCTCGGTGGACACCAGCGTGCGCATCGAGGCGCACGACCGCGCTGGCCTGGAGCGGCTGCTGCGCTACTGCGCCCGGCCACCGTTTTCTATGGAGCGGCTGCGCAAGGCGGGTAAGGACTTGGTCTATCGCTGCGCCAAGCAGCACAGCGAGCCTGGCGGTGATCGGCGCACTGACCAACGTGGTGCCAGGGCAGACGAGCTCACCCTTACGCCGCTGGAGCTGATCAACCGCATTGCCGCCTTGGTGCCACCGCCGCGCACGCACCGCCATCGCTACTACGGCGCGCTGGCACCGAACATTACGCACAGCGCCGATATACGGCAAATGCTCGATCACATCGGGGTGCAATCTGAGCCACCCAACATCGCACCAGCGCGCGGGCCGCCGTTGTGGGATGAGTGTGATGCGCAGGCGGGCGAGGATCGCCAAAGCGAACCAGACTAGGAGCGGGTAGGGCAACCGGCACCGGACTACGAGATCGATCAGACTACGAGGTCGATCAACGCGTCAATTGGTGAGCGAGAGAAACAGCGATGCAGACGTGCTAGGGGGAGACCTGCGCTCGCGCCAGACCGAAAACCGATTTGCGCTCAGTGGTCAGCTGAACAGAGACTGCGTTGGCCCAAGCATGCGAAATCAGTGGTTTTTTTCCCTGCTAAGTCTATGCCATACTTCGTTCTATGTGGTTGAATTTCCTATCCGTACGGTGCTACGCACCTGCGCCACATGGGGGTTCGTTTTAGTAATTTAGAGGTTTACTTTTAAGTGGATGCGGAATTTTCTTGACTGTGCTAATGTACTGAAAAATTTGGTACTAATATGTCCCGTCGCCCAGTTTACAGTTCCGTACCCGCTGAAAGCATTCAGCCAAAGGATGCTGCGCCACGTCCTGAGGTAATTCCAAGGCGCTACGGACTGAAAATAGTTACCTCCTGGGTGAGCGGGCATTCGCTATGGATGGCGGTGCTGATGCTGTCTCTGGTGTGCGCGGCTTTGAGTTGGCAGGTTTTGCAGCGCAACCCGCGCGTGTTGACGCAAAAAGACATCGATGCCGCTGTCTTGCAAACCCTGAAAAACAACCAACTGCCCTCCCAAGCCGTTGCAGCGTATGAAAATGTGCGCCCCGCCATCGTGCAAGTGGTGAGTTATATTAAAAAAAGTCGCCTTGATGGTGCCAAGGCTGCCAAACTGGCAAAAAACTTACCCCATTTGAAAAAACCGTTGCCGCAGAGCAAGGCTAAAACAGACAAAGCCAAAACACCCCTAAAACCTGAAGCCGAAGCAGGGCGAGAGCGCCTCGCGCCAGAGCTGAAAGCAGAAGACGAAGAAGTAGAGTTCGGTGTGGGCACTGGCGTAGTAATTGTCGACAAAGGCATTATCCTAACCAACTGGCATGTGGTGCAAGGCGCAGACCGCATCAAGGTCACATTCATGGATGGTTTGGAGGCGCAAGCCGATATCAAAAGTGTGCAGGCTGAGGACGACTTGGCTGTGCTGCAAGCGCGCAAGATTCCTGACGACTTGATTGCCGCCACGATGCGTTCCACAGCTGATTTAGCAGTGGGCGATCAGGTAATTGCAGTGGGGTTTCCGTTTGGCATTGGGCCATCGACTTCGGCGGGCATTGTTTCTGGCCTTAAGCGCAGCTTTACATCGCCCGACGGTGGGCAGACAATGAAAAACCTGATTCAGTTTGATGCTGCTGCCAATCCCGGTAATTCTGGTGGACCTTTAGTAACCATGGACGGCGAAGTCGTCGGCATCGTCACCGCGATCATGAACCCGACACCTGCACGGACGTTTATTGGTATTGGTTTTGCTGTGCCGATAGAGAACGCGGCTTCTGCGGCAGGCATGTCGCCGTTTTAGCCGAGCGAGCAACGAAAACCAATACCGGGCGCGAAAGACGCAAAAAATAATACCAAAAAGGTATTCATATTTTCTTGAAAGACGTTCATGACTGACAGCTTCAAACAAGACACCCAGACCGCAGAGTTGATGGAGCAGATTCTTTATGAGGTTAAGCGTGTTGTTGTTGGCCAGGATCGCTTGCTCGAACGCATGATGGTGGCGCTGCTGGCGCAAGGGCATTTGCTGGTGGAGGGTGTGCCTGGGCTGGCCAAGACGCTCACGGTGAAGACGCTTTCGCAAACGATTGGTGGGCAGTTCAAGCGGATTCAGTTCACCCCCGATCTTGTGCCTTCAGACCTTGTGGGCACGCGGGTTTACAACCAAGCCAGCAGCCAGTTTTCAACCTCGCTGGGCCCCGTTTTCACCAATCTCTTGCTAGCCGATGAGATCAACCGCGCGCCAGCGAAAGTGCAAAGCGCATTGCTGGAGGTGATGCAAGAGCGGCAAGTAACGATTGCGGGCGAGACGCACAAAGTGCCCAGCCCGTTTCTGGTAATGGCCACGCAAAATCCGATTGAAACCGAAGGCACCTACCCGTTACCTGAAGCCCAGGTGGACCGTTTCATGATGAAAGTGCTGGTGGACTATCCCACTGATGAAGAAGAGCGCGTGATTGTCAATCGCGTCACAGGCCCGCCTGTCACGGTGCGTGAGGTGGCCAGCACCGAGCAGCTCGCTGCGCTGCAAAAGCAATGCCGCGCAGTGTACGTTGATCCGTCGTTGGTGGAATATGCGGTCAAGCTAGTGACTTGTACGCGTACCCCTGAGAAGCATGGGCTGAAAGATTTGCGCTCGCAAATCACTTTTGGCGCTAGCCCGCGCGCCACGATCAACCTCACCGAAGGCGCGCGCGCTTTGGCCATGCTGCGCGGCAGAAATTACGCCTTGCCCGAAGACATGAGTGATCTCGTGCCCGAAGTGCTGCGCCATCGCTTGGTGCTGTCTTATGAAGCGCTCTCGACAGGGCTGACGCCTGATGCGCTGATTGCACAAATCATGAAGGCGGTTCCTGCACCACCCAAACCGCTCAAGCACGTAGACCAGGTGCAGGCCGATGAAAAACTGGCTGCGTAAAACTTTTTCTTTCTCTACCTCTTTGCCTGAAGCACAGAAGCTTTCGGTTGCGTCAGGCAACGTGCTAAGCGGTGCAGAGGCTCTGCTCAAGCGCTTGGAGTGGACAACGATTCGCAAGCTCGATGGCGTGTTGCAAGGCGACTACCGCACACTGTTTCGCGGTGCAGGTTTGGATTTTGCAGACTTGCGTGAATACCAGTCGCATGACGATGTGCGCCACATCGACTGGAACGTAACCGCCCGCACCGGCACCCCGCATGTGCGCGTATTTACCGAAGACCGCGAGATGGCGGCGTGGTTTGTGCTCGATCTCAGTGCGTCAGTGGATTTCGGCTCGGGGGACAGACGCAAGCGTGATGTGTGTAACGAGCTGGTCGTCTCTCTGGCGCGCGTGCTCACGGGGCATGGCAATCGGGTAGGGGCGCTGCTGTACGGTGGTGGAGAAGTGGGGGCAGGTAATTTGCTGCCAACAGGTTCAGGGCGACGGCATGTGCTTCATATGGCGCATGAATTGCTTGCCCATCGCGCAGTCAAAGGCAGCAGCGAGACACAGCTCGCACAATTATTAGACCGTGCCGCGCATGTGATCAAGCGGCGCAGCACGGTATTCATCGTCTCGGATTTCTTCAGCGCACCAGGCTGGGATAAACCTTTGGAGCAATTGGCACGCCGCCATGATGTGGTGGCTGTGCGTTTGAGCGATCCATTGGAACTGCAGTTGCCCGATATCGGCATGGTCACGCTGCGCGATGCAGAGACGGGCGAGACGCAACTGGTCGACTGCAACCCCAGCTTTCGCCGCCGATTTGCTGAAATTTCAGGTGAAAAAGAAACACAGTTGCGTGAATCGCTCGCACGGGCAGGGGTGGACACGCTGGAGCTTTCAACCCAAGCCGATATGGCCGAGGCACTGATCCGTTTTGCTGCGCTACGGCGCCGAAAAACTCGGCATCTAGGCAAGTACATTGCCAATCCCAGCCTTCAAAAGGTGGCGTAAATGATAAAACTACCCGGCGTAAACTTTCTATGGCCAGAATTTCTTTGGCTGCTACTGGCGTTGCCGCTGTTGGTGCTCTTGTATTGGTGGTTACTAAAGCGCAGACGCAAAATGGCCGCCAGTTTTTCGTCACTTGCGATCATCAAACAAGCTGCTGCCGGGCAGGCGGCTTGGAGAAGGCATGTGCCACCAGCCCTATTCTTGCTTGCCGTAGGGACTATGCTTTTTGCAGCAGCCAGGCCCATGGCGGTGATCAGCTTGCCCTCAAATCAAAAAACCATCATCTTGGCGATGGATGTAAGCGGCAGCATGCGCGCCACCGATGTGCAGCCCACGCGCATTATCGCAGCGCAAGCGGCTGCTAAGAAGTTTTTGCAAGATTTGCCACGCGAAGTAAAAGTTGGCATCGTAGCCTTTGCTGGCGCGGCGCAGGTGGCGCAATACCCAACGCTTAACCGCGAAGATTTGGTGCAGGCTATAGATCGCTTTCAGCTCCAGCGTGGCACGGCCACCGGCAACGCCATTGTGATCTCCCTGGCCACACTGTTTCCCGATGCGGGCATCACGCTAGAGCAAATGGGCGCACCGCGTTTAGCCGCTCGCCCGATCAACGAGCCGGCCAAAGAGAAGAAAGAGCACACGCCCGTGCCCCCTGGCTCTTACAATTCGGCGGCCGTGATCATGCTGACCGACGGCCAGCGCACCTTGGGTGTAGACCCGCTGGAAGCGGCCAAGATGGCCGGTGAACGCGGCGTTCGCGTGCACACGGTGGGCATTGGCACGGTTGATGGCGAGACCATTGGCTTTGAAGGATGGAGCATGCGCGTGCGGCTGGACGAAGCTACCTTAAAGGCCATAGCTGACCGCACAGCTGCAGACTACTTCTACGCAGGCAGCGCGGAGGATTTGACCAAGGTCTATGAAAAACTGAGTTCCCGGATTTCCACCGAGACCAAGGAAACGGAGATTTCAGGGCTGTTGGCTTTGCTTGCCGCATTATTGGCCGTAGTGTCGGCTTCTCTGTCGGTTTGGTGGTTCAACCGGGTGATGTGAACTGCTACCCGATAGATATATTTCTGCGCCTGTTCAGCTTAAAGAAAATTCACAACCACCACCTACAACAAGAACGCGAGCTGGTGGCACTGGTTTGTACTTTTGACCAACCTACTTTGGTCAATGCGCGCTGGTTAACTTGCGCAAGCGGATTACAAAAAAACCGACTGACAGCACCACCAGCGGCACGGATAAGCCGGTGGCAATGTCAGTGTTAAGGGGCATGCCTGCAGCTTTGCCAGCTTTAAATGCGTAGCCTAGCAGGCTGATCGCATAGTAAGAGATGGCCACAATCGACAGGCCCTCCACGGTTTGCTGTAAGCGCAGTTGCAGGCGCTGGCCGTCGGTAAGTTTCTCAAGCAGTTTTTGGTTTTGCTCTTCGCGCACAATATCGGCGCGGGTGCGGATCAACGCGCTAGAGCGCTCGATACGCTCAGACAAATTGGTTAACCTTTTGTGGGTGGCCTCTACCGTGGCCATGGCGGGCAGAAAGCGACGGTTTAAAAACTCGCCAAAAGTTTGTACTCCTTGCAAGCGCACTTCGTTGAGCTCGGTCAGCCGCGTTTGCACCAAGTTTTGGTAGGCCGTGGTGGCTGAGAATCTAAAGCTGTGGGCAGCAGTTGCGCCTTCGATTTTCGCAGCCAGCGCGATCAGCTCGTGCAGCAGCTCGCTGTCACTGCTGTGGGTGGCATCCATGTCGGCGGTGATGTCGGCCAGTTTAAGTTCGGCCTCTTTAAGCAAGGGCCCTAGCTGGCGTGCGATGGGAAAACCCATCAAAGCCAGCATGCGGTAGATTTCTAGCTCAATGAGCCGGGCCGACACGCGGCCCGCGCGCGAGGGTGTAAGGGCCTGTGCAATCGTTACGTACCGGCAAAAACCGTCTTCGCGCAGCCTAAAGTCGCTAAAAGCAGTTACAAAACCAGCGCCTACCCGGGCTGCCAAAATTTGCTCTGTACCAAGCCAGGCAGCGGCTGCCTTGAGGGTGTCTGCCTCGTCGGCTTGCGCAGTGGCCAACATGGCCAGCTGGGTGGCTGAGATGGTGCTGCCCGGAATAAGCGCCAGCCAGCCCGCAGGGGTAGGCAAAAGTGCGGCTAAATCAGGGTCATGCGCACCCCATGCGATGGATTCTGGCAGCGGCTGGGTGATCGAGTAGCGGGTAAATTCGCCATGGCGCTCCCACTTCACGATGTAATGCTCTGTTTGCACCCGCAGAAAACTTGTAGCTAGCGCCTCTAAATTAAGCTGCGCCTGGCCTGGCAGTTGGCGCAGTACCGCCAGTTCGTCCGCCAGGCTTACGCCTTCATTGAGCACCGCCACGTTGGTTATCAGTGCGGGTATACGAATGCGGGCATGCGGGCGGGCATGCATTTCGCCGTGCAAGCTTAAACGCTGTGGGTGGTTGGTAGGTAACAAAAAATGCACTCCCTCGGCGTAATGTAATACGTTGGGTTATAGCATAGTCAAATTTTTATTTTAGTGATCAACCATCATCGACTAGCTCATGCGTTTGCAAGGTTATGGCTTACATGCAGACCAGCAAAGCCGGCTTGATGGTGTCTAAGGCATGGGTTCTGTCAAGCTAACAGCGAGTAGGCTAGCAATTGACATAGCCCCATGGGCGTGGTCTATACAAGAGCGGGCATGCTCACTTCAGGTACAGTTTTCTTGCGTAGCAGATCACCAATCGTATTGAGCAATTGCTCCTCTGAATAGGGCTTGGTCAGAAAAGCGTCCACCCCTGCTTCCATAGCAAGTTGATGGTGTTTCTCGGTAAACCGTGACGTGATCATTACGACGGGCGTATGTTTGGTAGAGCTTTGGTTGCGTAAAGCATTGGTAAACTGTAAGCCATTCATACGCGGCATTTCTAAATCTACCAAAACGACATCAGGGGTACGTTTTTGAAGCTCACCCAAGGCATCTATACCGTCACGGGCCGAGGCAACGTCATAGCCAGCATCTTGCATCAGCTGCTCCATGGTGCGGCGTACGCTAACCGAGTCATCCACAATCAGACACAGAGGCAACAAAGCCGCTGCTGTAGCATCTCCTGCATAGGCTAAGGCGTTATCTCCTGCATGGTGGCCACGCAGCAAATCAGGCAGGTCAATCACTACGGCAATCGCACCATCACCCATAATGGTAGCGCCATCTACGCCCATCATGCGCGGCATTAGTGCGTGAAAAGGCTTGACCACTACATTACGAGAGTCACTGGCTTCCGGGATCACTACGGCGTGGCGCTGGCGTTTCTCATCAAATACGACCATCACCACCTCGATAACACCTGGGTGGCGCAGGGCGTTATTTGGCAAGCCCAGCAAGGCCTCCAGCCGCAGTGCCGGGATGGCTTCACCTTGAAGCATGTAAACGTAACTACCATCAGTCTGTAGCAGCAAGTTGTCACCAATGGGCGAGAGCTGCTGCACACTGCGCTCAGAAATAGCCAGCAAATGCCGTGGTGAGCGACAGATCATGACCTGTGTGGCGCTAAGCTGTACTGGAAATGACATGTCGAAGCGCGCCCCAAGGCCCGCTTCAGAGTTCAAATCCAGCATGCCGCGCAAGTCGGTTACGGTACGCTGCACTACATCCATGCCTACACCTCGGCCAGAGATGAGTGTGGCTTCTTCTCGGGTTGAGAAACCAGGCAGCATGGTCAAGCGCATGGTCTGAGCGTCGCTCATCACATCATCGGATTGAATTAAGCCACTTTGTACAGCTTTGGCGCGTATGCTTGGCAAGTTCAAACCCCTGCCATCGTCTTTGCAGCTAACTGAAAAATTCGAGCCCGATGTACTGAAATTTAAAGTAATCGTTCCCATAGCGGGTTTGCCCAGCGCCAGCCGGTCTTCGGTTAACTCAATTCCATGGTCAACGGCATTGCGCAGCATATGCATTAGTGGGTCCATGATGCGGTTGAGCAATTGGGTATCTACTAAAGTGCTTTCACCGCGCACCACCAACCCTACTGATTTGTTCAGCACCCGCGCGGCTTGTCGCACCGTGCGCTGTAGACGCGGCGCAATCGAGGCTACCTCCACCATTCGGGTACGTTGAATACTGGTTTGAATTGCACGTTGGGTGCGCTCTTTGGCAGCCATCAGGTCGCGAAAGCTGGCAATCTCACGGTCGAAAGCCCGCGAAAATTCCTGGCTGTCTGCGGCAGACTCCATAATACGCCGCGACAGCATGTGGAGCTCGTTGTACTGGTCCATCTCCAGGGCATCAAGCTCACCAGTACCCCCGCTGAGCATAGCCATTCCACGTACATCCACCAGTTGCTCTAATTCAGAAGACAGCTGCCGGATGTGCCGCGAACCAGTGCGCTGAGCATATAAGTCTTCGGACAGCCGCACCACACGGTCTTGCAACTGGGATGTAATGATTGCGTTTTCGCCTGACAGTTTTAACAAAGAATCAATAAGCGATGCGGGTACCCGTAAATAGGTTTCGGTCTCTTCAGTAGCTGGTACATCACCGATATCCGGCACCAATACATCAGCGGCTTCTTGCTTGATCAGCGGCAATTGAGTTGGTGCTGCTATCGATACAGAGGCAGAAATAGGAGCATCCTCTTCAGGTAAACCGTCGGCATCTATGCGATTTGCCCAGTCCAACACTTTTTGGTAGACCTCAAGGCTCTCAGGGGGCGCGCTGGTCTCGCCCAGCAGGGATTCGCTCATGGCTTCAAGACAATCGGCAGCTTCGCCCAAGGCGTCGCGTAACGCAAGAGTTGGCAGCCGTTTTTCGCGGTCAAACGCCACCAAAATATCTTCCAATGCGTGGGTCAGGTTTGCCACTCCCTTTACACCCACCGTGCTGCCTGCGCCTTTTAGGGTATGCGCCACACGCCGCGCGTTGTCCATATCTTCCAGCGTGCCGTTGTGCGAGAGTTTTTGCACCAATGCAGAGAACGCTTGCGCGTGCTGCGGCAGCTCGGCAAGTAGGCTGTTAAGTACACTGCGGTCAATATCGGCTGGCACACTCAAATCCACATGTTCGGGCAAGGCCTGTGTTACGCGGCTGGCATCAGCGCGCGCACGTACCACCTCCACTGCGTTTAGTGCGCGTACCCATTCGGGCAATAAATCTTGGCTCAAAGGATGTGGCCAAAGTGGGTTCGCGGCTACATCGGCCAGCACCTGGGCCGCAGTGTGGTTGTTAGGCTCTTCCAAATAGACTAAGGCTGCGTCAGGCCAGTCGGCCAATAAATTTTGCTGCAATGGTGTGATGTCATGGGGTGACATTTGCAGCGATACTGCATTGACCTGGACGATTTCTATGACTTTTTGCAGTCCCTGCATACCTAGGTGAACCGTAGCGTTCAAAATGTGCTCCAGCTGCTCGGCATATTGTTCTAAAAACGAACCTAGTATTTCCACTGGAAGTACAGACTGGAATGAAGCAGAAAACTCATCGCGCAGTCCGAGCAATGCCTCGCTTAACATGGCCAGCTCTTCTACAGCCACCTTGGCAGCACCCTCAGGGGCGACTGTAGCAATGCCCACAGTTTCAGGCAAATGCAAGTAGGTTTCTGGGCTTGCAAATGTGCTGTCAATAAGTTCTTCTTGCTGCACCGCATCGAATCCGTTCAATAAAACTGTGGACTGGCTCGAACCTTCTTCAGTGCCGTACTCTGTAAAACGCAGTGCATCCTCAGCCAGCCAAGTTTGAATTAGATCCACAAAATATTCAGGCAATTGGGGAAACCATGGGTGCCCTAGCAAATCGACAAATAATGTCCACACTGCTGGCTGCTCATCCTGTGTTGGACTGAACACTTGCGACAACAGCTGGGCAGGCCACGCAGCCAATAAATGCGTCTCATGCGCACTCAGATCGCGTTGTTCAGCGATGATTTTTAATAACCCCCGCTCTAGTAAAGACCCTACACGTGCTACACCTCGCAATTGCTGTTGCTGCGTCAATTCGCTCAGCGCCAGCACCTGCTCCCTGTAAGCACCTAGTAAATGCTCAGAGCCCTGGGGCGCAAGCTGCGCGGAGATGTCAATCAGCCTGGAAAGTGTAGGCTCCAGATGTTCAAGCAACAGCGCAGTAGCCATAGGCAATACAGCGTTCGCATCAGTTATGGGCAATTGGGCGGCCATAGGGTGCAGGCATCTAAGCTGGGTAATCAACCGCGCGCGCGCGGCAGCTTGAATACGCCCACTTCGCGCAACAAGTCTTGGGCGTAGGCTACCAGCTTGTTGGATACGTCGTTCTGCGCGGTCAACTGGCGGGTAGTTTCACGGCTGGATGCCTGGATGGTAATAGCGCGTGCTTGCAGCGTTTGCCCAGCCTGTGCTTGTTCAATTGAGGTCGTCGAAATGTTACGCACGTTCGCAGCCAAGTCTTCCGTGGCCTCCTGTGTGTGCTTCATCTCTGTACCCGCCTGGTCCGCAAGACGAGACAAGTCCACCACCTGGGTAATAGCACCGTTCATGGCCAGCACCGTCTCTGAGGTTTCTGACTGTATGGACGATACCAGTGTGGTAATTTCACGCGTGGCATCACGGGCATTTTCAGACAGACGTTTTACTTCTTCCGCCACCAGCGCAAAGCCACGACCGGCTTCACCAGCTGCTGTAGCCTGCATGGAAGCGTTCAGCGCTAACAGGCCCGTGCGTTCGGCGATGGAGTTAATGATGCCCACGACTTGCGAAATTTCTTGCGAACGCTCGCCCAATCGCTTGATACGTTTTTCAGTTTCACGGATTACGTCGCGCGATTCTGCAATGCCCTTCACCGTTTTGTCTACGGTCAATAGCGCTTGGCGGTTACTGCGCACGGCCATTTCGGCAGAATCGTTAGCCTTTTGCGCCATCTGCGCCATCTGCGTCAGTGCAGTAGCCGCTTGCGACAGTTCGCGCGCAGCGGACTCCACCTCGCTCTGGCTGGCGGTGTTGGCCGTCATCATGGTGTCAGAGCCTAGCTTCACAGACTGTGACGCGCTGGCTACGTCGTTAGACACATCAGTCACGTTGCGCAGCACTTTGGATGTTTCGCGGGTTAGCATGTTCATCGCGTCGCCAATGGCACCGGTTACGTCCGCGGTCACAGGCACTTGAATTGACAAATCTTTGTTGGTGGCCACTTGGCCCACCGCTTGCATGATCTCCACCACCGAGTTACTGATCTGATCCGCTTCTTTGGCTTGGTTACTCAGGCCCTCTAGGCGCTGGTCTAGCAGGGTGTCCAAGGCGTTACCTACTTGGCCCAGTTCATCTTTGCTCGTGAGTTTTGCGCGCGCGGTGTAATCACCGGCGGTGAGTTTACCCAGCGCAGTTTGCAGCAAGGCAATCGGCAACAAAATAGAACGCAGTACCAAGAAGGCTGCAATCAATCCTAGCAAAATAGCCGCGCCAGCAATTACCAGCAGCAAGGTCTTTGACTGCTCTACGGTCTTGACCACCTCGCCGCGCTGTGTGATATCTTCTTTTTCAGTGGTATCGATCAATTCCGTCATGGCCTTAACCGTCGCGGCACCCAAAGGGGTGGTGTACTGTGCACGAAAAGTAGCGGCCTCTTCCGGCTTGTTGTCGCCAATAAGCGCAAACCATGGCGCGCGCCGTTCCTTGTAAAGGTTCCAGGCATCGGTAGTTACTTTGTGGCTTGCAATCTGAGCAGGTGTCAGACCGGGTGACTGTCCATAGGCCTTCATGTTGTCTTCCAGAACCTTGTACAGACGCGGCTCGGCATCGACGATTTTTTTGCGGTTTTCAGCATCCGTCAACACCAAGAACTGCGGGAAGCCATAACGCAGCTCCCACAGCGCCGACTGCGCACGACCGGCGAGCGCTTCTTCAGATTGCGATTCAGCAATAATTTTTTCCAGCTTGTTAACCTGCTGGTAGCTATACCCACCCACAACCAGCAAAGCAAGAATCAAGGCGGCAAAGCCGGCCAACAATTTTTGGCGAATATTAAAGTTCATAAAGTTACCTCGGTGTGATGGGCAATGGAAGCGGTGGAGACAGATGACGAAGAAACGGTGTGTGAGCGGGCTAAAAACCCAAACGCCGCGCGGTGGTTAAATTCCCACCATATTTGCTGCGGCTGGTCGGCCCGCACCCACGGCCGGGTCAAATAGTCGGACAAAACCGATACGGGTCGCGTATGTGTGCCTACTGCAGGCACCATAGACATCAGCTCAGGGTCGCCATCCAGCAGCACACCCAAACTTTGCTCTTCACGGTCAAACACCAAAGCATGGCGTTTGGAAGGGCTGATGTGGCTTGCCGCTTGGCCCAGCAGCAGCGGGTCAAACAGCGGCACGATGGTGCCGCGCAGGTTCATTACCCCCATCAGAGCCGTAGATGACTTGGGGACAGGAAACACGTCTGCTTGGGCTACCACTTCGGTAAGTACCCGTGCAGCAGGCACTAAATGCAGGCCCGCCACGCGAAAACCGTGCATTAGCTCGCTACCCTGAGGTGAGTAGCTGTTGGACGAAGGGGTAGCCATAACAGGTTATAGGCTTTAAACCGCGAACTTCAGTGCATCAACTATGTCGTTGCTGGAGGCTGGTTTGCCTATCAACGCTTTACCACCCTGCATTTTGGCCCATACTTGGTCAGCCTTGCTATTTTTGGTGGACACAAATATAACGGGAATGCCTTTAGTAGCAGGATCTTCCGCCAGCATGCGGGTGGCACCATAGCCATCAATTTGCGGCATCACAATGTCCATAAATATGATGCTGGGCTTGTCCGCCTTGGCTTTTTCCATGGCCTGTTCTCCATTGGTGGCGGTAGACACCATCCAACCAGCCTCTTGCAAAATAGATTTGATGTTGTTAAGGTCAGTCAACGAGTCATCGACCACGAGGGCTTTATTTAAGGCCATTTAGTTCTCCAGGGTTAAATAGTTATCAGCGGGCCAGGGGCCTCACTATGTTGTTGGTGTAGGGTGGCGCATCGTAAGCCGATGTGGGTTTGCTTTGGCTAATGGGCATTGCTCTGGCGACCGGCTCTGCTGCCTGGGGGCTTTGGGCCACAGGTGCACTGGGGTCACGAACCAAACCGGTCAAGTCAGATACAGCCATACTCTTGGTTAAGCACATCACAGTAGCTTCAAACAAGCGCTTGAGCTCTACGGGTTTGGTCAAATAGGTGTCGCATCCGGCAAGGGCACCGCGTGCGCGGTCAAACGGCGATGATTTACTGGTCAAAATAATAACCGGGGTACCCTTGTGCGCTTTATTGCGCTTGATTTCGCGCGTCAGCTTGTAGCCGTCCATATCGGGCATCACCACATCGACAAAAATAATCTGGTAGCTTTGGTTAGCAAGATGCGCCAAGGCTGCCTCGCCGCCCTCTGCGGCATCACAGTCCATACCCATGCGCTCGATAGTTTTAACCAGTTGCATACGCACTGTAGGGCTGTCATCTACCACCAGGGCGCGCAGGCGCTCCCGACGCGGTTTATTAGGCACCAGCTGCACTACTTTGTTCTCGTTGGTTGTTGCCATAGCTGGCTTAGCGGCGGGCACTGGCGCTGGCAATGACGCTGCTGCTAAAGAATCGCTAGCAGTGTCCGCCAGCCGTTCTAGGGCAGGAATCAGGTTGGAGACAAGGTGCGTACCCACAATCTCATGCGGCTGATTTGGTGACAAACCAGCCTCGGTCACAATGTAGATAATTTTTAAACTTGGGTTGCGTTGCACTGCAGCAGCTAGCAGGTCGCGCATCTGTCGGTCAGCTTGGTCTACGATGGCGATCTGGGGCGCAAGGCCACGCGCCTCGTCAAACATAACAAAGTTAAATTTGGTGCTTTTCATGTGCGCCACTACCGTGGCAATAATGCGGTTGCCGTTTCTGCTGAACGCTTCTACACAAAATGTAGGGACTGTCATTTGCGCCTCCTTATTGCTTTCGCAAGTTACAAACATCTTATTTTTCTTATGGAAAACTAAAATTTAACCATTGGCATGGCTTTTGTAGATAGAAACTCGGTGTGGGGTTTCTATCTATTGCTAATTATGCAGTGCGCAAAATGTTACGAATAGACTGAGCTGTCCAAAAACCTAAGCTAAAGCTAGCTTGTGTGCAGCATTGCGCTCAAGTGTGTTGATACACCACAAAATAGTCTGTTTTATTGTTCAGTTTTTTTCAATACTGAAACCATCTAAATATAAATAGTAGTGCATTTTCTAAAAATTAGCTACCATGAAGTACAAATAGTACGCATAGTTTTAATTTTTATCGGGCGCTGGTGTAGCGAAACGCTCGGGCTAAACTTAAACGCATTTTTTCAATTACACAGGATTTAACATGCCAAGTTATTGGCGTATTACATGCCTTTAGTTTCAGAGTTTTAGGCCTATCACCCAAGGAAATGCTGCTTTAGCAGCTATTAAATTAGTAGTATACAGAGCTACGATAAGTTATAAGCAAGACCTAGTCTCCGCGAACTACACCCTCGCGGCGCGGGTCGGCACCGCCGAAGAAGCCTGTGGGGGTGCGCTGGATGGCCTGCAGGCCGCTGGTAAGGTTTTGCTCGCGCACTTCGTGGCCACGGGCCTTGAGGGCTTCTACTGTTGCGGGTGCAAAGCGCTTTTCTTCTAGCAGGGTGGGTGCGCCGGTTGCGCCAAAGTTGGGCAAGTCAATGGCTTGCTGGGCGTTCAGACCCCAGTTTAAGGTGCCGTACAAAGTCTTGGCGGTGTAGTGAATGATCATGGCCCCGCCAGGGCTGCCGCCGCTTAAGATGACTTGGCCAGTGGCTTTGTCAAACACCAAGGTAGGGCTCATGGAGCTGCGCGGGCGCTTGCCGGGTTGCACGCGGTTGGCGGTGGGCTTGCCTTCAGCATCGTTGGGGGCAAAGTTAAAGTCGGTCAGTTCGTTGTTAAGCAGAAAGCCGCCTACGCTACCCATGCCTGATGCACCTGCTGCTGTAGCGCTAGGGTTGACCATTTGCCGCGCGCCAAAAGCGTCTTCAATAGTGGTGGTCATCGACAGTGCGTTGCCGTAGCCGTCGATGATGCTGATGTGGCTGGTGCCGTATTCAGGCTGCTCGGCGGGCATGCCGTAGGCGGTTTTGGTGCCGCCAGGGTTGCCGGGTTTGCCGGTTTTCATGCTTTGCGGGCCTATCAGTTGGGCGCGTTCGGCCAGGTAGGCGGGGGCTAGCATGCTGGCCCAGTTGCCGCCTAATACGCCGTCCGGTGCGGGCACAAAGTCGGGGTCGCCTAGGTACTGGGCGCGGTCGGCAAAGGCCAGGCGCGATGCCTCGGTGTACAGGTGCAGCCAAGCGGCTGCGGGCACCATGCCTTTGCCGTCTGGGGTGGGTTCAGCTGCAATGTTGGACGCATTGGTGTTGGCCAATATGCCCAGTATTTGGCCTATGGCGATGGCACCCGAGCTGGGCGGCCCAAAGCCGCACAAGCGCAGGTCTTTGCCGCGTGCGCTGTAGTCGGTGCACAGGGTATCGCGCTTTTTACTTTGGTAGGCCGCCATGTCGGCCATGGTGAGCTTGCCGGGGTTGGTGGGGTGGTTTTGTACTTTGTCTACGATGGCTTGGGCCACGGGGCCTTCGTGCAGGGCTTTGCTGCCGTTTGCGGCAATCAGCTTTAGCACGTCGGCAAAAGGCTGGTTGCGCAGGTTGACGCCAGCATCGCGCGGGTCGCCGTCGGCTTTAAAAAAGTAGGCCGCTGCGGTGGGGTCTTTCTTTAAATGCGCATCGGCTTTTACCAAGGTGTTTAGCCGTGGGCTGATGTTAAAGCCGCCCTCGGCCAGCGCAATCGCAGGCTCAAACAGCTTGGCCCAGGCCAGCTTGCCGTGCTGCTGGTGCGCGGCTTCTAGCATGCGCACGGTGCCGGGCACGCCCACGCCACGGCCACCCACCACGCCGTCGTAGAAGGGCAGGGGTTTGCCGTCTTTCATAAACAGGTTTTCGTCTACACCAGCAGGCGCGGTCTCGCGGCCGTCAAAGGCCTCGGTGGTTTTGCCATCGTGGTGCAGCAAAAACGCGCCGCCACCGATGCCGCTGCTTTGCGGCTCTACCAGGCTAAGCACCATTTGCACCGCAATGGCCGCGTCCACCGCGCTGCCACCGGCTTTGAGAATTTGGTAACCCGCATCGGTGGCCAGCGGGTTGGCCGCCGCCACAGCAAATTTCTTGGTGGCCCACCCAGGTTTGTCGGTGATGCCAGAGCCCCCCTCGGGCTGCTGGAAAGGGGTGTAGCTGAAGTTGCTTAATGTGGGCGGTGTGGGTGCGGTGACGCATGCGGCTAGCAACGCAGCGGTGGCAACAGAGCTTAAAAGATGGCGTGTTGTCATGAAGAGTCCTTGTGGTCTAAAAGTAAGCTTGCGTTTAAGTCTAGTCGAGAGTTGGCACCAGCGCAATTGACAAAGTGGCTGTGCAGCAGTGCTCTACACTCTGTTGCATAAATGCCGCTACATCAAACGCCTTATTACCCGTGGTGTGGGTGGCGAGGTATTTTTGAGAAAAACACGATGTATTTTGATATTGAAACCATCGAGCGCTCCACCATTGCAGCCGTGTCACCTGAATCAGTACACGAGTTGCCGGGTTGGTTGCTGCCCTTCGACCGTAGCACAGTAGGCCGTGCCAAGAGTGCTGTGCCCTTAGTGCATACGACTAGCAATGCAAGTGCCGCGCTGGTGCACACCATCGAGCAGCTATATGCTGAGCGCGGCTTGCAGGCGCACTTTCGTTTGCCTGATGTACCCAGCTTTGACGCTATGCGCCAAGCCTTAAGCAACAAAGGCTATCGCGCAGAACAGCCCACGCTGGTCCAATGCAGCTGCGTTGCCGCGATGCGCAAGGTGACTCAGCTTGCACCTGCACAAGTAAGCAATACACCTGACGCAGGCTGGGCGTCGGTATTTTTGGGCGAGGGCTTTGACCCGGTAGACGGCGCTAGCCGAGTGAAAATTCTGACCAAAGCACCAGGATCAGTATTTGCCAGTGTACGAGAGGGTGACCACACTATTGCTGCTGGTGCAGGTGCATTCAGCTACGGCTGGGCCAGCGTCCACGGCATGCGCACTGCAGCAGCACATCGTGGCCAAGGGCTGGCAGGGCGTGTGTTGGCCGGACTGGCTGACACGGCGATGCAGCGCGGCATTGACCGAGTGTTTTTGCAAGTGGAAGAAGGCAACGCAGCCGCGAATGCGTTGTACCTGCGCGCGGGCTTTACCAGTGTATGGAAGTATGTCTATTGGCGCTTGCCGCCACAGCCGGGTGAGCCAGCTGTAGGTTGCTAAAGCTGCGTTGGCACCTCAGCCTCACGTTTTTGCACCCCTGCGCTGCCCACCACCACCCGCGCATGCCGCGCAAAGCTCAGGTAGGCGCTGGCCCAGTCCAGCAGCACCACAAAGCGGTTGCGAAAGCCGATCAAGAAGTAGATGTGCGCAAACAGCCAAAACAGCCACGCAAAATAGCCACTGAATTTAAAGTGGCCCAGCGGTGATGCCAGGTCTACCACCGCTGCGTTGCGGCCAATGGTGGCGAGGTTGCCATAGTCGTTGTAGCGGAAGGCTTTGGTGGGTTTGCCAGCTAGGCCGAGCAGGATGTTCTGCGCAGCGCGGCGGCCCATTTGCTTGGCAGCGGGCGACACACCGGGTACGGCAGTCTCCAGGCCTTTGTGGTGGCTCTTTGCTGCGGCCATGTCGCCCACTACGGATATGTTGGCAAAGCCCGGCACGCTCAGGTCAGGCTGCACCACCACGCGGCCTGCGCGGTCAACCGTACAGCCGGTACTGGCAGCCAGTTGTTTGCCCAGCGGTGAAGCCGCCACGCCAGCAGCCCACACCACAGTTTTGCTCTGAATACGGTAGCTTGACTCTATCGTGCCGTCGGTGCTGCTAGCGCCTATGCCGTTAGCGTCAATGCCTTTGACTTTGCAGCCCAACATCACTTGCACGCCCAGTTTTTTAAGCTGCGCCAAGGCTTTATCACTTAGGTCAGCAGGCATGGCTTGCAGCACACGCGGCCCGCCTTCCACCAGCAGCACCCGCGCGCTGGCGGGGTTAATGCGGCGAAACTCACCCGGCAGCGTGTGCCGCGCAATCTCGGCCATGGTACCTGCCATCTCCACGCCCGTAGGGCCTGCACCGATCACCACAAAAGTGAGCAATGCTTCGCGCAGGGCAGGGTCTTCTTCCCGCTCTGCCGCTTCAAAAGCAAACAAAATGCGCTTGCGCAGCTCTAGCGCGTCGCCCAGAGTTTTCAAGCCTGGGGCAAACTGCTCCCACGCATCGTTGCCAAAATAGCTGTGGGTGGCACCGGCTGCGATGACCAGGTGGTCATAGGGCACTTTGGTAGGTGCAGCGCCAGCGCCTTCCAGGCTGATGTTCTGCGCTACCGCGTCGATAGCGCAGACGTTGCCCAACAAGGTGGTCACGTTGCGCTGCTTACTGAACAGGTTGCGAATAGGCGCGGCGATTAACGGGGCCGACAAGCTCGCAGTGGCCACTTGGTAGAGCAAGGGCTGAAACAAGTGGTGGTTAGTGCGGTCGATCAGGGTGATGTCAACATCTGCTTTGCGCAGCGCTTTGGCGGCTTCTAGGCCGCCAAAGCCACAACCGATGATGACGATGTGCTTGTTTGTAGTCGCTCTCATAGCTGTATTATGGGCATATTGCAGCGTACTTTCAGGCCTTGTCCACTGGCCCGCTTTGCATATTCATTTATAAATTGCCCCTTACCCTATGCGCTTGTCAGTTTTAGACCAATCCGTTGCACTAGCAGGCCACAGCCAAGCCAGCAGCATTCGCCAAACCCTGGCGCTGGCCCAGCACTGCGAGGCACTGGGCTACCACCGCTTTTGGGTGAGCGAGCACCACAGCCACCCCAGCATAGTGGGCACCGCGCCCGAGGTGCTGATGGCCGCTATTGCTGCGCGCACACAGCGGATTCGCATTGGCAGCGCGGGGGTGATGCTGCCGCACTACGCGCCGCTTAAAGTGGCTGAGCAGTTTCGGGTGCTGGATGCGCTGGCACCGGGCCGGATTGACCTGGGCCTAGGCCGCGCGCCTGGCAGCGACCAACGTACATCTGGCTTGCTTAACCCTAACCCCGGTGCGTCAGAGCACTTCCCTAGCCAGGTGCTGGAGTTGCAAGCCTGGGTGCAAGAGGGCGCAGACTTGCCCTTTGGCAGCCAGACGGATGGCTTGCCAGTGGGCCACCCCGGCCATGGCGTGCATGCCTACCCACAAGGCCCCACTGCCCCTGCACTGTGGATGCTGGGCAGCAGTAATTACGGTGCTCAGCTGGCCGCGCAGCTGGGCTTGCCCTACGCCTTTGCCCACTTTATTACCGACGGGCAGGGCGCAGATGAGGCGCTGGCGCTGTACCGCAGCCGCTTTAAACCCAGTGCCATCATGCCCCAGCCGCACGCTGCCTTGTGCGTATGGGCGCTGGCCGCTGATACCGAAGAAGCCGCTTGGCACCAGTTTAAAAGCCGCGCCCGCTGGAAGATGGACCGCAACCTAGGCCATATTGGCGCACTGCTAGCGCCCAGCGAAGCCGACCGCGACTACAGTGACGCTGAACTCCCCCGGCTTAATGCGCTGCGCAAAAACGCACTGGTAGGCACGGGCGCGCAAGTAGCGGCTAAGCTGCGCGCACTGGGCGATGCCCTGCAGGTGCAAGAAATTGCCATCATTACCTGGACAGGTGATGCCGCCTCGCAGCAACGTTCCTACACCCTTTTGGCACAAGAATTAGTAAGCGTTTAGCCTTGTGACCCAAGGAAATGCTGCACAAGCAGCTATTAAATTAGTAGAGCGTGGAAATCTTGCAGTGGCACACATAAGTTAGCAGCCCTGCTAACACAATAAAGACATACGTATTTTGCAAAATTATTTGTACTGATTTGTGCAAAGCTAACCTGAAACAATGAACGTTCCAAGCAGTAATTTCAGGATTGGCTTTGAGCGCGGTCTAGCAAATCCGAAAGTTGTTTCACATGAACGTCAGCTTTGGCGCCATAGGGCTGAATTAATTCTAAGTAGGCGGGAAGTTCACGTCGCAGTTGGGCTAAAGATGTAATTTGACCAAACATCAACGCCAGCGGTAATCCATCTAAACCAGCCTCACTAGAAAGAAATTTTTCCATCTCTGCAAGCAGATCTTGTAAAGTGGGAGTGTCTGTATACAGTCTGGAGCCCGTTAGGTTTTGATTGTCACTTTGCCTATAAAGTGAAACGCCTGTGGCCAAGTAACTAACTTTTGAGTCGCGGCTTATGTTGCTGGCCAGTGCTTGCAATTCGGGTGCAAAGTTGTTGCTAGCGTTACCATAATCAGGACCTTTAAGTACCGAAATATCCAACGCTAAATTGAGTAAATCAGCTTCATTTAAAGCTGCGACGGTTTGGCTAATGGTTGGTTTAATAGGTCTAGAAACCACATCGTCAATGGTAGCCTTTTGAATGCGCTCATCGCTCGCCTTACTGGCCAGAGTTTCCTTAGCCTTACGGCGTAAATAACCTAACCGTTCCAGCTCATCGAACTTTTCAGGCAATGAGCCCATCGCACTAAGAAAGGGTTGATACTGGGCAACATTAGAGCGGCCATCTACTACCAGCATCAATGTGCGTAGCGTGCGCGGAATATCGCTAACACTAGACTTAATGGCCGCCGTACCTAAATCGGTTCGCTCAAAAACTACAGACGATAAATCTTCAATGCCAAGCTTTGAACTGCCTGATTGCGCATCGGATAGTGGCATGGTTAAGGTTGCTTATTCAGAAAGCGCGCGAAAATGCCAGCTTCAGCCGCTGCAGGGGTAGTTGATACTGGAGTGCTAGTTGCTTCTGTCGCTACTGACGGTGCAGCTACAGTTGCCGCGGCAGGCGCTGCTAAAGCAATCGTGGTGGTGGCCAGCTCCATCAACATTTTTTCCACAGCATCAGCTTTCATGCCGTAAGGATTAAAAATGCTTTGTTGAGAATATTTTAGGAATAATGAGCGGTTGTTAGCATTAGGTGCCGCAAATCCCATTGACCAGTTAGCCCAATGGCGTTCCTCAATTTCCTTGTAACCCAGCATTGTCACGGTGTGGTGCCGAGGATCACGGATCAATCGCGCATACAAGTCGTTAATCTGGTCGCGAGCGCCTTCTAAAGCCTGAAGAAAAATTTTGCTGTTAAAAGCCAACATGCCTGTGAGGTCTCGGCTATGGTTATTGGTTTGTGCTTGCAGCAAAATGCGCTTGAACTCGTTGAGGTCAACGCCAGGCTGAGCTGTACTTGCATAAATAAGTCTAATTAACATAAGAAATCTTTCGTACTGTTGGTTCTTGAGGAGCTAAGCTTGACTCAAATTAATTGGGTCTTGAGTTGAAGCAGGTGTTGTTGCGCAGGCTGGCCTAGCGGAGCAATCAACGATGCATAGTCACTAAGGCTTGCCGTTAACTGCTCAATTGAATCTAGGCCTTCCAAAGTTAGGATGATTTCAATAGATTCAGCAGGCATATGCAGCGTAACAAAATCACTGATTAACAAGATGGCACTTCGCAGCTTGTACTGAGATGAATTGGCAATGCTGTTGTTAGGCTTTAAATTAGGCGCAATCACTGAGGGTGTGACTTGCACTGGTGCAGACCTGTGCTGTGCGTTAGCAATCACCGAAAGTTCGTCTGGAGTAGCTGCCGCGACGTGAGGTTCTATGTACTTTGTTGTTGCGCTAGATGTTTCCGAGATAGGTGCGGGTTCCTTGGGCTCAATATCGCCCGCGTGGGTGTCGCTCCAAGGAACTACCAAACTAGGCGCGTAGCTTAAGGCATGCCCTGTAGAAGAAGCCTTAGGTACGACCGCTGCTTTGTATGCAGTTTGTATATAGCCACTTTTTTCTAGCGAATCTAGTAGCAACTGCACATCGCCAAGCGATGGAAGCCTAGTTTTATAAACGCTGGAATCACTATGGCCGTCAATTACTGTCAGCAACGTTCGCATGTTGCGCGGCAGCAGAGAGAGGGGATTTAACGCGGCTGTCCTGCCTGCCGCTGTACGTATATAAACTGGCATTTGGATGAAAATTATATTGTTACAAGTATCTTTAATACGTAATAGTACTACCTAGAAAAAATAAGTGTGTCCTTATTGTATGTAATTGTAATTTACTGTTGAATAATAGATATATTAAATTACAAATATGGATAAATCTAAAAGAGTTATTACTAATACTACTAGCATCGAAAATTCATATTTAATTATTACATTAGCTGTCTATTTAATCAATTAAATCAAGATTAAGTGGCTGTGCATATACAGCAACGGAAAGTCCAATCTATGTTCCCCACCTCTATCGCAGGCAGTTTGCCTAAACCGGCCTGGCTCTCAGAGACCAACAAACTCTGGCCGCAGTGGAAAGCTGAGGGCGCTGACTTGGCGCAGGCTAAGCTGGACGCCACGCTGCTATGGATCAAGGCGCAAGAAGATGCGGGGCTGGACATCATTGGCGATGGTGAGCAGTCGCGCCAGCACTTTGTGCACGGCTTTTTAGAGCAAGTTGAGGGCATTGACTTTGCTAACAAAGTGACCATGGGTATTCGCAACAACCGCTACGACGCACAGGTGCCGCAGGTGGTCTCCGCGCTCAAGCTGAAGGGCCGTGTGCACGGTACTGAGGCGCAGTTTTTGCGTGCCCACACGGCCAAGAAAATCAAATTCACCTTACCCGGCCCCATGACCATTATTGACACCGTGGCTGACCGCTTTTATGGCGACAAAGTGAAGATGGCGTTTGCATTTGCAGAGCTGCTGAACGTGGAAGCACGGGCCCTGCAGGCCGATGGGGTAGATGTAGTTCAGTTTGATGAACCCGCATTTAACGTTTACATGCAAGACGCTGCCGACTGGGGCGTGAAAGCGCTGGAAGTGGCCAGTGCCGGTATCAGCCGCGCTGGTACCAACAACACGGGTAGGGCTGATGTGCGCGCCTGTAAATCGGCGGTGCATATTTGCTACGGCTACGGTATCAAGGCCAACACCGACTGGAAATCTACCCTGGGCGAGCAGTGGCGCCAGTACGAGGCGGTGTTTCCAGCGCTGGCGGCCAGCAGCATAGACCAAGTTAGCTTAGAGTGCTTTCAAAGCCATGTGCCGCCGGATTTGATGGCACTGCTCAAAGGCAAAGACGTGATGGTGGGCGTGATAGACGTGGCCAGCGACGTGGTAGAAACCCCAGAGCAGATTGCCGACACCATTGGCATGGCCCTGCAGTATGTGGCCAAAGACAAGCTCTTTCCGTGCACCAACTGCGGCTTGGCACCGATGAGCCGCGCTGTGGCACTCAAGAAGCTTGAGGCTTTGGGCTTGGGCGCTGCGCTGGCACGGCAGCGCTACGCCAGCGCATAAACAACTGCCTCATTCGTGGGCTTTATACACACGAAGCGCCGTTGAAGGTGGCTGAGGTCATCTCAAAACTGGTGCGGCCCGTTACCCGGTCAACCAAGCGCGCTATTTGGCCTTTGCAATTGCCTGTGGCCAAGGTGTAATGCGTTTGCTGCGAGCTTGTGCCACCCGTTACCGTGTCTACATTAGAGCGGCACACGCTGACCGTGCCTGCAGGCACGGTAATGGTCTCAATGGCTAAGCCCACACGCGAAATGCTGTAGCTGCTGGTAACGGGGGGCGAGCTGGTTGCGCCGCCTGCCGCTGAGATCAGCGTTTGCACGGTTTGGGTCACGGTTTGTGACTCTGGCACATTCAGTGCAGGGCTTAGGGCGCGTTGCAGGGGTGGGCTGTAGCTGGTGTTAATTTGCAGCCCGCTTGTTTGCACGTTGACACCGTATTGCAACTGGTTGGTACCCACAATATTGTTGTATGAGTTAAGTTGCCCCGCAACAGTGGTACCGCTGGTAGTAGCGGTAGAGGTACCTGCCGCCTCCACTGTGCTGACAGCGTTGAAAGTTACCCCTGCACGGTTAACGATGCTCAGGCCTTGGGTGCCTAGCACGGTGCCATCGGCCCGGTAGATTTGCGCGTTGACTGTGAAGGTATTGCCGGCTGTAAACCCTGCTTGTGATACACCGCAGCCGGCTGCAGGGTTGCCTGCGGTGGGCGTGCCGGTATTGGTTGTGCCTGCAGGCAGCGTACCCGTGCCCGTACCCGTGCCTGCTGTGCCGGTGGGATTGGCCAAAGGTGCAGGGTCAGATCCGCCACCACCACCACCACCACCACCACCGCAGGCGGTCAGGGTAAGCGCCGCAGCGCAGGCGAGTGTCAGGCTTTTAAGATGGGCCCAAATTTGAGGGGTGGTCACAACAGTCAACATACAAGCTCCTTGGCTACACAATGAAGTTGCAAGGTTAGTGGGCGATCAGGCCCTTGACCAGTGACTAAAGTCATTGTTGCACCAAGGCAAAGCGAGAAGTATGACTTTGGTCACGGTCAAAGCAACTGCATGCGCAGCTCTTCGACCAGGTCGTGTATTTTGACCGGCTTGTACAGCACACGCAGGCCGCTGGCCTGCGCCTGGCGCACGCGCTGGGGGGCCGTGTCGCCAGTGACCAGCAGCACCGGCAGTGGCCTGCCCAGTGTGTGGCGCAGCATGTGCGCCAAGGCAATGCCATCCTCGTCGCCCCGCAGCCGAAAATCAGTGATCAGTGCATCCAGCTTGCCCTTGCCTGCAGGCTTTTTCTCAAGCTGCTGGGCGATCTCTACAGCCTGGGCCATGCTGGCTGCCACCTGCACCTGCATGCCGTACAGCTGCAGTGCGGCTGCTGTGCTTACGCGCACATTCTCCTCGTCATCTACCACCAGTATGTTCAAGCCGGCCAACGCGCGCAGGGTGCCGCTGGTCTCAAAGCGCAGCGCGGGTGCGGGCTGTGGCAGCGCCGACGCACTAGGCACCAACAGCTTAAACACCGTACCGCGGCCCACCCGCGATTGCACCTGCACGGGAATGTCCATCAAGCCCGACAGCCTGCGCACAATGGCCAAGCCCATGCCCAGCCCCATAGAGCGGTCACGCTCGCGGTTGCCCACCTGGTAAAACTCATCAAAAATGCGGGGCAGGTCTTGGGCTGCTATGCCTTCGCCGGTGTCCCACACCTGAATGCTCAGCTGCGCAGCGTGCGAGCGCACCACCACCACCACACCGCCGCGCTGGGTAAACTTCAGCGCGTTGTGAACCAAGTTGCCCAGCATGCGCTCTAGCAGTGCTATATCGGCCAGCACCCATTTGCCTGCAGGCTTAAAACGCAGTGCCAAGTTTTGCGCTTGGGCTTGGCGTCCCAGCTTGGCATCCAGGCGGCGGAAAAGTTCAGCCACGGCCATAGGCTGCGGCTTGGCGGCAACCACCCCAGCGTCTAGCTTAGACACATCCAGCATGGCGCTAAACGATGCCTCCAGCGCATCGACGCAGTGCATCATATTGCGTGCCAAGGGCTCATCAGCGGTGTCTTTCAAGCGCGCCAAAATAGCCGAACCAAACAAGCCCAGCGAATGCAAAGGTTGGCGCAGGTCGTGGCTGGCAGAGGCAAAAAATCGGGTTTTTTCTAAACTGGCATGTTCCACCATGCGCACCTGCTGGGCCAGGCGTTGCGCCAGGTCTTCTTTTTCGTAGCGGGCGTGCAGCGCTTCGGTGAGCAGCTTGTTTTGGTTAATGCCCAGGCGCAGGGTGACTGCCGCGTACAGCAGGGTTAAGACTGCCATCACATTGGTCAGGCCAGTGCGCTGCCACAGCAGGGCCAGCACCAACAAGCCCAGCATGGGCGGGATAAAGCACAGCACAGCACGCCGGTAATTGGCCAGCCAGCCTAGGCTGCCCGCACTCATGCCCAGCAAGGTGAGCATCATAAGTGCCACCAGGGTGGTGTCGCCTTGGGGGAAAAACATCCACGGTGCCAACCCCCACGCGGTGCCTGTGGCTACCAGCAAAGCGCAGTAAGGGCGAATGGTTTTTAAGGGCTGGCGCTGGGCAACGGGTGTGCGCAGGTACTGCATATTGACCGCAAAGCGCAGGGCTTGGCAGGTGTGAACCAGCAGCGCCCACCACAGCACGGCATGGTTGCGCGAAAAGTAGTAGAAGGCCAGCCAAAAAATCAGCGCACCCACAAAGGGGCCTGCCGTCGCGGTGATGCTGGTGCCTATCAGCGCATCAGCTTGTTCGCGCAAGATGCGCGTGCGTAAAAAATCAGGCGAGAGATCGTGTGAAGGATCTGGTGAAAGACCTGGTGTAGAAGTCGGGCCAGCAGATAGCGCAGGCATCATCTGAACACGCTGATTAAATGCGAACGCGAGTGCACGTCCAGCGACAGCATGATGGAGGAGACGGTATTTTTTACCGTGCCCAAGGCCAGCTTGCATTCGTTGGCAATCTCCTGGTTGCTCAGGCCTGCCAGCACCAGTTCAAGTACCTTAAGCTGGGTGGGGTTCAGTGCGGCGGCCCGGTCGCGTGCGGGTGGGTGGCCTGCAGCGCTGGCAGTTAAGCCCGACGGCCCCGTATGCGGCGCGGGCCATGCGCTGTTGTCGTAGGCATAGATGCCCATGGGCAGGGTGCTGGCGCAGGCGCGGCCAGCCTCTAGCAAAGACTCTATTAAGCTCAGCGTAGCCTCTGCAGACGCAGACTTGGGCACAAAACCTACCGCGCCCAGTGCCATGGCCTGGCCCACTACAAACTCGTCTTGTGTGCCTGAGAACACTGCTAGCCGGGCCTGTGGAAATTCGCGCAAAAACCGCCGTACGCCCTGCAGGCCTTGGCTGTCGGGCAGGTTTAAATCTAGCAGCACCAGGTCTACCTGGGGCTGGGCAGCGTAGGCGTCTAGCGCATCACCCAGGTTGCTGTTTTCAATCCAGCGCAAGGCCAGGCGCGCAGAACTGCTGGCTATGGCACGCAGGCCCATGCGCATCATGTGGTGGTCGTCTACCAGTTGCACCAGATAGTCTGTGCTTTGCGCCACGCAATCTCCGTCATAAAACTTGTAACACCTTATTGTGGGTACAAATGCGCTTTTTGGACAGTGACCAAAGTCATTGGTACAGGTTCGTGCAGCAGAAATCTAAAATTAGCCGACAGGCTGCTTGACAATGCGCAGGTACGGCTTGGGTGACTTCCAGCCTGCTGGAAAAAGGGTCTTGGCATCTTCGTCGGTCACCGAGCCGGCAATGATCACGTCGTCGCCGTGCTTCCAGTTGACGGGGGTAGCGACTTTGTACTGCGAGGTGAGCTGCATCGAGTCCAGTACGCGCAAAATTTCGTCAAAATTGCGGCCGGTGGTCATGGGGTAGGTCATCATCAGCTTGATCTTTTTGTCCGGGCCAATGATGAAGACCGAGCGCACGGTGGCGTTGCCCGCTGCTGTGCGGCCTTCAGCGCCGCCGCTCTCACCAGCGGGCAGCATGTTGTACAGTTTGGCGACATTCAAGTCAGTGTCGCCAATCATGGGGTACTTGACGGCTGCGCCTTGGGTTTCTTCAATGTCGGCCGCCCACTTGGCATGGTTGCCTACCTCGTCCACCGACAGGCCAATCAGCTTGGCGTTGCGCTTGGTAAATTCTAGCTCTATTTTGGCCATGTAGCCCAGCTCGGTGGTGCACACGGGCGTAAAGTCTTTGGGGTGCGAGAACAAAATCGCCCACTTGTCGCCTATCCACTGGTGAAAGTCGATGCTGCCATGGGTGGTGGCGGCGGTAAAGTTGGGGGCAGTGTCGTTGATGCGCAGGGACATGGTGGAATCCTTAAGGGGTTAATCTTGGCTTTGCAAGTGATAAGTATAGGCCGCTGCGGCTGTTTTTGCTGGCAGCACTGGGCTAAGTACTTGCGCCATATTTTGTTCAAAGCCTCATGCGGCCAAGGCCTTTAAAAAAGCGTGAGCAATCGGTCTAAACCGCCAGTGTTAATCGCTACCATAGCCTTTGCGCGCACAGCAGGCTTGGCCTGGTAGGCCACAGACAAACCGGCCACGCCCATCATGGGCAGGTCGTTGGCACCGTCGCCCACGGCGATGGTTTGTGCTGCGCTAATGCCCATTTGCGCGCAGGTCTCTAGCAGCGTTAGGCGCTTTTGCTCGCCATCGCAAATGTCGCCCCAGCTCTGGTCTACCATGCGGCCTGTCAGCTTGCCGTCCTGCACGCCTAGCACGTTAGAACGGGCCCAGTCCATCTGCAAGCGGTCTTTGATACGGTCGGTAAAAAACGTAAACCCGCCCGATACCAGCAACAGTTTGATGCCAGCGGCTTTAAAGGCTTGGGTTAGCGCCAGTGCGCCAGGGTTAAGCTGCAGGCGCTGGTCAAACACCTGTTGCAGTGCGGCCACTGGTACCCCTTCCAGCAGCGCCACGCGGCGGCGCAGAGAGTCTTTGTAGTCGGTAATCTCGCCGCGCATAGCGGCCTCGGTAATGGCAGCTACCTCGGCTTTGCGGCCAACGGCATCGGCAATTTCGTCCACGCATTCAATGTTAATCAAGGTGGAGTCCATGTCAAACGCGGCCAGCTTGTAGTGTGCTAGTGCCAGTGGTGGTGCAAAACCTTGCAGCACCAGGCCAGGGGATATTTCTTGGGCTTGTGTCATGGGCGAATAGGGGTGTGAATAAAAGTAAAGCCCGTGTAAACACAGGAGGTAGCGCCGCTGTTGGCCAACAGCAGGTCAACGCCCGCGTGGGCAGTGGCGTTGTAGCTGCATACCGCCAGCATAGCTTGTTGTAAGCAGTGCATTAAAGGGTATTTTAAGGGAGCCACCCGCTATGAGAGCCATGACTGCATTTTTCAGCGCACTAGCCATCAGCACCTCGTTGCTGCTTACCGGCTGCGGCGGTGGCGCGGTGATCGAGGGCGAGGTGGTGATAGAGCAACCGCCCGTGCAAGTTGCCGCTTTCGATGTCATCATGCTGGCCAATGGCCAGCGCGTGGGCGGTGTTAATTTACTGCCTGGCCAAGAGCAAGATGTGCAGCTGCCTGCAGGCAATAGTTTTGAATTTGCAAGCTCGGGCCCCGTGCGCTGGACGGTGGTGACCGGTGGTCAAATAGTCAACCCTCCTGTGCGCGGTATTTTGGTGTATGGCGGCATTAACATGACCCCCAGCTTTATCACCAACGCACGCTACGCGGCTGACACCAGCCGAACCGGGTTTTTGCCCAGCCAGGTGGTGGTGTCGTTCATCATCACATCAACAGTTGACCCTAGCCAAGAGTCGCAGATTAACTTGGTGTTGACCAATTAGCGCTTCTAGCTGGTGCATGGTGAGTAGCGCTGAACTCATCAATTTTTATGCTATTTAGGCCTATGGCCCAAGGAAATGCTGCACGAGTAGCTATGTATTTTGTAGTGCCGTGGTAAGACTTTGCAACAAGGCCATACGCAAGCGGCGCAACATGTGCAAGCCTGAAATTACAGTCTTTGACAGTCTAATCTCAGCAATCATCAAAATAGCCAAAATCAATTAGCTATTAGTTTTCAATAGTCCTACTATGAAGTATGTGCAGTCTGAGCTTTCCGCCCCTATGCACATTTTTAGAAGGAAATGACCATGACTACCGAAGCAAAATGCCCGTTCCCCAGTGGCGCTACCAAGCACACCGTGGCAGCTGCCACCGCCAACGCAGACTGGTGGCCCAAGCAACTTAATGTGAAGATCTTGCACCAGCATTCAACCAAGTCTGACCCTATGGGCCACGACTTTGACTACGCAGCCGAGTTTAAAACCCTCGACCTGCACGCCGTGGTGAAAGACCTCACTGCGCTGATGACCGACTCGCAAGACTGGTGGCCCGCAGACTACGGCCACTACGGGCCGTTCTTTGTGCGCATGGCCTGGCACGGCGCAGGCACCTACCGCATTGCCGATGGGCGCGGCGGAGCGGGCTCGGGTTCGCAGCGCTTTGCACCGCTTAACAGCTGGCCCGACAACGGCAACCTGGACAAAGCCCGCAGACTGCTATGGCCGATCAAGCAAAAGTATGGCCGCAAGCTGTCTTGGGCCGACCTGATGATGCTGACTGGCAATGTGGCCATGGACTCGATGGGCTTTAAAACCTTCGGCTTCGGCGGTGGCCGCCCTGATATTTGGGAACCCGAAGAAGAGATTTACTGGGGCGCAGAAACCCAATGGATGGCCACAGACAAACGCTACACCGGCGACCGCGAACTGCAAAGCCCGCTGGGCGCTACTACCATGGGTTTGATCTACGTCAACCCGCAAGGCCCCGAGGGTGTGCCTAACCCGCTAGGCTCTGCGCGCGACATCCGCGAAACCTTTGGCCGCATGGCCATGAACGACTATGAAACCGTGGCCCTCACCGCAGGCGGCCATACCTTTGGCAAAGCCCACGGCGCGGCCAACCCCGACACGTATGTAGGCGCAGAACCCGAAGGTGCCAGCATTGAAGAGCAGGGCTTGGGCTGGAAGAACAGCCTAGGCAGTGGCAAAGGCGTGCACGCCATTACCAGCGGCATTGAAGGTGCCTGGACTAACAACCCCACCCAGTGGGACAACGGCTACTTTGAGAACTTATTCAACTACGAATGGGTGCTGACCAAGAGCCCCGCTGGCGCGCACCAGTGGACACCCAAAGAGACAACCGCAGCAGGCACCGTGCCCGATGCGCACGACAAAGCCAAGCGCCATGCCCCCATGATGACCACCGCCGACATGGCCATGCGCATGGACCCAGCGTACGAGAAAATTTCGCGCCACTTTATGGCCAACCCCAAAGAGTTTGCAGATGCCTACGCCAGGGCATGGTTCAAGCTCACACACCGCGACATGGGCCCACGCTCGCGCTACCTGGGCGCGCTGGTGCCCGCAGAGGTGCTGATTTGGCAAGACCCGATTCCGCCGGTCGATCACCCCTTGGTGGATGCACAAGGTATTGCTGCACTTAAAACCCGGCTGCTGGCCAGCGGCCTGTCGATTGCCCAACTGGTAACCACGGCATGGGCATCGGCCTCTAGCTTTCGCGGCAGCGACAAGCGTGGCGGGGCCAATGGCGCGCGCATTCGCCTGGCACCGCAAAAGGACTGGGAGGTTAACCAACCCGCCGAGCTGGCCAAGGTGCTGGCCAAGCTAGAAGCTGTGCAAAAAGAGTTCAACAGTGCCCAGTCTGGCGGTAAGAAAATCTCGCTGGCCGACCTGATTGTGCTGGGCGGCTGCGCAGCCGTGGAGGCCGCTGCCAAGAAGGCGGGGGTAGAGGTGCAAGTGCCCTTTGCACCAGGCCGCATGGACGCAACGCAGGCGCATACCGATGTGGACTCGTTTGCCGTGCTAGAGCCCACGGCCGACGGCTTTCGCAACTACCTGCGCAAGGGGCATGAGAGCGTGGCCGCCGAGCTGCTGGTAGACAAAGCCAACCTGCTGACACTAACGGCCCCCGAGATGACCGTGCTGGTAGGCGGCATGCGCGCCCTGGGCGCCAACTTTGCCGGTGCCCAGCACGGCGTGTTCACCCAGCGGCCTGAGACCCTGAGCAACGACTTCTTTGTGAACCTGGTGGACATGCGCACCCAGTGGCAAAAGTCTGCCAGCGCTGAAGGCGTGCTAGAAGGAAGCGACCGCGCATCTGGCAAGCCCAAATGGACCGGCACCACGGTGGATTTGGTGTTTGGCTCCAACGCCCAGTTGCGCGCTATTGCCGAAGTGTATGCCTCGGGCGATGCGCAGCAAACCTTTGTGCATGACTTTGCAGCAGCGTGGGGCAAAGTGATGAACCTAGACCGTTTCGATTTGGCATAAGTCTTCAAGAAAATAGTGCCAATTAGCCCTATCGCCCAAGGAAATGCTGCACAGGCAGCTATGTATTTTGTAGTGACGTAGTTTGTCTTGCTGAGGTGTTTGCATAAACCTTGGCAATGCCTGTGTGCCTTGGTTTGCTTTTGCTCTTAGGTACTTTAGCAGCCCGTGGCAATGCTTTTGTAGGTCTATTTACCTTGGTCGGGCGACGGGACATGTTATTTGCAAACTTCCGCGAATCACGCGCAGGGTACC
>JAYWGO010000183.1:0-3769 GCA_043778205.1 Polaromonas sp. | reverse complement strand
ACATGTGATGGAGAAAGATTTAGAAGTATTGAGTGGCTTGGTGCTTGGACACCTTCGCGATGGACGCTGCCGTTATGACCCGCAGGTCAAGCAAGAGTTGGTGCGCCGTTGTCTTCAGCCCGGTGTGTCGGTGGCGAGGATGGCCATGCAGCACGGAGTCAACGCCAATCTTCTTCGCAAGTGGATCACCCAGCGGCAAAGCCGCAACGCCATCGCCGTGCAAACTGTGGCGCCACAAGATTCATCGGCGTTCCTCGCAGTGCAGCTCTCAGGTGCGCCCAATGCAGGGAAAGCTGTGCTGCCAAAAGTTCCGGTAGCACCCAGCCATGCAGTCGCGCAGCCAATGCACCTGCGGGTTCAACTGCCCAATGGCGTTGCGGTCGATCTTGGTGCAACCGAGATGCAGGATCTATTGGCAGTCATGCAAACGCTGTGGAGCCTGCCATGTTCACGCTAAATCCTGCAAGAGCCGTATATCTGCACCGAGATGCCATCGATTTCAGAAAAAACATCAACGGCCTGGCCAGCCTGGTCGAACACGCTCTGGGTATGAACGCCTTTGCCAACGCGGTGTTTGTCTTTGGTAACCGCAGGCGTGACCGGATCAAGATACTGGGCTGGGATCGCAACGGATTTTGGTTACTACAAAAGCGATTGGAGGATGCCCGCTTCGTCTGGCCACGCAAAGACAGCAGCGTCATCGAGCTGAGCGTGCAGCAGCTGCACTGGCTGTTGGACGGGATCGACCTTCAAGCCATGCGCGGGCACACTGCTGTGGTCTATCAAAAGGCGGCATAAAAGTCATTCCAAAAGTGGGTCAAACAGGCCTTGCTTTATGGTGGCTTTGAGGGAACTTCTTGAGAGGCAATTTGGTCAAAAACGTTAATGAATTTGACACTTGCCAGCGAAGAAATTACAGCCCTGAAAGAGGCATTGGTATCTGCTGCAAAACGCAGCGAGTTACTCAACAGTGAACTGGTTCTGGTGCGCACCGAGCGTGACCTGCTCCAAGAGCAGCTCAACAAATTCAAACGCGATCTGTTCGCCGCCAAGAGCGAGGCCAGCGCTGCGCACCAGAAGGACCTGTTCTTCAACGAAGCGGAGAATCTGGGCGCTACAGCGCAGCCTGGCGTTGAAGAAACTGCTGGCCAAGCCGACACCATTGATGTGCCTGCTCACAAGCGCAAAAAGCGTGGGCGCAAGCCCATCGATCCGGCGCTTCCTCGCCAGGTCGTGCGCCATGAGTTGCCTGAAAATGAGCGCGTGTGTCCGCATGATGGTACGGCGCTGGTGGAGATCGGCGTGGAGACCAGCGAGCAGCTCGACATCATCCCCCAGCAGGTGCAAGCCATCCGACACGAGCGCGTCAAGTACGCCTGCCCCTGTTGCGACGGCACAGTGCGCCTGGCGCCCAAGCCTGAGCAAGTCATCCCCAAGGGTTTGTTCAGCGAAGGCTTGCTGGCCTGGGTGATTACCTCCAAGTACTGTGATGGCCTGCCGCTGTATCGCCAATCAGTGCTGCTGGCGCGCTTTGGTGGCACCGACATCTCGCGCAACACCCTGGCTGCCAGCGTCGTACGCGTGGGTGCTGCGGTGCAGCCCGTCATCAATCTGCTGCGCGACCACTTGCTGGCATCCGCGCTGATCTACGGCGACGAAACTGTGGTTCAGGTGCTTAAGGAAAAGGGCAAAGTGGCCCAGTCCAAGAGCTATATGTGGGCTCAGATGACGCAGGCCTCAGGAGCCGAGGGCACAGGTCCGCCGATTCGCCTGTTTGCTTATTCGCCCTCGCGCAGCACACAAGCTGCGCAGTTACTGTATGCAGGGATGCGCGAGGGCAGCGCGCTGATGACGGACGGCTATGAGCCTTACAACGCCATTGCTGCGACCCATCGCGTGGTGCACCTGGGGTGCTGGGCTCATTGCCGACGGTACGTCTTCGATGCGCTGCACGCGTTACCCAAGAGCAGCCGCACACCCGATCAACTTGCCGCCAAATTGATGTCCCTGATTGGACTGCTCTACAAAGTCGAAAGTCAGGCAACTGAGCAAAAACTCGACACCGCTGCCATTAAGGCGCTGCGCCAGGAGCATAGTGTGCCGGTACTAGCGCAAATCCATGCGCTCTTGGTGGCCAATCTGCACACTGTCATGCCGGGCAGTTTGCTGGGCAAGGCGCTGCATTACATGTCGTCACAGTGGGGCAAGCTGAGCCTGTATGTTGAAGACGGCCACCACCCCGTTGATAACAACGCTTGCGAAAATTCAATTCGCCCATTTGTGGTGGGCAGAAAAAACTGGTTATTCAGTGACACGGTGGCTGGGGCAAATGCCAGTGCCAATTTGTATTCTTTGTTGGAGACTTGCAAAGCCAACGGTGTCAATGCCTATCAGTACCTGCGCGCACTTCTGATCGCACTGCCAAAAGCCAAGACCGCCGATGACTACGAGGCGCTGCTGCCCTGGAATATCGCCCTGTCCAAAAACTGAGCTCTCTCAAACCACCACAAGTCCAGCCTTGGCGCAAGGGGTGTAGTTGCCAGAGCGCTTACCTTGTAGGTTGCGAAGTAGCAGCCAGAGCCAGTGCCGTAACCGCTGCCCTGAGCGGCGAGTTCGATGCCAGCGCGCCGTAGTAGCGCTGTCGATGCGTCCGCGGCGGTGGCACCAGGGGGCTATGCGCTCGATCAGCTCCAGTGGTGTGAGGGTGCGCTCGTCTGCCCTGAAGCCGCGCCAATCACCGCCAGGCTCCCTGTGCTGCTTGGCGCAGCAGCCGCTCCAGTACTGCATGATCGTGTGCCTCGATGCGCACATTGGTGTCCACAGAAAAACTGCTGTACCGGTAGACCAGCATCTTTTTGGCCTCAAAATTCTACAGCAGGCCTCGGCCCACGAAGGCGCGCAGGATAAGGCGTCGCATGGTAGCTTGCAGTTGGGCCACGGCAGCCTCGTCGATTGCACTGGTCGGTTGAAAACTCACTTTACTCGCTCCCGCTGCATGAAATAGCGTAGCCGCTTTGCCACCGACAGCACCCGCTGGCGTACCGGCAGGCGCGGACAGACGTGATCAGTGAGATGCGCCGCCGTCTCTACCATCCGGCGGGTGTTGCACAAGGGGCATACACCGGCCTTTGCAAGAGAAGGCCACAAAGTAGCCGTGCGCGCAGTCAGCGCAGCGGGCGCGGGGAAAGCCGTGGGCAAAGATGCCGCATTCGAGGTATTTGCCACTTGCCTTGCGCAAATAGGACTTGGGCTTAGATTCGGCAGATCGCTATGGCAAGCACTCTACTACATAATTAATAGCTGCCTGTTCAACATTTTTTTGGGCCATAGGCATAAAAGACATAAAGGACATAAGAAATGCGGCCCCAGCAGCAGCACTCTGCTTTTGCGGACGCCAAGCGTTGCCTAGCCCTGTCTGCAGCCATGCCCCTACGCCGCACCACTGCTGGCCCAGGTAGCGCTTAGGGTAAATACGCCGTGGAGGATTTTGCGCACGCCGCTACCGACTAGTTGCGCAAACCCCTGCAAACCGCCTGTGTGATTCAATATTTAGAACGAATTGGCCTGATTAGCCATCTGCCTCAGACATCCGAAGAGTTCGCAGCGTGTGCGGCTTTGTCGTCGCAGCAGCATTCAGTAGTCGCGGCAGTATGGCTGCGAGGTCAAACCTGCGGTTAAAACGGTAGGAGAACTCAGCCAGATAGCGATTGCCGTATTTACTGTGATTGATACTGTGGTACGTGCCGCTGATGGATGTCTTCAAGTTGCC
>JAYWGO010000182.1:0-10155 GCA_043778205.1 Polaromonas sp. | reverse complement strand
CGGACAGAGACGGTAGACCACGACGAGAAGATCACCGTGCACAACGACCGCACGGAGCGGGTGGACCATAACGAGAAGGTGAGTATTGGGGATAACCGAACTGAGGATGTGGGCAAAGACGAGACCATCAGTATTGGCGACAACCAAAAGATCAGTGTCGGAAAAAACCGCAGTGAGAGCGTGGGGGACAACGAAGACATCAGCATCGGCAGCAACCGCAGCGTCAAGGTAGGTGGCAGCAAATCGGAAACGGTGGCTAAAACCAAGACCGAAACCGTCATGCTGGCCAAGATGCTGACCGTGGGCGGGGCCTACCAAACTACGGTGGGTGCGGCGATGAACACCACGGTGGGGCTGATGCAGGCCGAGCAGGTGGGCCTGAGCAAGACGGTGATGGTGGGCGATAAATTTACCATTACCGTAGGCAGTGAATTCAGAATTGAAGTGGGCGAAAGCGTCTTCTTGATGAAGGCCGATGGACGGATAGAAATTAAAGGCAAAGAAATTATTACCCACGGCGAAAAGAAAGTACAACTCCATGGCGACGATGTTGACACCAACCCCGCCAGTTGATGCGGACAATCCAGCCGATCTGGATATTCCCCCTCTGGTGTTTAACAACCTCACCGACTTTGATGCACTGCACTTTGATGCCATAGACCAGCACAACCAAGCCTTCCACGTGCTGGTGGCCAGAACAGGCTACGACATAAGCGCTTGCAATGCGCTGGGCGAAGCGCAGCTGTTCCTGCTTGACGAACCCGCGCAGCTCAATGTAGAAGATATGTACTACGAGGACGACTTGGGGTGCAGTGTGCGTGAAGAGAGTGACTTAGCGCCCTACAAGCCCTTTTGTGACGTGGTGGTGAACGGCCAAGCCTATGCACCGCAAGGCAAAGCAGTGCGAGAGTTTAAAGTGCGGCTGCATGTGCAGCGCCCCGCTACGCGCGCCGCACTGCCAGACAGGCCTGAACAGCTCAACCCCTTTCAAAGCATCTCGCATGTGCAGTCTGTGCAATGGAGAGAAGCGTTGGCCAGCGCCGAGAACACCCGCATCGCTGGAGAAGTGCTGGTTGACAAAACCATCACCATCACGGGCGAGCGCGAGCTGCGCCAATATATGTGGCCCCTGCCTTGGCTGCTGACCCTGCTAACTTGGTGTACCTTGGGGCTGGTCAAGTTCAACCCTTGGCGACTCACCCGCGCCAAAAAGTTTACCACCATGCCGCTACGCTATGAGTTTGCGCAAGGTGGGCAATGCCGGGTAGAGCAAGCTACCAAAGCCGCCAAACGCATTGCCAAAAAACACCGCCTGACACCAGCGCAGATAGACCAGCACCCCGACAAAGATGCGCCCCCGGTGGCACACGATGCCTGCGAAACCAACCCCGTGGGGCGCGGCTTTGCACGGCAGTGGTATCTGAAAGCCACACGCACACGCAAACTGCCTGCGCCGCGCACAGAATATGCCAGCACGCCCGTTACAGCAAGCCAGTTCTGGCGTGCTGCCCGTGGCGGCGCGTTACCGCAACCGGCTGGTTTGGGCATTATTGGACGGGCCTATTTGCCGCGCAGGTTGTTGGTAGGCAAGATAGTAGAAAAGAAAGTCTGGGGAGAAGATGAGTTTCCGCGCCTGCCCAAAGAGTTCAGCCACCAGTACTGGAACAGTGCCCCCGTAGACCAGCAGTGCGGTCATTTGCAAGGGCAAGAGCGCATCAACTTGATTAACCTGTGCGCGCCCGACGCACCGTATGCCCGCGCCGATGCCAACGGCAACAGCGTAGTACGGTTTACATTGCCACTGCAATCGCTCTATGTACTGGCCGCCACCCAGGACGGCAAAGTCAGCGTACACAGTATGGCAATAGACACCGTGGTGATCGATCTTGATGCAGCCCAGGTGCATTTAGTGTGGCGCATCTACTTGCCGGCAGACGGCCATTTACTGCAAGCCCAGCTGCTGCATGCCACCCAAGAAGCCCAGTTGCAACGTATTGCGCAGCTACAAAACCCGCCCGCCAAAGAGCCCGTTGCGCACCAGCGCGAGCCGGTAACGCACTAAGCCGCGGCACCCTAGACTCCCGATTAAAAAAACTAGCGCACTGCCATGGCCCAAGAAACCATCACCAAATCCAAGCGCTTTTACTGCGTCAGCTTGATGCCTGACATTTGTAAAACGCCCATTGGCAACAGCACCCCGCCGTTGCCTTACACCATCATTGGTGAATTTAAAGATGCGACCGGGGTTTCAAAAAACGTCAAAGCGCAAAGCGAGCCCTTGTTCTTGCACGAGCGAAGCAAGATTCCGACAGTAAAGGGCGATGCAGCAGGTGCGGCCAACGGTATTAAGAGCGGCACGGTCGGCAAAGAGGTGACATCTAAAGAATTTAGCAGCACCAAAGGCTCTAACGGTGCGCGCACGCTGCAGGCCTTTCGCAAATTCATGATGAATGCAGGCAATACCATCGGCCAAGCCTTAGAGCGCGCCCCCGAGACAGCCCGTGAGCTTTTAACGCCCTACGCTCAACAAATAGGCGAGACGGCTGAAAAATTAAAATCTGGCGGTGAGTCTGCCATGTCGGCTGGCGGCGATATGCTGACCACCGCTGCGGTAATGGAGGGTGCGGCCGGTGTATCGGCTTTAACTGGCGTGGGCCTGCCCGTGGCGGCAGTAGTAGCCCCTGCGGGTGCCGTGGTAGGCGTTGCAGGGGCAGTGACTACGGCAGCTGGAGGGCTGGCAACAACAGCCGGGAATGCACTTAGTTTGGTCAAAGACTTTGTCGTGACAGGTGCAAAACCCGACATCGTTGGTGCGCTGGTCGACACAGGTATTAGAGTAGGCGGCAACATCCTGGCCAAAAAAGTACCCGGCGTTGGTAGCGTGATAGACAAGTTGGAGAAAAAACGCGCCGATATGAAAGCCAAGAAAAACGGCGGCAGCGTAGACAAAAAAAAGGAAGACAAAAAAGACAAACCCTCCGACTGCTGCCCCAAGAGCACAGGCCCGGGCAGCACCCCCAGCGCCAGCAGAAGGCCCGTGCACTTTGGCACTGGCGAAGAAATCTTGCGCCAAACCGACTTTGTACTTGACGGCCCGCACCCCTTTGCCTGGACACGCTGCTACCGCTCCGGCTCCGAGACCGAAGACTGGGGCCTGCTGGGTGCGCGCTGGGCCACGCCCTTTACCTCCAGCCTGTCGGTGTGCGCGCAAGGCACCGTGTACCACGAAGACAGCGGACGCGCCCTGCGCCTGCCCGTGCTGGCCACGGGCCAGGTGCACGACCACCGCTCGGAGGGCTTTACCCTGCTGAAGGACAGCGACAGCCAGTTCACCCTGACCTGGCGCGACGGCAGCACCGACACCTTTGTGCGCGGGCCTGATGGCGTGCTGCCCCATGGCTACCAAGGCTGCAACGCCATGCTCGCGCCGCGCGCACCCACAGCCACCCAGCGCTACCTGCTGGCACGCAGCACCGCCCGCGACGGCAAATTTACTGCCATAGAGCACCACCATGATGCACAACCCGGCGAGGTACTGCTGCGCATTCGCCATGTAGATGGCCAAGTGATTGAAGCGGTGCGCGACGCGCAGGCAGAGACCCAGACTACAACCCAAGACGGAGTAGCCACCCCGGCGCGCATAGCACCCAGAATTGGCCGGGTTGAAGAAGCGCACCCCGACGGCAGCCGCACCTGCCACGCCAGCTACACCTACGCTACCGAGCCCGTTGAGCCGGTGTCGCAAACCCAGGCCGACACAGCACCGGCAGCTCTGCCACGCACCCCCGCCCAAGCAGCCTTTGCCGCACTGCCCCAGCGCTACAACCTGGTAACCCAGGCCAACGTGCTCGGCGAGCAGCGCACCTACAGCTACCAGCACCACCTGCTGGTGCAATACACCAACTACAGCGGCTTTGCCGACGGCCTGACTTGGGTCAGCCTGGCCGCCCTGCGCGAGCGCTGGGCGCGTAGCAATGCAGGCAACTCCGACACCCAGGCTTTCACCCAAGACCAGCTAGGCGCGCGCCACCCCATCACCCTGGCCACCAGCTACCAAGCCCGCGCCACCCGCAACACCACCTCGGACAGCAATGGCGAGGTACAGATTGACTACATCAGCGACGGCACCACCCAGGTCACCGACGCATTAGGCGGCGTGCTGGAGCACACCTTTAACAGCCAGTGGCTATGCACCAAGGTACGCCGCCTCTTTGCCGATGGCAAGAAGCCCCAGTCCTTTGGCACCCGCCGCTGGAGCCAAGACGGCCAGCTGCTGGCCGACATCGACGCACAACACAACGCCACCGTCTACACCTACGACAGCGCAGGCAATCTGGCCAGCATCACCGATGCCAAGAGGCGCACCACCCACATAGAGTACAACAGCCAAAACCTGCCCATCGCCGTCACCGACGCGCTAGGCCACACCACCCAGCGCCGCTTTGACAGCGCCGGGCGCATTGTGCAAAGCACCGACGCGCTGGGCCACAGCACCCACTACCAGTACGACGCAGCCGGCCGCCTGGCCACCCTGACAGACGCCAAAGGCGGTGCCAAACAACTTGACTACGACCAAGCAGGCCGCCTGGTGGCCTACACCGACTGCTCCCAGTTCACCAGCCGCTACCAGTACGACCAGGCAGGCCGCATCACCGCCACCGAAGACGCCATTGGCAACACCAGCCAATACCAATACGACGCGCTAGGCCGCGTTACCCGCATTACCCATCCCAACAAAACCACAGAGAGCCACCGCTACGACAGCGAAGGCAACCTGCTAGAGCACCAGGACGCCAAAGGGCAAGCCACACGCTACACCTACAACGGCCACGGCCTGCCCATAGAAAGAGTAGACGCCAAAGGCCAAAGCCTGCACTACCACTACGACAAAGCCCTGCGCCTGGTGCAGCTGGTCAACGCCAACGGCGAAGCCTACCTGTTCACCTACGACCCCGAAGGCCGCTTGCTGGCAGAGACCGGCTTTGACGGCAAAGCCACCCAGTACCAGTACGACACAGCAGGCCAGCTAATCGCCAGCGAATGCAATGGCCAAAAAACCCAGTACATCCGCGACGACCTGGGCCAACTGCAAGCCAAAATCACCGACCCCAGCCCCGAGCAGGCTGACAGCGGCAGCGCGCCCGATGTTACCCAAAGCATCACCCGCTACGCCTACGACGCGCTAGACCGGTTAACCGCCATAGCCAGCCCGCAGGCCCAGCAGCACTTTGGCTACGACGCAGTGGGCCAGCTGGTAGAGGAGCGCATCGCCTACGCCCTCACGCCCCCAGGCGACACGGCTGGCGACCCCACAGGCCAAGCCCCCACGCTGACTACCGCCTTCCAGCTCACCCACAGCTACGACCCCCTTGGCAACCGCCTGCAAACCACCCTGCCCAATGGCCGCACCATCGACACCCAGCGCTACGGCTCGGGCCACTGGCACGGCACCCTGTGGCAAGGCAGCACCGTCGTCGACCTGGAGCGCGACCACCTGCATAGAGAGACCGTACGCCAGCTAGGCAGCGGTGCAAGCAGCCAGCGCACCAACAATGGTCTCTACAGCGGCCAAAGCAACACCCAACCAGGAAGTAATGGACGCCTCACCAGCACCCGCAGCTACGACCCCCAGTCCCGCCTCACTGCCATCACGCTGGCCAAAGGCGTAGGCACGGGCAGCCAACGCCTGCGCCAGCGCAGCTACCAGTACGACCAAACCGGCAACCTGGCCCAGATAGAAGACAGCCAGCGCGGAGCCACCCAGTACCGCTACGACCCGCTAGGCCAGCTCTTGTCAGCCGTGCAGCCCAGTTTGAGCGAGACCTTTGCCTTTGACCCGGCAGGTAACCTGCTAGACCGGGATGCCCAGCAAAAAGATGCACAAGCATCAGCAGAAAACACCCGGCTAGACCAACTCGCCGAGCAGCCTGCAGCAGGCAGCCAGGTGCCGCGCAACTTACCTAAGGTCAAACTCGCCCAAGTCACCCACAACCTGCTACGCCAGTACCTAGGTAACAGCTACGAGTACGACATCCAGGGCAACACGGTGCTTAAAAGGCTCAGCAGCACGCTCAGTCAAGCCCCCTCCCTGTTACCCGCGCAAAACCAAGCTGCCCAAATCGCCTTTGCCTACGACGCAGACAACCGCTTGGTGCAGGCCACGCGCACTTGGGAAAAAGCAGGCAGCCAGACCGCGCAAACAGCCCGCTACAGCTACGATGCCTTTGGTAGACGCATCGCCAAACAAGTCACCGAAGGTGGCAACACTGAAACAACATTGTTCGTGTGGGACGGCGATGTACTCGTTCAAGAGATTCACCCGAACAACACCATTACCTACCTGTACGAGCCGGGCAGCTTTGTGCCGTTGGCACGGGTGGAGTCCAAAGACGGGATGGCCAGCTATGTGCAGCGAGAGGATCTGCACCTACCGAAGCAAGCCCAGTGGGGCATGCCCAAAGACAGGCACGCGGCGGATGCGCACCTGGCCAGCTACCACGCTTACCTAGCAGAACTGAAAGAGCAAGCCCATCAAGCAGTCTGGCAAAGCAAGCTAAACAGCGCCAAACAGAACGCGCAAAACGACACCATCCTGCACTACCAGTGCGACCACTTGGGCACGCCGCTGGAGCTGATGGACGAGACGGGTAAAGTAGTGTGGGCGGCACGGTACAAGGCTTGGGGTAGGGTGCTGCGATACGACAAACGGGAGGTGGAGCAACCACTGCGTTTCCAAGGGCAGTATGAAGATGCGGAGACTGGGCTGTTCTACAACCGCCATCGCTATTACGACCCGGACCAGGCAAGGTATATTACGCAGGATCCTATTGGGCTGGCGGGGGGAAACAACCTTTACCAGTACGCGCCAAATGCTACTGCTTGGATTGATCCATTAGGTTTATCGAAAAAATGCGATGCGAACCAACCTTGTCCTTGCCCACCGGGTTCAATGGATCCGAACAAAATAAACTTCTCTCAAAGGAGCGTTACTGGTGATGGACCAAAAGGCGCAAACTCATACGCCGAGACTATGATGGCGGGTAGTTGGGACTGGGCTGGCGGACCTAAATTACGTGTGATGAACGTAGGGGGGAGCTACGTTTCATACGATAACCGACGACTGGCAGCAGCGCGCATGGCCAAAAAAGACTGTGTGCCAATTGATGTGGTTAACCCATCAGCACCCGGACCACTAGCGGGCAAAAATTGGCAAGACGCGTTTGATCAACGGATGAATGATCCAAGAAACATTAGACTAGGCGGACCTGTTCCACCTGGTGGATTAAGTGGAATACCGATTTTCAAATGATTAATGAAAATACTCTTCAGTGGCTTTGGAAAAATAAGAAGCTACCTATATTTAACGGACTAATCTTTAAAGACGGTAGATTACTCTTATCCGAGTTTAAAGTAGGAAGTATTGAGTTTATAAAGCCATTAGGAAATGTAAATTTAACGACTTTATTAGCCAATAATCCAGAAGAATTTGTACCAATACACGAACTAGGACGGCATAAATTCGCAGGCAATAAGTATCTGAGCTTTGGCGGCGGCTCCTTCGGTAGTGATGGCTATATAGGATATGTTGTGGATGAGTGTATTGAATGGTTGGTATTTTTTGATTGGTCAAGCGATTTCGGTTTTTGTCGTCTCATCGATGGAGATAACCTGCTGATTTATCAAGATAACTATTCAATCGACGGTTGCTTAGTCAATAGGTTCAGTCCAGAGAAAATCAAGTGGATACCGCTTCAAAAAGCTTAGTGTTTATTGTCGGCTTGGTGTAGTGTCCAATCCTTGGCAACCCGCATGCCCATTGGCTTTGCATGTGGACACTGCAAAAATCACCAGATAAATTGCATGGCACTGCGTCATTCCCGACGGTGAAGTTTCCTAAATTGGATGAATACAACACGCCAGCATTGTCAACTCGGTGATTTTTTGAACTTGCTCTGCGCGAGTGCACGTAAAGCAGATTTTTAACCCAAATAGACCCCTAGCCCAACAGAATATCGCGGGAGCAGCTATGAAATATGTAGTGTTTAGGTAGCAGCCAACGCCTCACCAGCACCCGCAGCTACGACCCCCAGTCCCGCCTAGCCGCCATCACGCTAGCTAAAGGCGCAGGCACGGGCAGCCAACGCCTGCGCCAGCGCAGCTACCAGTACGACCAAAACGGCAACCTGGCCCAGATAGAAGACAGCCAGCGCGGTGCCACCCAGTACCGCTACGACCCGCTAGGCCAGCTCTTGTCAGCCGTGCAGTGTAGTGTCCAATGCCTCGAAACCCGCATACCCGTTGGCTTTGCATGTGGACACTGCAAAAATCACCAGATAAATTGCATGGCACAGCGTCATTCGCGATAGCGAAGCTTCCCAAACCGGATGCATGCAGCACGCCAGTGTCGTCAACTCGGTAGTTTTTTGAGTTTGCACTGCGCGCGTACGCGTAAAGCAGATTTTTAAGCCAAATTGACCCCCAACCCAACAGAATGTCGCGGGAGCAGCTATGAAATACAGAGTGAAAATAATACGCTGATGTTGCAAACCATCAGCGTTTTGGCGCAGGCGGCTCACGCGGCTGCTTCTGCCGTCTGGTAGTCGCTGGCCTGGCAGCGCACAGCTTCTCCCGCGCTTTCTTGACCTGCCCATTCCACACGGCTGCCGGCGTAGCCCCTTTGAGCGACTGGTGTGGCCTCTGACCGTTGTAGCCATCTTTGAACGACTCCAGCAAGCAACCTATCGCGGCCACGCTGGCAAACTTCATCCGGGTTTGCACTGCAATGCCCTGCGCAATCGATTGGCGCGGCTTGGTTTGCAGTTCAAACTTCAGCGTCCGCCAGAACCTCTCTATCCGCCCATTCTGCCAAGGCGAAGCCAACTTGGTGAACTGCTGGCGCACGCCAAGGCTCTTCAAAATTACCGCGAACATCCACGATTTAAACACTGCCTCGTTATCAGTACGCACGGCACGCGGCAACCCATAGCTGCCCATGGCAATCAAGAGCTTGCCCAGCAAAACTAGGCTGTTGCGCCGTACCACAGGGGATAGGCTTAAGATGGCCCGGCTGCCATGGTCGATCACGCCAAACACCGCCACGCTGCTCCCGTCCACCAACGGTAGTCCCGTCAAATCCATACCCCAGGTAGTTTGGATCGGTTCACGCGTAGCCACATAGGCGCGCTGGCTGGCCCGCACAGCCGCGTAGCGCTGCTGGCGCAGCAGCGCACTGACAAAGCTCTTGGATACCGACACAGCCTGACCATGGCCATCGATCTGGCCCGCATGGCGCAGGTTAAAACAGTAAGCGAGGGTGCGATACCCTGCATGGGGTAGCTGCTCGCTTAGCGCCAGCACAGCCAGCCGCACCCACTCAGGCTTGCGCCGCCCGTGGGCAGGGTAGAGTTTGCTGCTGACAGGGCGCGGTGGCTTGAAATATCGAAGCGGAGCTCTACGTCGAAACCCCCAGCGCCGCAGCGTCCAGCTTATGAAAGCGCAAATCCCAACCCATAGCCTGCAAAACCATGCCCCCATGCTCTCAACCCCCTTGTCGTCCAAGGGTAAAGGCACGGAAGGTAGAAAATACACGCTACACATTATGTAGCTGCTCCCGCAATATTCCGTTGGCCTACAGCCCGATTAGCATCTTAAAAAGCCGGTAAAACTGGCCTCTCCAGACTGTAGTGTCCGCACCCCGCCAAGCCGCATGCCCGCTAGCTTTCCTTGCGGACACCGCACAAATCAGCATTTGAAACCACGCCAATCAATCTGCCGATGCTGAGATCGGGTATCTTTTTGTTCTTATCTTTCTGACGGAAATCTTCTTCAAGCGTCCAGAAGGCTGTTTTCCTGGCTACAAATACGCCAATCCGACTAAAGCCGTATTTACCAGCCAAACCAGCCCCCGGCCCAAGGAAATGGTGCACAAGTAGCTATGGTATTTGTAGTAACTTGAATTACGGTGTGCAAGCTACGCAGGCGGTGCGCCTTGCAAATTCTGGTGTGGGCGGTAGCCGTTGTAGCTGAGTCTGAAGGTTTCTAATAAAGACTGCATGGCTCCCACGCTGGCAAACTTTATCCGGGTTTGCACTAGGATGCCTTGTTGCATGGACAGCAGGGCTTTGGTTTGCAGTTCAGACTTCAAGCTTCGCCAGA
>JAYWGO010000181.1:0-37592 GCA_043778205.1 Polaromonas sp. | reverse complement strand
TTTTGGAAGATTTTGCAGCAAGGCCACACTCAAGCGGCGCAAACGTACAAAAGCAGGGAGAGCAATCTTCAAAGACCCGAAGATAACCCAAAAACCATGAATTCCAAACAAAATAGCCCTCTAACCCAAGTAATTGCTGCACAAGCAGCTACTAATTCAATAGTAAAATAACATCAGTATGCTGAAGAAAATCGCATGCCACTAACGACTTTTTGACAACCACATTGACAACCACATCTCCATGGTCCCATTCAACCCCAAGCTGCTGCTAATCACCTGCCTACTGCCATGGTGCGCCTGGGCCCAAAACAGTGTGTTTATTGAAGAGCTCACCACGCTAGAAGTTAGCACCGCCCTGCGCGCAGGTAAAACCACACTAATTATTCCCGTCGGCGGCACCGAGCAAAACGGCCCGCACATGGCCATTGGTAAACACAATATCCGCGCCAAAGCCCTTAGTGGCAAAATTGCCACCGCTTTAGGCAACGCACTGGTGGCACCCGTGCTGGCCTACACGCCCGAAGGCAATATCGACCCACCTACCGAACATATGCCCTTTGCGGGCACGCTGTCGGTGCCAGAAGATGCCTTCAAAGCCATTTTGCGTGGGGCAGCGCAGAGTTACAAAAAACACGGCTTTACCGACATTGTGATCCTGGGCGACAGCGGCAACTACCAAGCCGCCTTGGCTGCCGTAGCCGCCAGCCTGAACCGCGATTGGGCTAAAACTGCCGCGCCTAGCACCACCCGCGCGCATTTTGTGGCCGACTACTACCAAGCCGCACAAACCGCCTACATGGCCGCGCTCAAGGCCAAGGGCCTTACTGAGGCCGAGATTGGCAGCCATGCAGGCTCGGCAGACACGTCACTCTTGATGGCGATAGACCCGGCCATGGTTAAACCGTCCTTGTTTGCCCAGGCCGCCCAACAAGGCTGGAAAGGCGGCACGCGCGGCGACCCGCGCGCCGCAACCGCCGCGCTGGGCCAGCTCGGGGTGGACGCAGTGGTTAAAATCACTACTGAGGCAATTGGCAAACAGATTGCAGCGGCGCGGCGCTAGTGCCTGTGAATTGCGGCTGTTACAAAGCGGCAGCCGTGGCAAAGTGACAGCCATGACAAAGTTGCAGCCGTGACAAAGTTGCAGTTGCCGCGAAGCTGCAGCAGTTATGTAGCAACAGCAGTTACCCGGTAACAGCCATGCTGCGTGAGCCCTTTGGTTTTTAAATTTTATTTTTGCACAAGCAAATAGCAATACAACGATGGTGGTGAGTGGAATGGTTCAGAAGAAAACGATGGGTGCGGCCTTGGTAGCTGCAGGTTTGGTGGTGGCGGTGGCCAGCGTAGTAGGGCAAACCACAGCGGTTGGCAGTGCCAAGCAGGGCCCGCCCGCAGCAGCCGCAGCGCAGCCGGCGGCTCCATTGCCTGTCACTACCGTGCCCGGCATGCCCGGCGTAAGCGATGCCAACAACCTGTACAGCGAGACCGTAGCAGGGCGCATCAGCAGTGCCACCCAAGGCGCGCTAGAGCGCGTGTACGTGCCCAACCGGGGCGCTAATACGGTGTCTGTTATCGACCCCGCTACCCTCAAAGTGGTAGACAACTTCAAGGTGGGCATCAACCCGCAGCACATCGTGCCATCGTGGGATTTGGCCACGCTGTGGGTGGCCAACAACGCCGAAGGCCGCACCGACGGCAGCCTCACCCCCATCAACCCTAAAACCGGCAAACCCGGTAAATCGGTGCCGGTAGACGACCCGTACAACCTGTACTGGTCACCCGACGGGCAGTACGCCATTGTGGTGGCTGAGGCCTACAAACGGCTGGACTTTCGCGACCCCAAAACCATGGCGCTGAAGTTCTCCATCCAAACCCCCAAGTGCGCCGGCATCAACCACGCCGACTTTTCTATCGACGGCACATTTGCACTGTTTACCTGCGAATTTAACGGCTCAGTCACCAAGATCGACATGGTTAACAAAACCGTGCTGGGCACACTCAAGCTCAGCGCCTATTTTGACCGCCCTGATGCCCTGGCCGCCATCGCCGCGCCGGGCAAAAAGCCGCGCTACATTCCTGACCCTAGCAAGCCGGGTGCCGATATTTGCACCACGCCAGGCATGCCGCAAGATGTGCGCATATCGCCCGATGGCAAAACCTTCTACGTGGCCGACATGATGGTGGACGGCATCCACGTTATCGACGGTGCCAGCTTTACCCAAACCGGCTTTATCCCCACCGGCAAAGGTGCCCACGGCATTTACCCTAGCCGCGACGGCAAAAGCATGTACGTGGCCAACCGAGGCAGCAACAAAATTCGCGGTACGCCTAACGGCCCAGGCAGTGTCTCGGTGGTGGACTTTGCCAGCCGCGTGGTAACCAAAAACTGGACCATTCCCGGCGGCGGCAGCCCCGATATGGGCAACGTGAGCGCCGACGGCAAACACCTGTGGCTAAGTGGCCGCTACGACGATGCGGTGTACCGCTTTAACACCGACACCGGCGCAGTAGACACCATCAAAGTAGGCCGCGAGCCGCACGGCCTGACAGTATGGCCACAGCCGGGGCGTTACTCGCTGGGGCATACGGGCAATTTGCGCTGAGTTCTGGGGCAGGTTTGCGCAAACCTCCGCAAACCTCCGCGAATAACGCGCAGGCACAGCAGGTATTTGCCAGTTATTTATAACCCACACGGTCCAGCATTTGCTGTACTTTGACTTGGTTCATGCCCACTACGCTGACAGGAATGGTCTCCGATTTAAAGCTGCCGCCAGACATCGCTTGCAAAGTCGGGTTGCTCACATTCACACCCTTGGCAGTAGGCCACTCATTGTTGCCATTGGCAAAATAGTCTTGCGCTTCTTTGCTGGCCAAATACTCTAAAAACTTCACCGCATTGGCTGGGTTTTTGGCGTTTTTGGCCATCGCGCCACCGGCTATGTTCACATGCGTGCCCCAGCTGTTTTGGTTGGGGAACACAATGCCCACTTTGTCCATGACGGCTTTGTCCTCAGCCTTGTCGCTGCGCATCAGGCGGGCTAAATAGTAGGTGTTGGTAATGGCTATGCCGCACTCGCCGCTGGCTACCGCTCTGATCTGGTCAGTGTCGCCTCCCTTGGGGGCGCGGGCCATGTTGTTCACCATGCCTTGCAGCCATACTTCAGCGGCTTTCACGCCCACGTGTTCGGTCACGGCACCAAACAGGCTCAGGTTGTAAGGGTGCGAACCGCTGCGGGTGCACAACAGGCCTTTGTTTTTGGCATCGCCCAGCTCTTCATAGGTATCAGCATCGTCACGTTTTACGCGCGCTTTGTCATACACAATCACACGGGCGCGGGTGCTAAAACCAAACCATGGCGTACCTTCTGGGCTAGCTTTGCCTGCCATATTGGCAGGAATAGCAGCCTCCAGCAGCTTGGATTTGACCGGCGCAAACAAACCGTCTATCTCAGCCTTCCACAGGCGCGCTGCATCTACCAGCAAAATCACGTCGGCGCTGGATGCCGTGCCCTCGGCTTTCAGGCGCTGCAAAATACCTGCGTCGTCCGCATCGACACGGTTAATTTTGATGCCTGTGGCTTTGGTAAACCCGCTGTACAGCAGGTCGTCGCCTGGGTAATGGCGGGCTGAATAAATGTTCACCACATTGTCTTGCGCGGCTGCAGTGTGCAGCGCACCCGTGCTGGCAAACAGACTGGCTGCAGCGAGGCTGGTTGTGACGACAGAAATCAAAGTTTTTTTCATAGCGATAGTTCAAGTTAAAAAAAGTGAATTAAAGAGGCATCCCAAAACGGGACTTCTTTATTTGGTGAGGATCAGTTTGCCCAGCTTGGTGGCCTGCAGCGTGTAGAGCATGCCGTTGTGCGTGATGGCAACGGTTTTGCTGCCGCGCAGCAAGCTTGTGCTGTGCAGCGGTGCTTGGCCGTTTGCTGCGCTTTCAAGGCGGCTGTTTGCCGGGTTGGATGCTTTGGTGGTGGTGGTGTGCGATGCAGTCATAAGTAAGCCTAAAAGGTAACAGCGCAAAAAATTTGCTGAGTTGTTGCAAATGAGAATGATTATCATATACGATAACATACAGCTTTGCAAATAACCTTGGTAACCTTTTTAGGTGAACACAACAGGTTAGTTGGAGGCTTTAACGTTAGCCAGCAAGGTCTGTTGACAAGCAAACCCTAGCTAGCCACTGAACTCGTAATTTTGAAACGAAAGGTGGTTTGGGTATGCGTACAACCAATACGAATGCGGACATAGACATAGATTTGCCGTGCATCGACGGCATGCTGGTAGGCACTTTGGCGCTGATGACGGGCTATGCAGAGCACCAGTGCGAACGGTAGCCCAGCCCACCAGCGTGCAATAACTTACAAACTAAAGGAAAACTATGCAATTTACTGCTCAAAACACACCGCTGCAGCGCCGCCAACTGTTGCAGCTGGGCAGCCTTGCCGTATTGGGCGGCTCTTCAGCGTGGCTCACTGCCTGCGGCAGCGACAACACCGCCATACCGGTTGCACCTGCAGCCAATCGGTATACGCAAACCAATTTGGTTGCTAACAAAGCCAGTTACCAAGCCAAATTTACCGAGCCTGAATTTGTTAACGCTTGGGGTATAGCCATTCGCCCCAAGGGGGCAGGCGGGCACTTTTGGGTGGGTGGTGGTGGCACCAGCTGGCAGTATGTGGGGGATGTAAAAGCCTCGGCTACAACCAGCTTGCAGACACTGTTTCAAGATGGGTTGAAAAAGGTCACCGTCTCGGGCACTGATTCGCTTACCACCGATACCAGTTTAGGCAAGATCACGGGCGTGGTGTACAACGGCGCACCCTTGACCGGCACGCCCGCTGCCGCGACCCACTTTCGCATCACCGGTCAGATAGTGGGCAACGGGGCCGCAGCCACCAGCTTTGACGGTTCAGCACGTTTTGTATTTGTGACTGATTCGGGCAAAGTGAGCGGCTGGACCGACCGAAGCAGCAGCGGCACCATCGTACGCGCTGATGGCGCGGCAGAAGAAAAATACGACGGGGCATTAGATGGCAGTGCTTTTTTTGGCGTAGCGATTAAACCGGGTACGTGGGACACCATGTGGTTGGCAGATTTTGGTGCCAACCCGCAGATTGTCACGCTGGACAAAAACTGGGCCAAAGTACCCACCCTAGGATTTGCCAATCCGTTTGGCTCGGGCGCAGCAGGTGCTGGTGGCGGACGCGCCGTAGTACCCGGCGACCCTGTGCCATTTAACATCCAGGTGCTAGGCGAGGGCGCAGCTGCGCGTGTGTTTGTGGCCTATGCCATCAGCCAACCCAACCCCGATGCTAGCGCCCAGCCAGGCAGCTTCTACGCGGCTGAGGAAGACGTGCTAGATGCTGCAGCCGAGCTGGCCACCGGCAACCGCCCCGGTAAAGGCAAGCTGGTGGAATTTAACGCAGTGGGCGAGCGTGTGCGTATTTTTGACGATGCCAAGCGGCTGAACGCACCGTGGGGCTTAGCGATTGCACCAGACAATTTTGGCCCACTGTCGGGGGCTTTGTTAGTAGGTAACTTTGGTGGTGCAGGGCGTATTTGCGCATTTAACGCCAGCACGGGTACTTATATAGACGACCTGCGCGATGCTGCTGATAAGCCGCTAGCTATTGCGGGCCTGTGGGCGCTGCAGTTTGGCAATGGCGAGAGTTTGGGCGACAGCAACGCGCTGTATTTTGCTGCCGGGCCTGAAGATGAGAAAGACGGTTTATTTGGCAGCTTGCGTTACGCCGCGCCCTAAATTTGGGGCTGCTGTAGCCAAACTATTTATTGCAAAGCATCCAGCGCGCGGTTGATTTCTTCTTGCGACTCCACATTGTTGGGCAGCAGTTGAATAGCCGCGCGCACGCCGGGCACGGCATCCATCAGCGCCTGCTCTACATTGCCGCGCAGCGCGGCGGCGCGGCCTAGCGTCCAGCTGGCAGGCATGTGCATGTGCACATCCACAAAACAGCGCTGGCCTGCCTTGCGGGTGTGCAGGTGGTCAAAGCGCAAAATCTCAGCGCCGTTGCGCTGCGTCTCAAAACTGTCCAGCACAGCGCGAATGGCCTGCAGGTCTGCCGCGTCCATGGCCTCGTCCATCAGCCCTTGGCTAGAGCGCCACATCAGGTGCACGCCTTCGCGCACAATGTTCAGCGCTACGGCGATGGCCACCGCTGCGTCCAGCCACAGCCAGCCGGTGGCCCATACCAAGATAATGCCCACCACGACACCCAGGGTGGTCCATACATCGGTCATCAGGTGGCGGGCATCGGCCTCTAGCGCTATGCTGCGCTTGGCACGGCCCACGCGCAGCATCAGCCAAGCCAGCGCGCCGTTGATGGCCGTGCTGACCAGAGACAGTGTGAGCCCTAAGCCTATTTGTTCCAAAGGCTGTGGGCTCAGCAGCCGGTAGCTGGCCGCTACGATAATGGCCACTGCTGCGGCCAAAATCAGAAAGCCCTCAAAGCCTGAAGAAAAATACTCTGCTTTGTAATGCCCAAACGGATGGTCATCGTCTGCAGGCCGCTCGGCAATCTGCACCATCCACAGCGCAAAGGCCGCGCTGGCCAGGTTCACAAGCGACTCCATCGCATCAGACAGCAACGCGACCGAGCCTGTCAGGTACCAAGCCAGGGTTTTCAGCGCAATCGTTACCAAGGCCACTGCCACAGAGGCTTTGAGCAGTTGTTTGGGGGTAAATTGCGGGAGGTTCACGGCAGGGTTGGTGCCACCGACAGGAATCGAACCTGTATGCCGCCCTTAGGAGGGGCGAATCTTATCCATTAGATGACGGTGACGGCTTGGTTGCTAGAGGGGTTTGTGAAAACAAACTAGATTGTAGTGGCAGTGCTGCGCCCCTGCGCTAGAAGGCCAACTTACTTCGACAGCAAGCGCATGGCTTCTTCCAGCCCTTTGACGGTAAGCGGGTACATGCGCTGCGACATGATCTGCTGCATGATGCCGATGCTTTGGCGGTACTGCCACACGCCCTGCGGCTCGGGGTTGATCCAGGCAAACTTGGGGAAGGCTTGCGTTAGCCGCTGGAGCCACTCCACACCGGCTTCTTCGTTGTTGTATTCCACGCTGCCGCCAGGCTGCAAAATCTCGTACGGGCTCATGGTGGCATCGCCAATAAAGATCAGTTTATAGTCTTTGTTGTACTTGCGAATAATGTCTTGGGTGGGAAACTTCTCCGCGTAGCGGCGTCGGTTGTTCTTCCACATAAAGTCGTACACGCAGTTGTGGAAGTAGTAAAACTCCAGGTGTTTAAACTCTGCTTTGGATGCAGAAAACATTTCTTCTACACGGTGAATGTGCTCGTCCATCGTGCCGCCCACGTCCATCAGCAGCAGCACCTTCACGTTGTTATGCCGCTCAGGCACCATTTTGATGTCGAGCCAGCCTGCGTTGGCGGCTGTAGAGCGGATGGTGTCGTCCAAGTCCAGTTCGTCTAGCGCACCTTCGCGGGCAAATTTGCGCAGGCGGCGCAGCGCAACTTTGATATTGCGCGTGCCCAACTCCTGCGTGTCGTCGTAGTCTTTGTAGGCGCGCTGGTCCCACACCTTGACTGCGCTTTTGTTACGGCTTTTGTCTTGCCCTATGCGAATACCTTGCGGATTTTGCCCATACGCGCCAAACGGCGAGGTGCCGCCCGTACCAATCCATTTGCTGCCGCCCTCGTGGCGTTCTTTTTGCTCTTCAAAACGTTTCTTCAGCGTCTCCATCAGCTCGTCCCAGCCCATCTTCTCAATCTTGGCCAGCTCTTCGGGGCTTAAGTTGAGCTCTAGGTTCTTGCGCAGCCAGTCCAGCGGAATTTCCTTGGTGAAATCTGTCACCATTTCTACGCCTTTGAAGTACGAGGCAAAGGCGCGGTCAAACTTGTCGTAATGCTTCTCGTCTTTCACCAGCGCCGTGCGGCTGAGGTAGTAAAAGTCGTCAATCTTGTAGCCACTGCCGTCCTCGCTCTGGCCGTTGGGGCCCACCACGCCTTCTTTCAAGGCTTCCAGCAGCGTTAAAAACTCCTTGACTGACACAGGCAGTTTGGCGGAGCGCAGGGTGTAAAAAAAGTCGATTAGCATGGCATCACTCCAAGATTCGCACTGATCTGTTTGATGGTTTTGCCTTGCTCAGAGTTTTGCCTAGACCATTACCTGCGGCGTTTATTGTAGTCGGGGGTTTTACGGTCAAGTGATTCATACAAGCACCCAGTTTTCCAGCTTCAAGCCCAATACACGTTTGAATTCGCGGGTGTTGTTTGTTACCAGGGTCATACCGGTACTTAACGCATGCGCTGCAATCCACAAATCGTTGGGGCCGATCAGGGTGCCAGTTTTATGGAGTTTGGCCCGAATGTTTGCATAGCCTGCGGCTACTGTGCTGCCCAAGGGCAGCACTTCAATACCCTCAAATAACTCGCGGATGCGGGCCTGTTTGTGTGCACCTGGCGGGTGCAGTTGCATACCAAACCACACTTCGGCTTGCGTTACCACTGAAATTTTGATCCGGTCGGGATCAATTTTCAACGCGGCTTGTTGCACGGGGTATGAGCCTTTGACCAGATAAGAAAATGTGTCGGTATCTAGCATGTAGGTCATGTCTTGGCTTTCTTTGGAGCGGTGCCTAGAGGGCTCTTGCGTATGGGTGATGCATCCGCTTCAAAAAGATGAGCCCAATCACGTTCTTGAGGAGGCTCTTTGCGAATTTCACGGATAGCTTGCATAGCTTTGTCCCATTCAACAGCCTCTTTTGCAGTCATCTTTGGTAAGTTGGCCAGCAGTTCGCCAAATGTTTGGTATTTAGGTTTAAGCACCAGCTCATCGCCGCGTTGCACAATGGTGACCTGCTTGGTCTTGATCTGAAACTCTTTAGGGATGCGCACGGCCTGACTGTTGCCACTGGTAAAGACCGAGGCAACTTTAGATGCTGTGGTTTGTAGTGCTGATGCTGGGATGCGGGAGTTCATGGTAAGCTCCATTTGTATATGGTGATTGTATATACATTTATGAAAATATGCTCAAGTAAAGTTTTATACACGTTACTCTTGCAAGTGGTTGCGCCTCACCGCGGTTTGTCCAGCTGGTACACCAACTGCGCCTTCGCCTCGGCCCATTCCCCTGCGCGCATGCTGTACATCACGGTGTCGCGCACCGTGCCATCGCGGCGCAGGGCGTGGCCTCTTATCGTGCCGTCTTTGTGCGCGCCCAGGCGCTCGATGGCTTGTTGGGATGCGAAGTTAAAGTTGTCGGTGCGCCAGCCTACAACCTGGCAGCCTAGGGTTTCAAAGGCGTGCGTCATCAGCATGAGTTTGCAAGTGCTGTTGACGTGGCTGCGCTGCGCGCTTTTGGCGTACCAGGTGTAGCCAATCTCTAGCCTTTTGACGGCAGGCAGTATGTCGTGGTAGCTGCTAGAGCCTAGCACTTTGCCTGTGGCCTGGTCGATGACGGCAAATGCAAAGCGGTTGCCGTCAGCGCGCATGGCCAAAGCGGTTTCGATGTAGGCGCGGGTGTTCTCAGGCTCGGGCACCGAGGTGATGCGCAGCTTCCACAGTTCGCCGTCCAGGGCCGCTTGGCGCAGGCCGTCTTCGTGCGCTAGTGCGAGAGGTTCTAGGCGCAGGCCGCGCAGGTTTAAGGTGACAGGCGTAACAAGTGTGGAGGGTGTCATGGGGTATAAAAATTTAGAGCTTGCACGGTCAATGTGCTGCGCACGCAGCTGCAAGACGGTGTTATTCGCCGTCTTTGTTCTCTGGGTACACTTTGGCGCGCACCCAGCGGGCTAGCTGCAGGCCTGCGCCGCCGCCCAGGCCGCACAGCAAGATACCGCCCATGCTGGTGCCACCGTAGCCTTCGGTAAAAATGTCCATGCCAAACGCGCGGGCTACAAACATGCCCGCCAAGCCGCCGCCCACAAAGCCCATGGCATCGGTAATGCCCTGCAGCAGAAGTTTATTCATGGTGTGTCCTTGGCGGTGAAATCGGTCGCGTTGTTAGCGAAGGCATGGTTAGCGACATGTTAGCGGGATGGTTAGCGATTGTTGCGTTGCATAAACACCAGCTTTTCAAACAGCGTTACGTCTTGCTCGTTTTTCAGCAGCGCGCCTACCAGAGGCGGTACCGAGACTTTGTTGTCCTGGTTTTGCAGCGCTTCCAGCGGGATGTCTTCGGCCATCAGCAGCTTAAGCCAGTCTAAAAGCTCAGAAGTGGAGGGTTTTTTCTTCAGGCCGGGCAGGTTGCGCACCTCGTAGAAGGTTTGCATGGCGGCGGTGAGCAGTTCTTTTTTCAGGCCAGGAAAGTGCACGTCCACGATCTGCTGCATGGTGATCGCATCGGGAAACTTGATGTAGTGAAAAAAGCAGCTGCGCAAAAATGCATCGGGCAGCTCTTTTTCGTTGTTCGAGGTAATGAACACCAGCGGGCGGTTGACGGCTTTGACCAGTTCGCGGGTCTCGTAGCAGTAAAACTCCATGCGGTCGAGCTCGCGCAGCAGGTCGTTAGGAAACTCAATATCGGCTTTGTCGATTTCGTCGATCAGCAGCGCCACCGGTTGGTCGGCGGTAAATGCCTGCCACAGCACGCCTTTGACGATGTAGTTGTGGATGTCTTTGACCTTGTCGCTGCCGTCGATGGTGGACAACTGCGAGTCGCGCAGGCGGGACACCGCATCGTATTCGTACAAACCTTGCTGGGCTTTGGTGGTGCTTTTGATGTGCCACTGCAGCAACGGCATGCCCAAGCTCTGGGCAACCTCTTCGGCCAGCATGGTTTTGCCGGTGCCGGGCTCGCCTTTGACCAGCAGCGGGCGTTTGAGGGTGATGGCGGCGTTGACGGCCAGCATCAGGTCTTGGGTGGCGACGTAATTGGAGGTGCCTTGGAATTTCATGGTCGAATAACTAGCGGTTGGGATGAGACAGGAGGGCGCAGCCGGATATAATTTAACGTTGGTTGCCGATGCCGCTTGGCTTGCCCCACAACGTTAGTGCATGTCCGCTAGCACGCTTACCCATATTCTGTACGCAAAATGATCAAATTGCCCGCCTTATCCCGCTTGCCCGCCTTAGTCTTTGCTGTTGTTGTCGCTTCTGTGACCTCTTTGTCATTCGCTCAGGACATCAAAGGCAACGCCGATGTGGGCAAAACCAAGGCTGCTATGTGCATTGGCTGCCATGGCATTAAAGGCTACCAAGCCAGCTTTCCTGAGATTTACCGCGTACCGATGATCTCGGGCCAAGGCGCCAAGTACATCAGCAACGCGCTGTCGGCCTACCAAAAAGGTGAGCGCAAGCACCCCACCATGGTGTCAATAGCTACATCGTTGAGCGAACAAGACATGGCCGATTTAGGTGCCTACTACAGCCAGCACGGCAAAGTAGAAGGCGCTACCCTGCCTGAGACCGCCAGCGTGGAACCCAGCGTGGCCGTGGCTGCCTTGCTACAAAAAGGTGCCTGCGTGTCGTGCCATGGGGCTAATTTTGCCAAGCCGATTGACCCCAGCTACCCGAAGCTTGCGGGCCAGCATGCTGACTACCTGACCGTAGCGCTCAAATCCTACAAAACCGAAGGCTTGGCCAAAGTGGGTCGGGCCAACGGCGTGATGGGCGGTGTGGCCAAACAGTACACCAATGCCGAGATGAAAGAAATGGCCAAATACATCAGCGCCTTGCCCGGCGATCTGAAAGTGGTGCCGCAGTCGAGGTTTCGTTAGGCTTAGGCCTTCCTTTGCACCGCAGTTGCTATATAAATATTAGCTATTCGTGCAGCATTTCCTTGGGTGATAGCCCTAAAACACTTAAAAAGCCGTTGTGATGTATTCGCAGCGGCTTTTTAGCTTGCCAGAGCCCGCTGCGTCCTTGAAAACGCGCAAGACGGCCCTCTACCTGCCCTCTACCTGCCCTTTACCAGGCCTTAAACGGCTTCTCTCCTGCAAAAAACGCAGGCACCCTAAGCCGCACTTGCTCACCTGCCGTAAAACTCGCTAACATAGCCCTACCACTTTACCGGAGCGTGTTATGCCTGTGATTGTTGTTGCAAACCCCAAAGGCGGGGTGGGTAAATCGACCTTGGCCACCCAAATTGCGGGCTATTTAGCTGCACAAGGCCACAGCGTGATGCTGGGCGATGCCGACCGCCAGCAGTCGTCCAAGCTGTGGCTGGGCTTGCGCCCACCTGCCGCCCGGCCGATCAGCAGCTGGGATGTAGGCCACGACAGTGTGGCCAAGCCGCCCAAGGGCACCACCCACGTGGTGCTAGACACTCCCGGCGGCTTGCACGGCAAGCGCCTGGCCGAGGTGCTGAAAATGGCCGATAAAGTGGTAGTGCCGCTGCAGCCCAGCGTGTTTGACATTTTTGCCACCAGCCAATTTTTAACCGACCTGGCGGTGCACCGCAGCGCAGGCAAGCTGCGCCCAGGCTCGGTAGGTGTAGTGGGCATGCGGGTAGATGCACGCACGCTGGCCGCCGATAAACTGGCCGCTTTTGTCGCCACCCTGAACGTGCCCTTGCTGGCCACCCTGCGGGACACGCAAAACTACATCCACCTGGCTGCCCGGGGGTTGACTTTATTTGACGTAGCGCCCAGCCGGGTAGACAAAGACCTGGCCCAATGGCGCAGCCTGTGCGATTGGCTGGATGCTTAAAGCGCTTGGGCCTGCCTATGGCAGGCCATTTTCCTGCCCCTTCCCTGCGCCGGGCAATGTAACCTTATTACCACTTTGCTTTGGCACTAGGTCTTCTTGGTCTTGCCGAGTGCCAACTTCCCTTACTCCCTAGAAGCATTTACCCATGAAAACCTTTGCCACTTTAGCCGACCTGGCCGCCTGCGTGGGCACCGAGGTGGCCACCAGCGACTGGACCACCATCACCCAGGGGCAAATTCAGCAGTTTGCCGATGCCACTGGCGACCAGCAATGGATCCACACCGACCCGGTGCGCGCGCTGGCCGGGCCGTTTGGCGCGACCATAGCGCACGGTTTTTTAACCCTGTCGCTGATCCCGAAGTTTTTTGATACTTGTGTAGCTGTAACCGCCTCGCGCATGGGCGTGAACTACGGGCTGAACAAAGTGCGCTTTATCGCACCCGTGCCAGTGGAAAGCCGCCTGCGCGGGCGGCTGAAGTTGCTCAGCGCCGAGCCGATTGACCAAAACGGTATGCAAATGGCCTGGGAAGTGACCATAGAGCGCGAGGGCAGCAGCAAGCCAGTGTGCGTGGCCGAGTCTTTGGTGCGCCGCTACCCGTAAATGGGTTGTACCCTACGGCAAAGTCGTTGGGTTGCTGTAGGCAGTAATTTAAGAGCATTTTAGGCCTATCACCCAAGGAAATGCTGCACAAGCAGCTATTGAATTAATAGTAACGGTGAATTGGCAATGGCCATTGGCCAGCATGCATATGCCAAGCCGTGCTTTAGATGGGGCTTAGTTGGCGCGCAGGCAACCACTGGGCAAAGCAATGCAGCAGCTGGTTAATACGCTGCGCCGCTTCGGTTTGGCTGTGTTGCTGCGAGATGACTTGGTATATGTCGCTGCGCAGCATCCATAGATCACCGGCGGTGCGGGCCGCACGCAAGCTGTAGCGCAGGCGCTCCGCGTCGATGCCGCTGATGTCTTGCAAGGTTTGGCCCATGTGCTTTTTGATTTGCACAAGCGGCATGGGGCTTGATGCAGGCTTTGTTTTTGTACCAAAAGCAGAACTGGCACCGTCGCCTGAGCGTGAGGGGCTAAATCGGGTACGCAGCACTTTATGTAACGACAACAGCATCGAAAATCTCCAAATCGTCTTATGAACGGGTTGCTTTAGCGCTTTGCTATGGGTGTAGAAAGCGTTTTCGCCATGGAGAGAAGTTTAAAGTGGCCGCAGCAAAGTACTTAGAGTTCGGCTTCTAATTGGCCTGTAACTAAATCACGAAAAAGATTTTAGTTACAGGCCAACCACACCCAGCGTGAGATAAATCACGCTGGGTTGGGTGTGTAAGGCGTAAGCTAACTTGCGCTAGGGCTGCTTGCTTTAAGAGTGCTGCGCCAGCGCAATACAGTCAGCCAGTACGGCGCTGTCGCCAATTTGGTTGGCCAGCAGCAAAATCAGCCGCGCGTTAAGCAGCGCAGACTGCGCGGTGTCCAGGCCGCTGTGCGCGTCCATCAAGGCTTCATAAAAGCCGTCGGCATCGGTGAAGCGGTTGTCCAGCAGGGCATGCTGGGCTGCACTGGGCGGCTGTGTTTGTGCAAATGGGGTGGTTTTAGCGGGCATGGTGGGCAAGCGCAAGGGCAAGGGAAGGGCAGCTCGGCTGGACTGTTGCGGTGCCATGGCTACAGTGCCTCGCCGCTGCGCGGGGTGTAGTTGCCGCCGCAACGGGCTATGCTGCGGGCCAAGCTGGCGTTTAGCTGGCTGCCGCGCGCTACCAAATAGCTGTCGGGCCGCAGCAGGGCCCAGCGGCATGTGGCAGTGCCACCGGGTGCTTTCATAGGCTTGTCAGCCTCCAGCCCGCAGGCGCGCAAAAGCAGGCCTGCGGCATCTAGCACAGCTTCTTTGGCCAGCACTTGGCTTGGGTGGGCGGCTACTTGCACGCAGCGCACACCGGTAGTGCGGGCCAGCGCGCGCAGTTGGGCCAGGCTTGCAGGGCTGATAGGGCTGATAGGGGCTTGCGCGTTGCCCCAAACCAGCAGCAGTGGATGGCTGCCGGCCCAGCGCAGAAGGGCATTAAGGCAGGCGGGGGGTGGCGTAGACGGGCTGCTGCTTGCCCACTGCAGCGCTACGTTTTGCACAGATATGCTGGTGGCCAGAGCGGCATCGGTCAATGGTGATGCGCCATACGGGTTGGCCACCGCCATGCGCCCGGTGTTGACCAGCGCGCGGGCAAAGGCGTGCTGCTTGGCCAGGCCAATGGTGGCGCTGCGAAACAGGCGCTCTACCCCGTCAGCGGGGCGCAAGAACCGGGCCGTGCGGTTGGTGACCTGCACATTGGTTTGGGCGGCCTCGTGGCGCTCGGCGTGGTAGCTGTGCAGCAGGGCGGGCGCTGCGTGGCCGCGCACCACGGCGGCCAGTTTCCAGGCCAGGTTGTCGGCATCGGCAATGCCGGTGTTGCCGCCGCGCGCGCCAAACGGGCTGACCACTTTGGCGCTGTCGCCGATCAGGAAAACTTGCGATCCAGCTTGCTTGTGGGTGCCCAGGGCGACGCACATACTGTCGACACACTCGCTGCGGTAGGCATACGGCCCTACCCACACGATGTCTACCTGGGTGCCAGCGCCAAACTGCTTGGCCAGCCGCTCGCGCACCACGTCTTCGCGGCTTACGTAGTCGGGGTCGGCATCGGGGGCCATTTGGTAGTCAATGCGCCACACGCTGTCGGCCATCAGGTGCTGCCACACCGCGCGGTTGTCGTTAAACGGCGCTTCAATCCAGGTGTGCCGCTCGGTAGGCGGGTGGGTGCTAAAGCGCACATCGGCAATGCACCAGCGGTCATCGCCTTTTTTGGCCGTTACGCCAATGTCCAGCCACTGCCGAAACGGGCTTTTAGACCCAGTAGCGTCCACCACGTAGTCGGCTGTGGCTTGGTAGCTACCTTGGGGCGTTGCGATGGTAAGTGTAGCCAGGCCACCCTCGTTGCTGAACGCGGTCACCCGGTTGTTCCAGCGTATGCGGGCTGGGCCTGGTGTGTTGGCCAATGCAGTGTCGAGCTCGTTAATGCGCTCTACCAAAAAGCCTTCGTTGTAGAACTGCTGGATATTGGTAAAGGCCGGTTGCTGGCTGAGGTTAAAGTTGGCTTGCTGCTTTAAATCAAAACTGTAGACCTCATCATGGCCTGCAAACGTGCGGCCTACGCTCCACTGCACGCCTTTGGCAGCTATGCGCTGGTAGATGCCCAGCTTGTCAAAAATCTCTAGCGATTTTTGGGTGTAGCAAATGCCACGGCTGGAGGCACCTTTCACGCCCACGGTGTTGTCCTCGTCCAGCAAGGTGCACGGCACGCCTAGCTGGGCCAGCGCGCAAGCCAAGGTCAGCCCGGTAATGCCGCCACCCACTATAAGGATGCGGTGGTGCTCTACCGCGCCCGTGTGCACCGCATCGGGCACCACCGCAGGGTACTGCGGCAGCACGTAACCCGTGCCCTGGCTGAACTGGTAGTCGTTGGTGGGGACGGTGGCGCTGTAGCGGGCTGTGTTGGCGGCCTGGGTGTTCAGGTCAACTGCTGCTGGCGGCGGTGGTGTAGTTAGCATATTGAACCATTATTTATAACAATAAGGGCTATCGCCCAAGGAAATACTGAATGAGTAGCTATATTTATAATAGTAAATAGTTGACTGAAAGACGCGCGGATTTAGTTTGCGCCTGCCCTCACGTTTACCCCTGCAGGCGTTAGCTTGGCTGTGCCGCTTGCGGCCCGCTGGGTGCGCCACACCTGCTTGCGCGCCGTCCATTCGGCCAAGCGCGCATGGGCGGTGGTGCTCTCTTGCAGCATGGCAAACTCGTCGGCCAATTGGGCAGTGAGCTCCAGGCGAATGCCGTTGGGGTCAAAGAAGTAAATACTTTTGAAAATATGGTGGTCGGTGATGCCTAGCACCTCTATGCCGTGGGCCTGCAAGCGGGTCTTGGTGTCTGCCAAGTCTTGCACGGTGTCAACCCTAAAGCTGATGTGGTTAACCCACTTAGGGGTGTTGGGGCTGGGCAGTGCGGCTTCGTCGTCGCCCAGGTCAAAAAACGCAATAAAACTGCCATCTTGCAAGCGAAAGAAAAAGTGCGTGTACGGGCAGTATTCCCCCGTGCTGGGCACAATGTCACTTTGAATAATATGGTAAAGCGGCAGGCCCAAAATGTCTTCGTAAAACACCCGGGTTTCTTCTGCGTCTTTGGCGCGGTAAGCGTAGTGGTGCAGCTGCTGCACCTTGGCCGGTGAGGGTAAGGCGGCTGCAGCAAGGCTGGGCACTAAAACGGCTGGCGCTAAAACAGCAGAGGGTAAAACAGTGGACATGGGCAACTCCATATATTCCTCTAATCATAACGAATTTACCTAAACGTAATTTAAGCCATGTTGAAATGTTATGGGAATTTGTAAATAGCAGCTATCGGGTTGCGCCTTGGCTGTTTGTATCTATTTGTAGCTAAAATCTAGCTTCACCCTGCAATCACATTGTTTTAACCCGATTTACGCATGAACAGTTTGGACACCTCCCTATGGGCTGCTATGGCGGGTGCACTCATGCTGATGCTGGTGGCTGCTGTGGGAGACCTGGTGCGCACGCGCAGCCTACCGGCGTTTCGGGGCGTAGCTTTTGTGGCGCTAACGGGCGCTAGCGCCGTGCTGATGTCTGGTTTACCTGAACTGCTACTGGGCATCAACGATGAAAGCGTGTTGCTGCCTGCCAAGCTGGCCATGCCGCCACTGTCTGGGGCCCTGACCCTGACCTACCTGGGCTTGTGGTTGGGGGTGCCAACCAACGGCCAAGGCGCAGACCGGTGGATTTTCATGGTGTCTGCAATCACCACGCTGGCGGGCATGGGGCTGATGCTGGCATCACTGGTGAGTGACCATTTACTGCCCCAGTATTTGCTTATTGCCAGTGCCGTTATTATTGCGCTGCCCATTGCCTTGTCGTTGATATTGACCTTACGCTACGCTCGCATGGGCGATGCGCTAGCCGGGTGGATGACCTTGGCGGCCGTGTTGATGACTGTCATGATTACTGGGCTGTACAGCCAAGCGCTGCACCTCGATCTGGGCCCGATGCTTGAGGCAGTGACCGCCATCAGCACTATCGCTTTTTTTGTGATTACCACCGTGCTCACGCTGCAACGCAATGCCATGCAGGCCAAGCTCAAACGTATTGCCCAAGGCAATACCGCAACCGATGCAGTCACTGGTTTGCCCACTGGTTCAGTGTTGCTTAGCAAAGTGGACGATGCCCTGTGGCGCGGTGCGCGTGTAGGCAAAGACAGCGCAGTGCTGGCCCTGTGGGTGCATAACCTGTATGCGCTGAACGAGGAGGCAGGCATAGAGGCTGAGCATGAAATTCGTGCCCGCTTAACCGCTGTGCTCAGGCAAGCTGTGGGCTTTAGAAATACTGTGGGTTTGCTGCAGCCGCGCTGCTTTGTGGTGGTGGTGTCTGCGGTGGCCAGCGAACAGCAGCTAGACCAGATGATGCAGCGCCTGCTGGCGGTGGGCAGGCCCATGAAGCTGGGTTTTTTGACCGGCGAGCCCACGGTATTTGTGCCCCAGCTGAGTGTAGGTTGTGTGCGCATTGGCGCTGCCAACCACGGCAACAGTTTGGCCATGATGGACTTGGCCCAAAGCCTAGCGCAGAGCGCTGGAGATGCGCCTGAGCGCATACTCACCCAGTCGATAACGGGCTGACTCTCTTTAAGCGGCCCAGCAAGGGCCTTAGTTGGGCTACCTGTGCGGTACAGCACCCACTACGCCGCAGTAGGGTAGGTTCCCGGCAGCAAGATACTTTTGTCCACCGCGTTAATGTCAGTGCGGCCACAAAAGGCCATGGTTAAGTCCAGCTCCTTGTGCAAAATTTCCAGCATTTTTGCCACGCCGGGCTGGCCATAGGCACCCAGTGCATACAGCCAAGCGCGGCCCACCATCACGCCTTGGGCGCCCAGTGCGCGGGCCTTCAAAACGTCTTGCCCACTGCGAATACCGCCGTCCATCCATACTTCAATGTCTTTGCCCACAGCGTCCACTATGGCGGGCAGGGCGGTGATGGACGATGGTGCGCCATCCAACTGGCGGCCGCCGTGGTTAGACACAATCAGGGCGTCGGCGCCGCTTTCTACGGCCAAGCGAGCATCTTCAGCATCTTGAATGCCTTTGAGCACAATTTTGCCGCCCCAGCGTTTTTTGATCCACTCCACATCGCTCCAGTTAAGCGTGGGGTCAAACTGCTGTGCAGTCCATGCAGACAGCGATGACATGTTGCTTACGCCTTTGACATGGCCCACAATGTTGCCAAATTCGCGGTGCTTGGTGCCCAGCATGCTCAGGCACCAGCGCGGCTTGGTTGCCATGTTGATGATATTGGGCAGCGTCAACTTGGGCGGTGCACTCAGGCCGTTTTTAATGTCTTTGTGGCGCTGGCCTAATATTTGCAAGTCCAGTGTGATCTGCAGCGCCGAGCAGTGGGCCACCTTGGCACGGTCGATCAAGCGTTCCACAAAGTCCCGGTCACGCAGCACGTACAGCTGGAACATGAACGGGTGATTGCCAGTGGCAGCGGCTACGTCCTCAATAGAGCAAATGCTCATGGTGGACAGGGTAAACGGAATGCCAAACGCCTTGGCCGCCTGCGCGCCCAGTATCTCGCCGTCGGCATGCTGCATGCCCGTCATGCCCGTGGGCGCAATCGCCACCGGCATGGCCACTTTCTGGCCCACCATGGTGGTTTGGGTGCTGCGGCCTTGCATGTTCACAGCCACGCGCTGGCGCAGCTTGATAGTCTGAAAATCGCTTTCATTAGCCCGGTAGGTGCCCTCTGTCCAGCTGCCAGAGTCAGCGTAGTCATAAAACATGCGCGGTACGCGGCTTTTGGCAACCAAGCGCAGGTCTTCAATGCAGGTGATTTTGGTCAGATCGGTCATGGTGTCTCAGTTGTTGTGTAATAAACTGAGATAGTATCTAGCTGCTTAGAAATGTGTTGTGAAATTCGCATTGAGCGTATTGATTTTTTTGATATTTATAAAAACAGAGTTTTGAAATGGCGAAATTTATACTTGGTATTGTGGCTCTATTAGGCGCAGGTTGGTATTTCTTGGTTGACGGCAGTAAATTGGATGAGGCCATGGTGCGCCAGTTTTATGAACAGCAACAGCACGCCGTACTCAGTCGTGACCCTGAGGCACTGTGCAAACAATTTGCCAAAAACGCCGTGATCAAGACAGAGGCACTGATGATGGGCCAGACCACATCAGAGACGCATACGGCAAAAACAGCCTGTGATGCAACGCGACAGACTTGGCAGTCATTTATCGACATGGGCAACAAAGCGGACGCAATTCTTACCATAGAGTATGAATACAAAATTGACAGCATCGAGGTGTCTGCGAACAAGAAGCGCGCAACTGTAGTGACATCCAATACGTTGAAGATGGGTGAATCATTTATGCAGTTTCGAACCACCGCCACCGAAGAGTTGGTACGTAATTATCGCAACGTGCAACTGGCAAACTCTACTAGTAAAACGGGCGTTCGTTTTAATCCAGCAGCCCTAGCTGATCCTGCTAAATTTCTTCAGTCACAGTAATAGCTGTTTAGCTAGAGCTATTTCGCACTGGCCAAATCACGCTCTGGCTTTTTAAATGCCGCGCCGCGCACTTCAATGCGCACCTCGTCAAGCACGTTCCCGCGCGCATCCATCAGCTCAATCACATGCCTGCCCGGCCACGGCATCCACTGCGCTTTGCTGCCTTGGCCCACCGGCTTGCCGCTGATGCGCCATTGCCCGTTGGCCTGGTCAGAGAGCAGTTGCAAGCGCTGGCGCTGGGGTGGAATGTCGGGGTCAAGCGCAATAATGCTGCCTGCAGCAGGCTGCAAGATGCGGCCTGTGGCTGTGAGGGTGGCATCATCTGCAATCACAGCCTGCTCTGTGCCAGCGATGAACCATTCGTTGCGCGAAGCTTCCTGCGCTTTGGTGTACTGGGTGGCCACTTGCACCACACCTGCTGGGATGGCAGCGTTGGCTTGCACGTCACCGCGTGGGTGCAGGTACTGCACCAGCGCGGCCCATACCGGCGCTGCACCGGTAGTGCCACTTACGTCCCACATGCTTGCGCCACTGGCGTTGCCTACCCACACGCCTACCGTGAACCGGCTGCTGTAGCCTATTGCCCAGTTGTCGCGCATGTCTTTGCTGGTGCCAGTTTTTACGGCGGCGTTGATGCGGGTGGCCAGCACACTGTCGGTGCCAAAGGTGCGGGCTCTGGCCATAGGGTCGCGCAAAATATCGCTCACGATGAAGCTGGCTTTGGGGTCGAGGCAGTCTTTCAGGGCCGCGCTGGCGTGCGGCTGCAAAGACGGTGCGCTGCAGCGGCCACCATTGGCCAGCGCACGGTAGGCATTGGTCAGGCTCAGCAGGCTCACGTCGGCGCTGCCCAGCGCCAAGCTGTAGCCGTAAAAATCACCTTCGTTTTTCAGCGGTAAGCCCAACGCCAGCAGCTGCCGTGCAAACGCATCGGGGCTCACCATCACCAGTGTGCGCACTGCGGGCACGTTAAGCGACGCGCCCAGTGCTGTGCGCACCGACACCCAGCCTTTGAAGCTGCGGTCGTAGTTTTGCGGAATGTACAGGCCGCTGGCGGTAGGGATTTGCGCCGCGCTGTCGTCTACCAGCGATGCGGCCGTGAGGCGCTTCTCGGCAATCGCCTGAGCGTAGAGAAACGGTTTGAGTGTGGAGCCCGCTTGGCGCAGTGCGCTGGCTTGGTCTACCTCGCGCGCATCGCCCAGCTCGCCCGACGAGCCTACATAGGCCAGCACGTCGCCGCTGGCGTTGTCTATTACCACCACTGCGCCGTCTTCAACATTGCGGCCTTGCAGCTCTTGCAGATGCTGTTGCAAGGTTTGGTTGGCAAAGCGCTGCAGCTTAGCGTCCAGTGTGCTGCGCACGGGTTTTTGCGCAGGCAGTGTGTTGGGCTGTATTGCGGCTTGTGTGCTACTGCGCTGTAGCTCAATTTTTAAAAGCTGGCGCGCTAAGTGCGGCGCAATGCCGTCACTTGGCGCAAAGGCTTTGCGCGGTAGCGCGGCCTCGGTAAAGGCCAGCACGGCATCACAGTGGGCACCGTCAGCGCTTTGCATCGCTTTAAGCACGCCGCAGGCCCGCAGTGCCACGGCTTTGGCACCTGCATTGGGCGCGCGCACAAGGGCCGCCGTGATCGCTGCCTCACGCTCGTCCAGGCCATGGGCGGCTTTGCCAAACAGCGTGCGGCTGAGCGCGTCAATGCCTTGTAGCTCGCCTCTGAAGGGCACCAAGTTCAAATAGGCTTCTAGGATGTGGTCTTTGCGCCAAGTGCGCTCCAGCAGGGTGGCCGAAATCGCTTGACCGGCTTTGTCCACGATGTTGCGCCGCCCAGTGTCGTGGGGAGAACCTTCAATTCGGCCCTTGCGCGGCCCGTCTTCCACCAAGCTGGCCAATTGCATCGACAGTGTAGAGGCACCGCGCGTGCGCTGGTTCAGCACATTGCCCCACGCAGCGGCTGAGACCGCCCGCCAATCTACGCCGCTGTGCTCATAAAAGCGCTTGTCTTCACTGAGCACCATGGCCGTGCGCAGCGCAGGCGATATATCGGCCAGTGCCACCCACTGCCCACGCCGCACACTGTTGTCGGTGCGCAGGCGGTGGATGACTTCGCCATGGCGGTCCAGCAGCAGGCTTTCTGATGAAGTAAAAGCCTTCTTTTCTTGCTCAAAAGTGCCTATCGCCCAAGCATTTGCTGCACAAGCAGCTATTAAAATAATAGCTATTGCATTTTGGGCCATTTTGCGCTCTACCTGGCCCATTTACTTGCCCAGCACCTTTACCCGCGCGTTGGGCGACTCGCCAAACATCTCAGGCGCGTACATGGCTTCCACCCGTGTGGGCGGCATGGCAAACTCGCCCACATTGTTTAAGCGCACGGTGTACTCCAAAGTAAATTTGCCTTTGGGTACGTACTCGTAGTACGCACGGTAGCTCTCAAAGCTGCGCTCTTCAAACGCAGCCCAGGCACTGCCACTTTTACGTTCGTCTTTGGTGGCGATCTCCGAGTCGCGGCCTAGGCCGCCGCCCAAGATGGTCGAACCACCGGGAATGGGGTCGGTGAGGGCCACCCAGGTCATGTCGGTGCTGGCGTTCACCTCCAGCGTAATGCGCAGCACATCGCCTCGGCTGTACTGGCCTTTAACAGCTTGCTCCACGGGGGTGATGGTTTTGCTTAGCTGGTAGCCAGCATTGAACGGGGCTTTGAGCTGCACTGCTGCCACCGACTGGAGGGTAAGCCAGGGCTTACCGCTGCCCGTGTGGGTCACGCTCAAAGTGTCTTTGGCGGCTGACCACGGCAAGAACATGCTGTTGTTGCGCAGATTGCCAGGCGCTGCCGGTGCGCCAAACCAAGTGCCTTGGTGCTTTTCGCCCTCCGGGTCTGTGGCTTTGATGCGCTCGACCCGGCTCCAGTCCACTGCGGCCTTGCCTGCACCCATGTTGGCGGCGGTAAAGCCCGCAACAGGGGTAGCTTCAAACACAGCAGAAAACTTCTCCAGCGCCAAGCCGCCCCACAGGTTGGCGGTGGTGGTAAGCCAGGCACCGCGCTGCTGGCGTGCGATAAAGCCGTTGGCCAAGCGCGGCATGTCGTCTTTCCAGGCCGGGTCGTCTAACACCGACAAAATCAGTTTGGCGGTGTTGGCATCGCCGCTTTGCATTAGCCACCACCAGTAGTCGTCTTTTTCGGTGCTAAAGACCATCTTGGTGCCTTGGTAGGACAGGCGACCTTTCAGTATTTGTGTGGCCTCGGCCATGCGTTCATCGCGCTTAGGTGCATCTTTGGTTCGGCGCAGTATATTAAGCCAATCAATCACCGCGTGCGTAGGCCATTGGTTCGGCGCAATGGTGATGCTGCCCAACAGGCGTGCGTTGGCTCGGCCGTAACGCGACAGCGCCTCAATGGCGGCAATCTTGCGCACGTCCAGGTCTTTTTGCGGGCTCCAGAAGTCGCGTTGAATTTTGCCTTCTACAAAGGCGATTAACCCTTTTTCCATCGCCGCACGCGAAACATCTGGAATGCTAAAGTTGGCATCTATGCCAGAGGCCTCATGGGTGGCAGCCAGCAGATACGCCGTTAGCGTGTCGCTGCCCCGGTTGTCGTCGCCCGCACGCGGTGGGAAGTAGTTGGCCAAACCATCTTTGTCAAGGTAGGTTGGTATTTGCGCGGCCACACTTTGCCACAGCTTGGCATCACGCAGGCCCACCGATTTGCTGGTTTTTTGTTCTAGGCAAATAAACGGGTAGTTGGCAAAATAGTCGCGCACGCCTGGCATGCCCTCGGCCAGTTTGGGCTGCAGCGCCAGCTTGAGGCCGCCGCGCCCTGCAATGCTGTCTGCGGGCTGCTGCACGTCTAAACTAAAAGCACTGTCTACCTGCACCAGGGTGGCCTGCTGCACGGTCAGCGGTACGGCAAACGTAATGCGCTGGCGCGCCTTGAGCGCATCGCGTGCGCCGCTGAGGGTGTCCTTAGCCTCAATCTCCCACAAAATCACTTCGCTGCGCACCTGCGCCAGCTGCGGCGGCGCGGTCACGTCCCACGCCACCTCGCGCGACTCGCCCGCAGGAATGTCAACCGTTTGCGCTTTGACCTCGATCAAAGTTACGCGCGGCACAACTTCCACTTTCATGGCCGCCTTGGTGGTGTTGCGCAAGGTAATTTGCGCGCGGTACTGGTCGTCTTCACGCACCAGAGGAGGCAGGCCGCTGATGATTTGCAAGTCTTGCGTAGCGCGAATGGTGGTTTGCCCGGTGCCAAACATGCCAACACCTACATCGGCCACCGCCACAATTTTAAAACTGGTGATGGCATCGTTCAGCGGCACATTGACCACGGCTTGGCCGTTGGCATCTAACAGCACACGCGGGTTCCACAGCAGCAAAGTGTCTAGCAGCTCACGCGTAGCCCCGCGGCCACCACCACCACCGGGTGGCACAGCCTTGCGGCCATAGTGCCTGCGGCCAATAATCTCCATTTGTGCGGTAGATGTTTGCACACCCCAGCTGCGCCGCTGCAGCATGGCCTCTAGCAGGCCCCAGCTGGTGTTGGGCATGAGTTCCAGCAGCGCTTGGTCTACGGCGGCCAAAGCCACCTCGGCATTGGCTGCAGGTTGCCCGTTGGGCAGCTTGGCGCTGATGGTAATGGTAGCGGTGCTGCGCACGGCATAGCTTTCTTTATTTGCTGTCACTTTTACATCCAACTGGTGTGCCTTGGTGCCCACACGCAGCTCGGTAGCGCCTAGGCGAAAGGCGGGCTTGCTTAAATCTACCAATGCCGTGGGTGCGGTGTATTCACGGCCCTCGTACCAAAATGCAGTCCACCATTCGCGCGGTGCTTTGTAGCCCCAGGTAAACAGGCTGTACCACGGCACCTCGCGCAGCCGCCCACGCAGCACCAGCGCAGACACATACACATTAGGTGCCCAGCCTTCAGCAATCTTCACGTAAATGGTCGGGTCTTGGCCATTGAGTTGCACAATCTGGGTGTCGATAATGCCTTCGCGCTCAATGCTAACCAAGGCGGTGGCGAAACGAAACGGCATACGCACTTGCAGCTTGGCGGTCTCGCCTGGTTGGTAAGATTTTTTTTCGGGCAGCAGGTCGATACGGTCGTGGTCTTCGCCACCAAACCACAGCTCACCTTGCTTGGTAACCCACACGCTGCTGGCAGCTTGGGCGATGTTGCCATTTTTGTCCTTGGCTTTCACGGTCAGCTCTACTTCACCGGCTTCACTGAGTTTTGTCTCGCACAAAAGCAAGCCCCGGCTGTCGCTGGTGCCACTGCACACAGTACCTAAATCTTTGGTTTCAGTTTTATTGTCGTAGCTGTAAAAGCCGCCCACCATGCGTTTGCGGGTGGTGGTAGTGGTGCGGGTTACAGCGCCAACTTCCATGCTCACGCCAGCTTGCGGCTTGCCCGACAAGTCCAGCGCCAGCGTTTGGAACTTGATCTTTTGGCTGGCAGACACCCAGCCCTCGGTGCGAATGCCGGCAACCACTGCGGCAGGCCACAAGGTGTGGGTGCTGCGAATGGTTTGCACCTCGCCGTTGGGGTCAGCGTAGGTGGCTTCTAGCAGCAGCTCTTTGGGCCGCTTGGCTCGGGGCAGGCCTTCGATGGTGACTTTGCCACTGCCAGCTTTGTCTAGTGTGAGTGCCAGTTTGTCGGCCACTACTTTGTTGTCGCCGCTGCTTGCGCTGTGGCTTTCGTCGCTGCTGGCGCTGTGGCTTTCGTCGCTGCTGGCGCTGTCCAAACTATCAGCTTGGCGCGGTGGATCGAACGTGTAAGCCTCAAACTCAGGGTAGCTTAGGTATTTGCTGCGTACCAAGGCCGACACCCGCACCGGCAGGTTAACAGCCGGGCCGCCCGAGACGTAGTTAATTTGGACTGCGGTGGCTACAGTTTTAGCATTGACCAAAGGATTTTTATCCACTGGAAGCACGCTGCCTTCCAGCACGGGCAGGCGAAACTCCTCTACGCGAAACTGCCCTGTGCTGAAGGTGCCGTCCGTGTCATTTTCTTCGTCTTCAGAGCTGCCTCTGGCGGGTGTTTTGCGGTCAGTCGGGCCGTAGTCTAGCTGCACGGTGTACACGCCCAGCTTAGCTGCAGGTGGAATAGCAAATGTAGTTTCGGCGCTGTAGCCGCCGCTGGGTGTTTTGCGCCAAACCAAAGCTTGTTTGTACTGCTGGCCGCTGCCAGTGTGGGTAACGACCATGGTTTTAGGCCCTGCGCTGGGCACACTAAAGCCTTGCAGGCCTTGCGCACGCATGAGGTGCTTCATCGACACGGTCTCGCCAGCGCGCAGCAGCATGCGGTCAAAAATAGTGTGAACCACTTCGTCGCTGCTGGCTTTGCGGCTGCTGGGCAAGTTAAATCGGTAGGGCTCTATGCCGCGTTGCCAGTCGCTCCAGGTAAAGGCCATATCTTCTATACCGTCTGCGCCTGTGTGGCGCGCGCTGACAAAATAGCTGTTGTTGCCTTCTCCGCCGCCATCGCAGCGCGGTGGTTCGCTGGACAAGCCTTTGACCATGGCGATACCTTTGGCATCTGTGGTGCCGGTGGCCAGTTCAGTGCCTTTGCAGTCTGACACACGCACCCTTGCGCCTGCAACCACGGCAGCTTTGTCTAGGGTGGTAACCCACACGGCAGCGTTTTCGCGGCCTAGCTTAAAGTGCACGCCCAGGTTAGTTACCAAGGCTGTGCTGCGCACATACATCGTGCGTTTGGCACCCAGCTTTTCGTCTAACAAAGCTTGCCCTAGCCTTTGCGAGGCAATCTCCACTACATGAAAGCCTGCCGGCAGCGGTATGCCCACTACTTCAAATGGGCGAGTCTGCCCTTGGGGCGGGCTGGGAAGTTCCAGTTTGCGGGTGTTGCCTACTTTGGCCAGCAGTTGGGTCTCGCGTGACTCGCGGTTACGGTCGTTGGCATTGGTCACTTTGCGGTACCACGCAATGATCTCAGCGTCGGTTTTCACCTGCAGGTCAGTTACGCTACCTCCTGGGCGCAGAGACTGCACTTTCAAATCTGACTCTACATTGCGCAAAGTGACTGGCAGCAGCGCAAAGCTTGACGTGCCTGGCTCGGCAAACCGCTCTAGCACACCAAAGCTGCTGGCGGCAAACTTGGCCAACGGAGGTTGTCCGCCTGTTTTGGTGGCCAATGGGAACGAGGCTGCATTTTGCAGTGTGCGGCCCGAGGCATCGACAAAGCCTTTGGGCAGCTCGATACTGAAGCTGCTGTCTTCGGTGAACGGGCCTTTGAAGGTAATGGCGTTGATGGTGTTGTCATCAGCATCGCTTTTGTCGATCTCGGGTTTAAAGCTCTGCTTAGGCCCCTTAAGCACAATGCTGTTGGCCAGCTTGCTGCTCACCGGAGCGTTAAAACGCAGCACCATGCTGCTGATCGGCAAGCAGGGTGACTGGGCGTTTTCGCGCTCGCAGGTAAAGTTGGCCATGAACGGTTCGCGCACTTTGAAGTTAAAGCGCTTTTCTACTTTGTTGGCCACACCGCTGGGCGTGGCTATGCCTTTGCCGAACACCACGCTCACATTGCCGGACGGATTGAGGCGGCGATTACAGGCCAAGGTGAGGTAGCGGTCTGGGTCTGCCTGGGCTACTTTGTCGTAGCCCAGCGCTTTGAGCAGGTCGGTGCGGGCGCTGGCATCGATCATTTTCAAGCCTACGCGTTCGCCCACGCCCTGTACGGCGCACCACAGGTTATTTTGCAGCGTGGCCGGGCTGGCTGCGCCATTGAGTTCTAGGACAAAGAACTGTTCTTCGTCAATGCGGCTGCCCGTGCTGGGTGAAATTCTGCGCACAAAAGGGCCGCCGGTGCTGAAGGCAAAATTGGTGCTGCCGCTGATGGCTTCTGCCTTGGGGCCTTTGAAGTTACCGGCCACTTGCACCGTACAGCGCACGCCAGGGGGCAGGTCGTTGTCAAACTCATAGGCCCATTCGCGCTCGCTGGTCCAGCGGCCATTGCCTTTGCTTGCCTGTGCATCGCTGCAGCTTACTGCCAAGGGCGTGGGGGCTTTGGGGTCGCCAAAGGCCACGGCAGCTTGGTCAAACTTAGCCACTATTTGCCGCACTTGGGCTACTTCGCCTTGGGGGGACAGGCTGCTAATTTGCAAAGCCCAGGCGCACTGGAATGTGCTGGCCACTACCAGGGCCAGTATTTTGTTAGTTTTTGTCATGCTCGCTTTCAATATGCAGCAAGCGTAACCTGAAACAATGGCACCCAATCGGCAGCGCAGGGTTTGCACCGTGCAGTTTTGCGCTGCAGGCCGCATGGTTTCAATCTCTTACTTTTGAGCGCAAGATTTTGGTTTCTGAACGCTGGCTCTTGCCCTCTAAGCGCCGCTGCTTGGCCCCATAGCTGGGCTTGGTAGCGCGTCGCACGGTGGGCGCAGTCTCTACGCTGGCCACAATCTCGTGCAGGCGCGCAAAAGCGTCCATGCGGTTGGCATCTTGGGTGCGGTGGCTTTGCGCTTTTAAAATTAGCACGCCATCTTGCGTAATGCGACTGTCGCGTAACGCCAGTAGGCGCTGTTTTACGCCATCGGGCAGGCTGGATGCGGGTATGTCAAAGCGCAGGTGAATCGCGCTAGACACCTTGTTGACGTTTTGGCCCCCTGCACCTTGCGCGCGAATGGCGGTGATTTCAACCTCATTTTCTTCAATAGCGATCATTAAAATACGTCTGGTTTTATGTCAATTTCAGGTCAAATAAGCCCCTAAGAGGGCTGATCTGTAGTGGATAATCAGATGCTGAACCGTAACCCCAAGTTAATTAAGGAGCATGCTATGGCCAAAGGTCAACAAAAAACCAACAAAGAAGTCAAAAAGACAAAAAAAGACACATCGCCCCCTAAAGTGTTAACCGGTGAGCCTGTGCGCGCCACCATCACCACCACGGTGATTCCGCGCGGCAAAGACAAAGACAAGTACAAGTAAGCACCGGTTGCATACGCCCCCCGATGCTATTGACATCGTTTATCTCTGGGTAGACGGTAACGACCCTGTTTGGCGTGCTAAACGCCGCCATGCAGCGCGTGCTTTGAGTGCCAGCAGTCTCAGCACCATGGCGCAGCATGCCAACGTAGAAGGTCGCTTTCGTGACAACGAAGAGCTGCGCTATAACCTGCGTGCGCTTGAGCTGTACTTTCCAGCGCATGGGCATATTTATGTAGTGACCGATGCGCAAACACCGGTTTGGTTGCGCGCGTCAAGCCGTTTAACGGTGATCGACCACCAAGACCTTATCCCTGCGCAGCAATTGCCCACGTTTGATTCTTGCCATATCGAGTCCTATATCCACCGTATCCCCGGTTTGTCTGAGCGGTATTTTTACCTTAATGACGATGTCATGTTTGGCGCGCCGGTGCAGGTGAATGACTGGTTCTCAAACGATGGCGTGTACGTTGCGTGGTCTGACGAGCCTGAGGTGACAGACGAGCCATTACGGCGTGACGCTGGTGCACTGGCGAACGCCTGCAGGCTGTCACATGCTTGGTTTAAGCGCCATGTGCAAGCGGGTACTTTAGCGCCAAACTACCAGCACACTTTTCGCACTTTTGCCCATTCTCCACGGCCTCTGCGCAAATCGCTTTTGCATGCCTTGGAAGCTGTAGCGCCCGAGATGTTCAGCCTGGTGCGGTCAACCGTGTTTCGCACCTGGGACAAGCCCACCATTGTGTCTGACTTTGTGCTGCGCTGGGCGCTGGCCACCGGCATGGCCGAGGTGCGCGATTACCCGCACTTGTACGTGTCAACAGGCGATGCAGAGCAATTTGCCGTGCTGGAGCGCCTGGTCTCGCTTGCTGGCAAAGTGGCATTTTTCTGCGTTAACGACACTACCGACGATGCCTATCCGCACGATGCACGCTTAACCCACGTGCGCGAGACCCTGCAGCGCATGTTCCCCAGCCCGTCCAGTTTCGAGTTGACGGGCACTGCTTAAACCACAAGTATGCGTGTTCAGCTGCTGTCAGATCTGCATTTGGAAAGCCACCCACACTGGCAGCCCACACCCGCGGTGGGCGCAGATGTGCTGGTGCTGGCAGGTGACATAGGCTCTTACCAGGCAGGTTCGAGCTTAAAGGACGCGGACTTCGGCCTGCAACGCTTTTCGCCACAGCACGGTTGGCCCACGCCGGTGCTTTTTATTCCTGGTAACCACGAATACGATGCGCTTGACTTTGACGCTGCCCATGCGCGCCTGCAAGAGGTTTGCCAACGGCTGGGCATTACCTGGCTGGAGCGTGCAGTAGTGAGCTTGCCGCGCCCTGCCCATGACCTGCTAGGCGCAGGCCACGTGCGCTTTGCGGGCACCACGCTGTGGAGCGACTATGACGCACTTGCGCTTTTAGGCAAAGCCAAGGGCAACCTTACTGAGCAGCTGCGCCTGCGCGGCAAAGCTTTTCGCGCGGCTAACTTTTACCTTAAAAAAGCCGCTACGCTGCGCAGCGGTGTGCCTTGGCTGGCCGAAGGCATGCGCGAACAAGCGCTGCTGTGCCAGAAGTGGCTAAGCGATGCACTGACAGCGGCGGCGTCAAGTTCAACAGGCCGCACTGTGGTGGTTACCCATTTCGCTCCCAGCCTGCGCAGCGCCGATCCGCGCTACGGCCTCACCCCCTCTACCGCAGGCTTTTGCAACGCGCTAGACCACTACCTGGCGCACGCCGATGTGTGGTTGCATGGCCACTTGCATTGCCCAAGCGACTATGTGCATGTGGGCGAACAGCGCCACTGCCGTGTGCTGGCCAATCCGCTGGGCTATGCGCGCAAAGGTGAGCAGGCTGCGTTCCGTGCAGATTTTTGCTTTACCATTTAAACCCATCACAGGAGCCTGGCGTGCAAACTACCGCACAAACTTTTTCTGAACCTCCGATTGCGCCCTTTTGGGAGCGCCTTAATTTATTCTTTTTATTTCCTCTGCAAATGCAGCCGCTGTTGTACGCAGCGGCTTTGGGGCTGAGCACTTTGCTCGTGCATGTTTTGTTTTTTATACCCACGCCTTTAGACTATGTGCTGGTCTTTTTGGGTATATTGCTGGCCGCCACACGCTATGGCTTTAAGGTGATGCAGGAGGCATCGCTAGGGCAGTTTGACTCTGCGCAGTTTGCGCAAGGCACTGATTCTGAAATAAGCAGCTTGCCATGGAAAATGTTTGGCGTTTTCTTAGTGCTAGGCCTTGCCGCTGGGTTTGTGCAGGCCTTCTTGCCTAAGCTGGGCTGGTTGATCAGCCTGCTTTTCTCCTTAGCCTTGCCTGCTGCGGCAGTCACTTTGGTAGTGTCGATGAGCTTTTTTCAGGCACTGGTGCCTGCCTACTGGTTTAACTTGATCAGGGCCATGGGGTGGCGCTATTTGCTGCTGTGCTTATTTTTGTACCTGCTTAGCTCAGGCATGCAGGTGGCTGCGCCCGTGCTGCTCAAAGTCATGGGGCCTAAACTCGTGGTGCCGTTTTTAACCTTCACTGCGGTCTATTTCAGCTGGGTGATGTGCAGCTTGCTGGGCTATGTGATGTACCAGTACCATGAGGCTTTAGGCTACACGCCTGACCATGCACAGGCCTCTACGGGCCAGAAAAAACCCGATAGCCCAGCTGCGCAGCAGGCTGCGCTTAACCAGCAAGAAGACGCTTACTACGCGGAACTGCTAGCCCAAGGCGACTTGCAAACTGCACGCGACAGTGCCTATGAAGCCCAGCGCGCGCGCCCAGACGATGTTGCGGCCCATAAGCGCTACCATGGCATTTTGCTACTTGACGACCATGTGCAGCGCCTGTGTGACCATGCACAAAAATACCTGGCGCTGCTGTACCAGCGCAAAATCTACCGTGATGCCATCCAGGTGGTGCTGGAGTGCAGGCAGCGCATGCCTGGTTTTAAACCTGACGAAGGCACGCTTGTTTTTGAACTAGGCCAACACGCCTTGCGCGGTGCCGACCCCGCGCTGTGCATTAAGCTGATCAATGGGTTTGACAAGCTCTACCTTGGCCACGCCAGCACACCGCAAATCTACGAGCTGGCTGCGCGTTCGCTGCTGCAAACCGGGGCCAGCAAAGACAAGCTGGTAAAAATAGCAACGGTAATGCAGCAGCGCTACCCAGGCCACGCCAGCACCCAAGAGGTGCTGTGGCTAAGCCGTTGACAACCGCAAGGCTTCTAAAACGCCAGAACCGGGCCGGTGCTGCACAAGGTGCTGGCACCAATGCCGCGCAGCATCGGTTTGCTGCGTTTTAAGCAGCATGTTGGCGTAGCGCTCTACAACGTCTAGCCACAGCGCTAGCTCAGAGCCACTGGGGCGGTACAGGTGTTGCAGCAGGCTGTCTAGCTGGGTGCTGGCGCTGCCTGCAGCCGCCCAGCGCTGGGCCATGGCCAGCAAAGCGGGCTCTTGCCCTTCTAGCACGGCAACTTGGCTGGCGTGGGCCCATTGCCAGCAGTCGCGTTGCAACGAAAGTACCGCAGCTTGTGCCGATCGGCATTGCCAAATGGCCTGTGTTGCACGGCGTAAATGGCCCTCGTTTTTCCATAAGCGCGCGGTGTTAAAGTAGCGACGTAAATAGTCAGCATGGTGAGGCTCAATGGTTATAGCCTGGTGCCATAAATCGCAGGCTGCTTGCCACTGCATTTTGCCTACCTGCTCTTGTGCTTTAAGGGCCAACGCTGAGGCATTGGGTGCGGCGTGGGTCGGGGCAGGGGCCAGCGCGCTGTCTAGCTGCTGTTGGCGCGGCATCCAATAGGCCATAACGATACCAGTGAGCATGCCCCCGATGTGGGCGGCGTAGCTGACGTTAGTCCCACCCACAGCCCATAAAATCATTTCGTTGGCCAGCCACATGGGCACCAAAATCCATGCCGGCGCGCGGATGTAGTTAAAGTAAAACAGCAGCTGGTAGAAAAATTTAATCCGCCGCAATTTATAAAGCATGGCGTATAGCACCATCACAGTTGATACAGCACCCGAGGCGCCCAGCCCATAGCTGGTAGAGCCCGCATAAGCCCAGGTCGACAGTACCGATGCGCCTACCGCTCCCAGCACATAAAAGCCTACATACCTCAGCCGTCCAATGCCAATTTCTACAGAAAATCCAAACAAAAACAAAAACACCATATTGCCTATCAAGTGGGCAGGGCTGGCATGCAAAAACGCGGCAGTGACCCAAGTCCATGGCGCGTGCCACAGCCCTTGGTCATAAAACTGCGCCCATTTGCGGGTAAAAGACGCTGGTTTGAGTGCGGCGTAACTGCTACGTTCTTGGGCCCATTGCGCATGGTTGGCACTGCTGGTGGGTACCAAAGCCTCGGCGTTGCCACTCTGGGTGCCTAGCTTGGCGGTAAACCCGCGTGAGGCCTCCATCATCTCCAGCAGGGCTTGGCCTTGCTGTGCTTGCAGCAATTTGTCCGCTGTGCGGTAGTCGCGGTGGCTACTGGCCTCTAAATAGTTTACAAAAGCAGGCAGCTCCACGCTGGGCAGCTGGGTGCTGAAGTAATAGGCGTTGGCTTTGTCTTGGGCTTTTTCTTCGGTGCGTTGTGGGCCCCAAAAAATGGCAAAGTTGACCAGTATCAACAGCACGGTTACCCAAGGCGGGTTGCGCCAGGTGGGCTTAGATTCAAGGGGAATGGCTAAAAACATACTGCGTGCATATTGCGTGTGTGGGCCTTAGTAGGGCTAGGTCTGCCAGAGGATGTGTTTAGATTTAGGCCAAGCGCGCTTGGTGCCGCGCGATTTGCTTGCGTACCTGTGCAGGGGCAGTGCCGCCTAAAGTACCTCGGGCATTAAGTGAGCCCCGCAGGCTGAGTACTTCGTACACGTCTTTCTCAATGTGGGCATTAAAGCCTTTTAGCACCGCCAAAGGCAGCTCAGACAAATCTACATTGTGAGAAACAGCCGCTTTGACCGCGTGGGCCACGGTCTCGTGCGCATCGCGAAACGCCAAGCCTTTTTTTACCAAATAGTCGGCCAGATCGGTGGCGGTGGCGTAGCCTTTTAAAGCGGCTTGTTCCATCGCGGGCGCGTTGACGGTGATGCCACCTTCTTTTTGCCCCGTAGCGGGGTTTAACTGTCCGCCGATCATTTCGGCAAAAATACGCAACGTGTCTTTGAGTGTGTCTACCGTGTCAAACAGTGGCTCTTTGTCTTCTTGGTTGTCTTTGTTGTAGGCCAGGGGTTGGCCTTTCATTAGGGTAATCAAACCCATCAGGTGGCCCACCACGCGGCCGGTTTTTCCGCGTGCCAGCTCGGGCACATCGGGGTTTTTTTTCTGCGGCATGATGGAGCTGCCGGTGGTGAAGCGGTCGGCTATTTTGATGAAGCTGAAGTTTTGGCTCATCCATAAAATAAGCTCTTCACTCAAGCGGCTGATGTGCACCATGGCCAGAGAAGCTGCGGCGGTGAACTCGATGGCGAAGTCGCGGTCACTCACGGCATCAAGCGAGTTTTGGCACACTTGTGCTTCGCCTTTTTCGTCCACCATGCCCAGGGTTTTGGCCACGCGCTCGCGGTCAAGGGGGTAGCTGGTGCCTGCCAGTGCGGCGCTGCCCAAGGGCAGGCGGTTTACACGCTTGCGCACATCGCTCATGCGCTCAACATCACGCGCCAGCATTTCTACATACGCCAGCATATGGTGGCCAAAGCTCACCGGTTGTGCCACTTGCAGGTGGGTAAAACCGGGCATGACCACTTCAACGTTTTTCAACGCCACCTCGATCAGCGCTTTTTGCAGGTCAACCAGCAATGCGCTTACCAAGTCAATTTCACCTCGCAGCCAAAGGCGCACGTCGGTGGCCACTTGGTCGTTGCGGCTGCGGCCAGTGTGCAGGCGCTTGCCCGCATCGCCTACCAAGCTGATCAGGCGCGACTCGATGTTCAGGTGCACGTCTTCTAAATCGAGCTTCCATTCAAAGCCACCTGCTTCAATCTCACTGCGAATGTGCGCCATGCCTTTTTGAATGGAGGCATAGTCTTCCAGCGAAATAATTTTTTGCGCTGCCAGCATCTCTGCATGGGCTAGCGAGCCTGTGATGTCAGCATCCCATAGGCGCTTGTCAAAAAACACGCTGGAGGTGTAGCGCTTGACCAAGTCGCTCATAGGCTCAGAAAATAGTGCCGACCAGGCTTGGGACTTTGTGTCAAATTGGTTCATAGGGGTCACTTTTACGGTCTAAAACGAAATACCTTAGGCTGTGCGGTGCCATCTGGCGGCCCAGCGGATTTGCCGCTGGGCTGGCAAGACTGGCATACTTAAGCTAGATTCTAACTTTCAGGCGTATGCAAACCCGTTTTGGCACCTCTACTTTTGAACCCGCTGGCCCATTAGCAAATAAGCCAGATGCGCTAAGGCCTGCGCCTGAGGTGCAGTCTGCGCCCGCGCCGGTGCTGATTTTCGATGCCTGCCAAGTGGGTGTGATCTTGCGTGGGGTGCTGTTTGTGCAGCTGGTAATGGCGGTGGGCGTGATGTTTGGTGCCAGCAGCCCGGTGGACTGGATGGCACGCCTGGCCCTGATTACCGGGGCGGCATTGCCCGCCACGCTGGCTTGGTTGATTTTGGCGTGCGCGCTAAAAAAACCTTTGCAACGGCTGGCTAAAGTGGGCCAGTGGCTGGGCGGTATTGCGCTGGGTGTGCTGGCGGGCCTGTATGGCTGCGGTATTTTGGCTTTTATTGGTTTTGTGCAAGACGCGCCTTGGCTGGCCAGTGCGGCCACTGGAGCCGTATTGTCAGCTGCCCTGGTGGCTGCGCTGGTGTGGCGCGCAGCGGGCCGTGCACCTGCCAGCGCCAACGCGCGCTTGGCCGAGCTGCAGTCGCGCATCAGGCCGCATTTTTTGTTTAATACCCTCAACAGCGCTATTGCTTTGGTGCGCGCCGAGCCCGCACGGGCCGAAGCGGTGCTGGAGGACTTGGCCGAACTGTTTCGCAGTGCCTTGGTAGACCGGGGTGACGCAGTCACACTAGAGCAAGAGATTGACCTGGCCAAACGCTATTTGGCGATCGAACAAGTGCGCTTTGGCACCAGGCTGCGTGTGCAGTGGGTGCTAGACCCGGATGCCGATGCCGCTTCTGTGCCGCCCCTACTGCTGCAGCCGCTGGTTGAAAATGCGGTAAAGCATGGCGTAGAGCCCAGCGCGCAAGGGGCCGATATTAAAGTAAGCACACAGCGGCGGGGTGACACGGTGGTGGTGAAGGTGACCAACACCGTGCCTGCAGGCCACGGCCCTGGTGGCCACGGCGAGGCGCTGCGCAACGTAGAAGGCCGCCTCAAACTGCTGCACGACGTGCAAACCACCTTTCGCGCCACCATGGTGGAGGGTATTTACCAAGTGCGCATAGAGGTGCCCGCATGAGCAACGACAATACAAATGGAGTCAAGGTTTTTATCGTAGACGACGAACCCTTGGCCCGCGCCCGCATGCGCACACTGCTAGGCGACTGCCAGCAGACCGCCTGCACGGTGGCAGGCGAGGCCGGTGATGCGATGCAAGCCATGGCGCTGCTGCGCACAGCAGTGTGTGACGTGGTGCTGTTAGACATTCATATGCCCGGTGCCGACGGGATGCAGCTTGCCCGAGAGCTGCAAATCCTGCGCCCTGAGCTGGGCATTGTTTTCGTAACCGCCCATACCCAGCATGCCGTGGCCGCATTTGACCTGGAGGTGATGGACTACCTGACCAAGCCTGTGCGGCTAGAGCGCCTAGAAAAGGCTTTGGCCAAAGTCCAGCATAAAAAAGAACTGTTGGGGCAAAAAAATGCGGTGCTGGGCGCTGACGCAACCACTGAAGCCTTGATCATCCAAGACCGTGGCCGCACCGAACGCGTACCGCTTGCCGAGGTGCTGTACTTTAAGGCTGAGCTGAAATACATTACCGTGCGCACTGCAAGCAAGAGCTATATCTTGGACGGCTCGCTGGGCGATTTAGAAGCCCGCTACGCGCTGAACTACTTGCGCATTCACCGCAATACGCTGGTGGCCAAACGGGCTATGCGCGCCCTAGAACGTTATGTAGAGCGGGCTGGCGAACGTGACGAAGCTGATGAAGACGCTTCTGATATAGAAGGCTGGGCCGTGCGGCTGCGTGGCGTAGACGAAGCTCTGTTAGTTTCGCGCAGGCAATTGTCAGCAGTACGGGCGGCGATTGCGTCTACTTTATAGGGCGTTGACTGGGGGCCTTAATTTTTGGCCAAATTGGCCTATAGCCCAAGTAAATACTGCATGAGCAGCTATGTATTTTGTAGTGTCATGGATGGTTTTATTTAGGCTCTTTAGCAGCCCGTGGCAATGCTTTTGTGCCCTGATAACCTTGGTCGGGCGACGGGACATGTTATTTGCAAACTTCCGCGAATCACGCGCAGGTAACCTGAGTATTTGCCCGTTTGGTAGTACG
>JAYWGO010000180.1:0-38693 GCA_043778205.1 Polaromonas sp. | reverse complement strand
TGCAAACGACGAACGTTTCGCACTCGCAGCTTAATCGCTGAGAGGCTTGCAACATCTCTCCGGTGGGATGGGCAAAGGGGGTTTAGAGCAATCTAAATTTTCTCGGCTGCAAGCTTATTTACATCGGATGGTCTGGCGCTGGGTGGCTTAGCGTTGGACGAGAAAATAGGCTACTGGTCTTCTTTGTAGCGTGCCGTTGCGCGACAAAGCGGGCGAGATTCAAACCAATCGGCTACACATGTAGAACTATAAGGAAAAAGGTTTTCGGACGCGGGTTCAATTCCCGCCAGCTCCACCATTATTATTAAAGCTTAGACGTTCGCGTCTAAGCTTTTTTTATTAACAAACGCTGTATGGACTTGATCGTGTTGCGCCCCGAAGGCCTGTACTGTCCGGCGGGAGATTTTTACATCGACCCTTGGCGGCCTGTGGGCAGTGCCGTTATTACGCATGCGCACAGCGACCATGCCCGCACGGGGCATGGTCGCTATTTGGCGCACCACGACAGCGCAGGCACCTTAAAGTCGCGGCTAGGTGACATCAACTTGCAAACCGCAGCCTACGGCGAACACGTACTGCACAACGGTGTGCGTGTCTCGTTGCATCCTGCGGGCCATGTGCTGGGCTCGGCCCAAGTGCGCGTGGAGCATAAGGGGCAGGTATGGGTGGCCTCGGGCGACTATAAATTAGAAGCTGACAGCACCTGCACTGCGTTTGAGCCCGTGCCTTGCAATACGTTTATCACCGAGTCTACCTTTGGCTTACCGGTGTACCGCTGGCCCAGCAGCAGCGAGTTGTTTGCAGACATTAACGCTTGGTGGCTTGACAACGCGCAGGCAGGCCGCACATCGGTGCTGTTTTGCTACGCTTTTGGCAAAGCCCAGCGCATTCTCAGTGGGGTGGACTATGGCATCGGCCCTTTGGTGGTGCACGGTGCGGTAGAGCCGCTTAACGCAGTGTACCGCGCAGCTGGCATTAAGTTGCCGCCCACACTGCGCGTGAGCGACGGGGCCGTGAAGTCTGCGCCGCTAGGGCAAGCCTTGGTGCTAGCGCCACCCTCTGCACAAGGCACAGCCTGGATGAAACGCTTTGGCAATTACGCCGACGCGTTTGCCAGCGGCTGGATGTTGCTGCGCGGTGCACGCAGGCGCCGTGGTGTTGACCGAGGTTTTGTCATGTCAGACCACGCCGACTGGCCAGGCCTGCAAAGCGCCATTCGCGCTACCGGCGCTGAGCAAGTTTTTGTTACCCACGGCAGTGTGGCGGTGATGGTGCGCTGGCTGCAAGCGCAAGGCCTGAAAGCGCAGGGCTTTAGCACTGAGTACGGAAAAGAAGATGGGAATGACAGCGCAACGTTGGCACCAGGCAGCGTATGAAAAACTTTGCCGCGCTGTTCCGCGCGCTGGACGCCAGCACCTCCAGCTTGGCCAAACAAGCAGCATTGCAGCACTACTTTGGCGCGGCAGCACCGCGCGATGCTGCGTGGGCCGTGTATTTTCTGGCGGGTGGCAAGCCGCGCCAAATCGTGCCCAGTAAGCTGCTCAAAGGGTTGGCGCAACTCACCAGTGGCCTGCCGCAATGGCTGTTTGACGAGAGCTACGATGCCGTAGGTGATTTGGCAGAAACCATTGCCTTGCTGCTGCCCGCAACAGGCCCAGCGCAGGACATTTGTTTGAGCGACTGGCTTGAGCTGCACTTGTTGCCTTTGCGCGGTGCAGCGCCTGATGTGCTTACGCAGGGCCTGTTAGCCCAATGGCAGGTATTGCCCGCGCAGGACAGGCTGGTTTACTTTAAATTGATCACCGGCAGTTTCCGCGTGGGTGTGTCTAAACTGCAAGTTACGCAGGCTTTGGCAGCCCTAGGCGGCCTGGACAGCAAAAGGGTGGCCCAGCGCCTGATGGGCTACACGGCGCCCAGCGCGCGCCCCACGGCAGCGCAGTTTCAGGCCTTGGTTGCGCCAGAGCACGCCAGTGAGCTAGACCAACGCACCAGTGGGCAGCCGTACCCATTTTTTTTAGCCCACCCCTTAGCTACCGCACTGGCAGATTTTGACGCTAGTTTAGGCCCGCCTGCGCAATGGTTGGCCGAATGGAAGTGGGACGGCATTCGTGCACAGCTTATACACCGGGCAGGCCAAGTGTGGCTGTGGTCACGTGGCGAAGAGCTGCTGACCGAACGCTTTCCCGAGCTTGCCGCGCTGGGCCGTGCCTTGCCCGATGGCACAGTGCTGGACGGTGAAATTGTGGCCTGGCGCGCTAGCGCGGTGCAAAGCTTTGCGCAGCTGCAAAAGCGCATTGGCCGTAAAAACTTGAGCGATAAACTGCTGAAAGAACTGCCCGTGGTGCTGCTGGTTTATGACCTGCTAGAGCTTGCAGGGCGTGACGTTCGCACTGAGCCACAGTCAGTGCGGCGCAGCATGCTGGTGCAATTAACGGTGTACAACCCACACCCATCCTTGGTGCTGAGCGAGGCCGTCACAGCCAGCAGTTGGCAAGACCTGGCACTGCTGCGCGAGACCGCGCGACAACGCGGTGTAGAGGGCTTGATGCTTAAATCAGTGCAGGCGCAGTACGGCGTGGGGCGCACCAAAGATGTAGGGGTGTGGTGGAAGTGGAAGCTAGACCCGCTCAACATAGACGCAGTGCTTATTTACGCGCAGCGGGGCCATGGTCGCCGGGCCAGCTTGTACAGCGACTACACCTTTGCTGTGTGGGACGGCCCAGAAGGCAAGGCAGACCGCAAACTGGTGCCTTTTGCCAAGGCCTACTCGGGCTTGACCGACCTAGAAATGCAGCAGGTAGACGCGGTGGTGCGCAAAACCACCCGCGAGAGCTTTGGCCCGGTGCGCAGCGTGGAGCCCACGCTGGTGTTTGAGCTGGGCTTTGAGGGTATTGCCCGCAGCCCACGCCACAAAAGTGGCATTGCCGTGCGCTTTCCGCGCATGCTGCGCTGGCGCCAAGATAAAACCATCGCCCAAGCCGACACCCTGCAAAGCCTAGAGGCGTTGCTGCCAGCATGAAAAGCGCTGAACCCACCGCTGTGTTTACCCTATCGCCTGCCCGAGCGCCTACCCAAACGCCTACTCGCTTAAGCAAAGCTGTTAGCGCATGGTTCAAGGCCCAGGGTTGGAAGCCATTTGCTTTTCAAAAAGAAGTCTGGGCCGCCGTTCGCAGCAGTCAATCAGGTTTGCTGCATGCCACCACGGGCGCGGGCAAAACCTATGCCGTGTGGCTGGCGGCGCTGCAGGCGCTTACGCCTACTGCAGCTAAACCCAGTGCAGCTAAACCCAGTGCAGCTAAACCCAGCACGGCTAAAACCAAGGCCGTTGCAGCGGTGCCTTTAACCGTGCTGTGGCTCACGCCCATGCGCGCGCTGGCCGCAGACACGGTGCGTGCGCTGCAAACTGCGGTGGATGCCCTTAACGCGCTAGACCCCGCCTGCTGCCCGTGGACTGTAGGTGCGCGCACAGGCGACACCAGTGCCAGCCAGCGCGCTGCGCAAACACGCCGCTTGCCGTCGGTGCTGGTAACCACGCCCGAGAGCCTGTCTCTAATGCTGTCTAAGCCTGATGCACGCGAAACACTCGCCAGTGTGCGCATGGTGGTGGTAGACGAGTGGCATGAGCTGATGGGCAACAAGCGCGGCGTGCAGGTGCAGTTGGCCTTGGCGCGCCTGCGCCAGTGGCAGTGTACTAACCCCAATGTGGCAGGCAATGTTGCGCAGACCAGGGCTAAAAGTGGCAAGGCAGCCCTGCGGATATGGGGCATGTCGGCCACGCTGGGCAACCTGGACGAAGCGATGAACGCACTATTGGGCCAAAGCAATTTGTATGCAGGGGGCGCGCTTGCGGGAGTTGAGCTTGCTAAAGCAGAACCTGCAGGAGTTTTGGTGCGCGGCGCGGTGCCCAAAACACTGGTTATAGATACGTTACTTCCAACGCAAGCACAGCGCTTTCCGTGGGCTGGCCATCTAGGCCTCAGCATGCTGCCGCAGGTCGTGCACGAGGTAGAAATTAGCGAGACTGCGCTGTTGTTTACCAACACGCGCTCGCAGGCTGAGCTGTGGTTCAAAGCCCTGTTGGAGGCGCGCCCCGACTGGGCTGGCATTATTGCGTTACACCATGGCTCATTGGACCGTGAGGTGCGCGAGTGGGTAGAAGCTGCACTCAAAGCGGGCCAGCTTAAAGCGGTGGTGTGTACTTCCAGCTTGGATTTGGGCGTTGATTTTTTGCCTGTAGAGCGGGTCTTGCAAATAGGTTCGCCCAAAGGGGTGGCGCGTTTGCTGCAGCGCGCAGGCCGCTCGGGCCATGCGCCGGGCAGGCCGTCGCGCATCACACTCGTGCCCACCCACAGCCTGGAGATCATAGAAGCTGCTGCTGCACGTGCAGCAGCAGGAGCAGGGCAGATTGAGGGTCGCGCGCCACCCCAAGCCCCGTTGGACGTGCTGGTGCAGCACCTGGTCACGGTGGCCTTAGGCGGTGGATTTACGGCCGATGCATTGTTTGACGAAGTGCGCAGCACCCAGGCGTATGCGCTGCTCACGCCACAGGCTTGGCAGTGGTGCCTAGACTTTGTACGCCAAGGTGGGCCTACGCTGGCCATCTACCCCGACTACCGCCGCGCTGCACCGGGCGATGATGGTGTTTGGCGGGTGGACAACGCGCAGCTTGCGCGCAGGCACCGCCAAAATATTGGCACCATCAGCAGCAGTACCAGCATGGTGGTGCAGTTCTACAGCGCTGGGGGCAGCGCTGGTGGTGCCAAGCTGGGCAGCATAGAAGAGGGCTTTATTGCACGGCTTAGCGCAGGCGATTGTTTTTTATTTGCAGGGCGCACGCTGGAGCTGGTGCGGGTGCACCAAATGACCGCATTTGTCAAACGCGCAACCGGTAAAAAAGCCGCAGTGCCGCGCTGGGCGGGCGGGCGCATGCCCTTGTCCAGCACACTGGCCGCTGCCATGGTGCTGCAGCTTGGGCATGCCGCCCAAGCCATGGCTGCAGGCAGCAACTTGTCAGAGCTAAGCCCTGAGATGGCGCGCGCTTACCCGCTCTTGGAAGTGCAGCAACGTTGGTCTGCCCTGCCCACGCTGAACGATTTGGTGGTGGAAGTGCTGCACACCCGCGAGGGCTGGCACCTGTTTATCTACCCCTTTGCGGGGCGCAACGTACATACCGGCTTGGCCAACTTGCTGGCCTGGCGCGCCGCGCGGGTACAAGCGGGCACTTTTTCGATGGCGGTGAATGACTATGGGATTGAATTGTTAAGTGCCAGCGAGATCGACTGGGTGGCCTTGCTTGCTACGATGCTGGGCAGTGCGGAGTCGCGGCAAGCGTTACTGGCCGAAGTGCTGGCCAGTTTGAATGCCAGCGAGCTGGCGCGCAGGCGCTTTCGAGACATAGCGCGGGTGTCGGGGCTGGTGTATGAAGGCCATCCGGGTGAACGCAAAAGCGCCCGCCAATTGCAAGCCTCTTCCCAGCTGTTCTATGACGTGTTTCGCAAATACGACCCCACCAACCAGTTGCTGTTGCAAGCCGAGCAAGAGCTGCTGCAAGACGAGCTAGACATAGAGCGGCTGGCAGACAGCTTGCAGCGCATGCAGCAGCAAACACGTTGCGTCAAGCGTCTGCAGCGGCCTACGCCCTTTTCATTTCCGCTGATGGTGGAGCGGCTGCGTGAGCAGTTGTCTAACGAAAGTATGGCCGAGCGTATAGCCCGCATGCTGCAGCAGCTGGAGCTTGCTGCCGACGGTGCCAGCTTGCCTGCACACGGCATGGACGCACACACCCAAGTGGCGACTGTTGCGCAGACCATTGCGTTTTCAAACGAAACTGCAGCGGCCCCGGCTAAAAGTGCACGCAAACGCAGGCCTGCTCGGCGTTAAAAACCATTGTTAATGTCTGCATATCCGGCGCGCATACTATTTTTTTCATTGGGTTTTGCAGGGTTTTAAAATCTACAACATGGACATTGACATTGCGGGTGAACCAATGCAGTTACTGCCCCAGCGCGCGCTGTGGTGGCCTGCGCAGCGTACCTTATGGGTTGCGGACCTGCACCTTGGCAAAGCGGCTACCTACCGTAGCCTGGGCCAGCCCGTGCCCAGCGGTACCACGCACGAAAACCTGCAGCGCCTTAGCAGCTTGGTAGACCAGCACCAAGCTGAAAAAATAGTTTTCTTGGGCGATTTTCTGCACGCTGCACAGGCCCGCACCCCCAGCATTCTTGACGCGCTGGCCCAGTGGCGTAAGCGCCATAGTGCCATCCATTGCGTGCTGGTACGCGGCAACCATGACAGCCGCGCTGGCGACCCGCCCCCGCAGATGGCTATCAACGTAGTGGACGAACCTTACCTTATAGGCCCGTTTGCGGCTTGTCACCATCCGCAGCAGCATGCCACCCACTTTGTTTTAGCCGGGCATGTGCACCCTGTGGTGCTACTGCAAGGCACCGGGCGCGACAGGCTGCGCCTGCCGTGCTTTAGCGTGCAGCCCCGCGCGATGGTGCTGCCAGCGTTTGGCGAGTTCACAGGCGGATACACTGTGCACAATGGCTCAAAACAGCGTTTGTACCCGATTGGGGCAGACACAGTGTGGCTTATGCCCTGTGCGTAGGCCATGATTAACTAAAGGATATTGCGTGGATTTAAGAGTACCGATACACATTTCAGACGAGCTGCTAGACGAGGTAATTACAGCCAAAGGCCTGCTAGATTTGGCCAGCGGCGAGATTTACAAAGTGGAATACACCGACTACAGCGCTGCAGCACAAGGCTTTCCGTGGGAGCATGAGGACTATGACTTTACCTGCGGCATGCTTTCCAGCGGCGGCAAAGACGTAGAGTTCACTATCAACGTCAACCAAACCACCGGCCAGTACACCGTGAGCGCCACCGAGCTGCTAGAGATCAAAGTGCGTGCAGCGGCGCTGTTCTCAGGCATACCCAATGCCACCATGCTGGACGAGATGGCACCTAAGGCTAAACGTAAAACGTAAGATGCCTTTTATGTTTTGCATTGCTGTAAACCATTATTTACAGAATAATACGGCTATGACCCAAGGAAATGCTTGATATGTAGCTATACTATTTATAGCTTTTGACGGGCCCGGTCCCTGCGTGCGGGGTGCGTAAAAACTGCCACCCTAGCGCGGCTGCCAGCGCCGCAAAGCCAGCCCCCACGGCAAACGCCCATTGGTAACCACCACCCAGTGCAGCGGTTGCGCTAGTGCCTAACTGCGCTAAGTTAGTTGTGCGCGCGGAGGCTAAGCTGGCTAGCACGGCCAAGCCCAAGGCACCGCCCATCATGAAGGCGGTGTTCACCACCCCCGAGGCCAAGCCTGACTCAGCAGGGCCTACATCGCTCATGGCCGCTAGCAGCATGGGGTTAAACGCAATGCCTGCACCCAAGCCCAAAAGCACCATACCTGGCAGCACGTGCAGCACAAACTGCCCGTCTACAGGCGCTTGCGAAAACAACGCCAAACCTAGTGCCGCCACCGCTAGGCCTGCAGCCAAAGGCAACCTAAAGCCCCAGCGCACTACCAGCTTGGCCGACAAACCCAGAGAGAACAGCGCCATGATCAGGTTAGCGGGCAAAAAGGCCAGCCCCACTTGCATGGGCGAGTAGCCCAGTACCAGCTGCATATACAGCGCAGAGATAAAGAACCAGGCAAACATGGCTGCAGCCCACAGCACCGCTACCATATTCGACACACTGACGTTGCGTGACTTAAACAGAGTCAAGGGCATCAGCGGGTGCTGTACACGCGCTTGTACCGCTAAAAATAGCGCCATGAGTGCTGCAGCGCCGATAAGCATACCCAGTGTGGTGACTGTGCTCCAGCCCACCTCGTTGCCATTGACTATGGCATATACCGCTAGCATAAGTGCTGTGGTGACGGTGACAGCGCCCGCAACATCAAGTTTTTCGCCTGCTGCGTGGCCGGGCGTGTTGGGCAGTAAGCGCAGGCACAACAGCGCTACCGCTAGGCCTATAGGTAGGTTAACTAAAAATATCCAATGCCAGCTGAGCAGGCTGGTCAACACACCGCCCAGCAATACGCCAATGCTGCCGCCGCCTGCGCATACAAAACCGTACACGCCCATGGCTTTGGCGCGCTCGGCAGGCTCGGTAAACAGGTTCATGATCAACGACAAAGCCACAGCAGATACCACCGCCCCGCCCAGCCCCTGCACCGCACGCGCAGTAATCAGCAGCATTTGGCTGTTGGCCAAACCGCAGGCCAATGAAGCAATAGTGAACAGCCCGATACCTGCTAAAAAAAGCCTGCGATGCCCGTACAAATCACCCAGCCTGCCGCCCAACAATAAAAACCCGCCAAAGGTCAGCATATAGGCGTTGACCACCCAGACCAGCGCGGTTTCAGAAAATTTCAAATCCGCTTTGATCGACGGCAGCGCCACGTTGACGATGGTGGTGTCCAGCACAATCATCAGCACACCCAAGCACAAGACTGTTAGGGCGAGCCAGCGTTGTTGGGAAATGTCTGTGCGGTTCATAGTGCAGTTAGGTGGAGTTAAATGCCATCGTAATAGGTACGTAAAAATCGGGCAAAACGGGGCTTGCCGCTGGGCGTGGTGTCGTTAAATGTATAGGTTACGGTAGTGCCAATGGCGGGTGGGTCAAGGCGCTGCGCATCAGATAAACCAGTGCCCAGTTTAAAGCGGTGGCCGCCCGCGTTTTTAACCTGCAGGGCACCTAGCTTGCCTTGGTATTTACCTTTGCCAGGGGTGTAGCCCACCACAGTAGCTTCAGCGTCTTGTTGTGGCTTGAGTTTGAGCAGCACATCGCTGCGGCCTGTGGTGACCGGTGCGCTGGCCAAGTGCAAGACCAGGCCTTCGCCGCCTGCACTGTGAATGCTTTTGAGTTTGGCTTGCAATGCAGCGTGGTTGGCCACTTTAAACTGCGCTACAGCTTGTAGCTGCGGCCAAGCTGCTGTTTGCACCAAGCTTTGCAACTGCACAGCGCGTTGCTCAAATGTGCCGTTACCTGCGGGCAACTCAAACAGCATGTAGTTAATTTGCTGCCAGTCTGCATCTACGGCCACCGCTTTGCGCACCATGCCAGAGAGCGCGTCAAACTGCCCACGCGCCAGCCACAGCTCCCCGTCCAGTGGGGTACGGGGTAGTTTGGCCGTAAACCATGCAGGGGCAGTCACCATGCGGCCACTGCGAAAACGCAGCACCGTGCCGTCCCACAAGGCCCGCACGCCGTCGAGTTTTTCGCTCACCAAATACCCGCTGGGGTCGATGCCTTTGGCTGCGGTGTGTGCCAGCAGTACCCCGCTGGCGTTTTGTATATCCGTGCTTTCGGCGCGGCGGGGCAGGGTGCTTAGGCCGCCAAGCAAAGCCAGGCACTTGGCCGCAAACACACGGCGTTTGGTTGGTAGAAATAATTGCATGCAATCTATCATAGGGGACTTGAGCGAAAATAAGGGCATGCAACCCATGATTTATGCTTTTCTAGCCTTGCTAGGCATTGTGCCGCTGGCCCAGGCCCAGGACAATGTGCTGGGCTTGCCTGCAGTGCCGCAAGCAGCGCTGGCATCATCTCCAGCCAGCCTTGCTAAACCAGCAGCCTCTTCCCCACAGGCAGGCACCAGCAGTGCCCGCAAAGCCAGCTCTGGCGCAAGTGCAGCCAGCGCCGCCTTGGCCAGCGACGCGCAGGCCAAAGCAGTGCTCAGCGGTGGTGTTACGCTAGCATCGCGCTACCAGGGCTCAGTCGCCACGGTGCGCGTGACTACCAATACGGTCTACGCCAGCAAAGAGCAGCGCCAAGCCGCTGCTCAAGCTGCCCGCCTTGTGCAGCGCGACCTGCGCTTGGTGTGCGGCGCGCAGTGCAAACCCACTAGCATGCCCGCACCCTTGCTCTTGCCCGACGGCAAGCTGCAGTTTGACATGGCGATCACCCCGTACCCGCGCGTGCTCAGCCAGCCCGATATGGTGGCCATGCTGTTGGGCAAGCCGCTGGCGGTCATTTCTCCTGCTGCTACAGCTTCTAGCGCTGCGGCACCAAACTCACCTTAACTCTCTTAATCTACCGCAACCTATGCACTTAGCCGACATGTTATTCACCCAGGGCTTTGGTACGCGCCGCGTGTGCAGCGGCTTGATAGAGCAAGGCTTGGTCAGTGTTTATGAAGAAAATACCCCTGTAACCCAAGGAAATGCTGCACAAGCAGCTATACATACCATAGCAAATGGTATGCGTTTTAATGTGCAAGGCACCGACTGGCAATACTACGAACGCGCTTATGTGCTGCTGCACAAACCTGCGGGGTTTGAATGCTCGCACAAGCCCAGCGCGTGGCCCAGCGTGTACACCCTGCTGCCTACGCCGCTGCGTTTGCGGCCTAATAAAAACGCCATCCAAGGCGTACAAGCCGTGGGCCGCCTAGACCAAGACACCACCGGCCTGCTACTTTTTAGCGACGACGGCCAGTTTATTCACCGCATGAGCTCGCCCAAACACCATGTGCCCAAGCTATACCAGGTTACCTGCAAACACCCAGTGGACGCTGCGCAAATAGCCCAGCTATTGGACGGCGTGGTGCTAGAAGATTCCCCCAAGCCCGTGCGTGCAGCGGCCTGTGTGCCCACGGGCGAACTGACCTTAGATTTGACGCTGACCGAAGGTAAATACCACCAAGTTAAACGCATGATCGCCGCCGTGGGCAACCGTGTAGAAGCGCTTCACCGTGCCAGCATGGGGGCGTTGAATTTAGGCGATGTGCCATTGGGCAAATGGCGTTGGCTGACGGCAGACGACATGGCGACACTGAAAGCCTGAGTTTGCGATTCTGATGGCTTTAGTTAATGGGCACAGCTGCTGGCGCATCAGAGCGCAAGCGCAGCCGCACGTGCAGGGCGCAGGCGGTAAACAAAGCAGAGCACAGCAGCACCTCTAGCATGGCGTAGTAGTTGCTGGGCGGGCGGTCGCTGTAGGCGCGCACGGCACCTTCGGTAAAGTACAGCCACACCATCAGGCTAACCCAGCGGTAGGTGTACATTTTGTTTTTAAGCAGCCCTGCCAACGGGATGCACAGTGGCAGCGCCTTGAGCACCAGCCAGGAGCCACCGGGGCGCAGAGGGGCCAAAAACAGCTCCCACGCCACTGACAGCACGATCAGCCCCAACAAGCTGCCTACGGCCAGCCAACGCGTCATATTTACAGAGTTTTTCATGCCCAAAAAGTTGCCTTATAAATTAGCTTAATTGGATGGCATGATACCGGTATGGACACTGTGCAGCGTAAATTAGGCTTAATTTGGACCCGGCGCATGGCCGATCTGCGGGAATTGGCCGCCACCTTGAAGGTATTTCCGTGGCGCAATACCGCCGTTGTTTTGCGCGAGCGCTTTCGCGAAGACCGCCTGGGGCTGACCGCCAGCAGCTTAACCTTTACCACCACGATTGCCCTGGTACCTTTGTTTACGGTGGCGTTAGCTGTTTTTACAGCATTTCCTATTTTTGCCAAAATGCAGGGTGTATTGCAGCAGTGGTTGATAGAGAGCTTGGTACCAGACAACATTGCACGCAGCGTGCTGGGCTACCTCACGCAGTTTGCCAGCAAGGCATCGCGCTTGGGTGCTGTGGGTTTGGCACTGCTGCTGGCAACCGCGCTGGCTTTGATTTTTACGATGGACCGTACGCTCAATAATATTTGGCGTGTGCGCCGCAGCCGTTCGTTTGCCCAGCGCCTGTTGGTTTACTGGGCGGCGCTCACGCTGGGGCCAGTGCTGCTGGCGGCCAGCCTGACCATCACATCGTATGCGTTGTCGGCATCCAAAGGGGTTGTAGGCTTCTTGCCCGGAGGGTTGCGCCTGCTGTTGGATGTTTTAGAGTTTGTGCTGTTGGCAGGGGGTATGGCCGCGCTGTACCGCTTTGTGCCCAACACGCAAGTCAAACGCGCCCACGCATGGTCGGGTGGGGTGTTTGTTGCGCTGGGCTTTATGGGCGCTAAAAAGATACTGGCTATTTACTTGGCTTCTGTGCCCACTTACTCGGCAATTTATGGTGCGTTTGCCACGGTGCCTATTTTGCTACTCTGGATTTACATTGCCTGGGTGATTGTGCTGCTGGGCGCGGTGATCGCTGCCTACTTGCCCAGCTTGTTGCAAGGTGTGCAGCGCCGTGGCGGCACGCCGGGCTGGCGCTTTACGCTGTGCATAGAGATCATTCAGCACTTGCACCGGGCGCGCACGACGCCCGCTAAAGGCCTCACCATTTCGCAGCTAGGCGCAGCTATGCAGGTAGAAGCCTTGCAAATAGAGCCCGTGATGGCAGTGCTGTCACTGCATGACTACGCCAGTGAAATAGCCGACGGCAGTGGCCGCTACGTGATGCTGTGTGAGCCAGAGCAGGTGGCCATGGCACCGCTGGTTGAGAAACTTTTGCTAGCGCAAAGTGCCAGCGTAGCAGGCTACTTAAGCCGCAGCAGTACCGCAGGTTTGTCGGGGCGGGATGTGCTTTAAAAAGTCACGTTTGGCTGGGTAAGCAAGCTTGCAAGTTCCCATAGTGTGTTGATGCTTGTAAATTGCAAACACACACGACCCCATCATCATGGCTCTTCATGCGGGGCATTGGGCATAGTACGCCTGCGCAGTGCAGTGGCCGCCACACCGCTGGCAATGATAATGGCCATGCCCGCCCAGGCTATCGGCGGCAATTGGTCGTTAAACACCACCAGGCTGGCAATGGCGCTAAATACGATGCCACTGTATTGCAAATTGGCCACCACCAGCGTGGCACCCGATGCGTAGGCGCGGGTCATGCACAGCTGGCCTAGGGATGCAAGTATGCCGATGGGCAGCACCCACAGGGCTTGCGGCCACATCCAGCTAGATGCGCCGTAGATGGCAATGCCCAGCGCGCCCAACAAGGCAGAGCCTACGGCAAAATAAAACACCACCCGTGCCTCGGGCTCGCCTTCGCGTGCCAACACAGTCACTTGCAAATAGGCCAGCGCAGAGGCCATGCCTGAGAGCAGGCCCACCAAACCCGCCCACAGTTGGTTCTGGTCGAGTGCAGGCCGCAGCACCATCACCACGCCAGCAAAGCCTGCCAGCACCGTGGCCAGCAACGGGCCTTGGCCCATGGCACCTTCAGGCCCTTTGCTGTAGAGCAGGGCACCGCCTACAACAAATGCAGCCACCCACACACTGCTCATGTAGTTCAGCGTCATGGCGGTGGCCAACGGCAAATGCCCAATGGCATAAAACCAACTGCCTAGCGCAACTACGCCAATCAGGCTGCGCCACGCATGCATGCCCGGCAGCCGCGTGCCCAAAGTTACCCCGGTAGACCGTGCCCATATCCACACAAACGCCATGCTCACAAGGCCCCGGTAGCACACCAGCTCTACCGCAGAATAATGCGCCGAGGCAAGCTTTACGCACACGCCCATGACTGCAAATATAAAAGACGCTGCGACCATCCAGAGGGCTTGCATAAGGGGCTACTTTGGGGCTTTTTATATATGTTTTAGGCTTCTGGCCCAAGGAAATGCTGCACGAGCAGCTATCTAATTCATAGTATTAGATACGACCAGCGGCTACAGCCATTTTTGTAAAAAAACCGCTTGTCCAGCCGCCGGGTCTAGCTGGTAGGCTGCAAAACCAAAGCGTGCGTAGCTTTTAAGGGCTACTGCGTTACCAGTCAATACCTCTAGTGTGATCTTGCAAGCCCCGCGTGCCTTGGCCTCGGCTTCTACCGCCTGCATCAATGCCTGGCCCACGCCACGCCCGCGTGCGCTGGGGTGCACTGCAATGTCGTGAATGTTGATAAGCGGTTGTGCTTTGAAGGTGCTGTAGCCCTCAAAACAGTTCACCAAACCTAGCGCAGTAGCGCCATCCCACGCTAGAAAACTAAAAGCAAACGCGCGAGCTGCCAAGTCGTCACACAGGCGGGCTAGATTTTTTTCACTCAGCGCTTCCCCGCCGCCCATTGGGTCTTGGGCATAGCTGTTGAGCATGGCGCACAGGGCCGCGCGGTCGGTGGGGTCTTGGTAGTTAACTCGGGTAGCGGTCAGGCTCATAAGGCTTTACGCGTAGTCACTCACCGGAATGCACGAGCACATCAAGTTGCGGTCGCCGTAAACGTTGTCTAGCCGGCCCACAGGTGGCCAGTATTTGGCGTGCTGGGTTTTGCTTAAGGTTGCTGCGCCTACTTCACGGCTGTAGGGGTGCGGCCATTCACCTTTGATTAAGCTGGCGGCAGTGTGCGGTGCGTGTTTAAGCGGGTTGTCGTCTTGCGGCCAGGTTCCATTTTCTATAAGCATGATTTCTTTGCGAATGGCAATCATCGCGTCAATAAAGCGGTCTAGCTCCTCTAGGTGTTCGCTCTCGGTAGGCTCTACCATCAAGGTGCCTGCAACCGGAAAGCTGAGCGTAGGCGCGTGAAAGCCGTAGTCCATCAGTCGCTTGGCTACGTCTTCCGCACCTACGCCGCAGCTGTCTTTAAGCTGGCGTACATCTAAGATGCATTCGTGGGCTACATAGCCTTCAGCGCTGGCGTACAGGGTGGGGTAATGGCCTGCCAAGCGTTTGCTGATGTAGTTGGCGCTGATGATGGAGATTTCAGTGGCGGACGTTAAGCCCTCCGCGCCCATCATGCGGCAGTACATCCAGCTAATAGGCAGCACGGCTGCGTTGCCCAGCGGTGCTGCAGACACTGCGCCTACACCGTTGGTTTTTATGCCACCGGTTGCGTGGCCGGGCAAGTAAGGTACTAGATCGGCCACCACGCACACAGGGCCTACGCCGGGGCCGCCACCGCCGTGGGGAATGCAAAATGTTTTATGCAGGTTCAAATGCGACACATCACCACCAAACTCTCCCGGCGCAGCTACGCCCACCAGTGCATTCATGTTGGCACCGTCTACATACACACGCCCACCGTGGCTGTGCACCAAGGCGCACAGCTCTTTCACGCTGGTTTCAAACACGCCGTGCGTGCTGGGGTAGGTGATCATCACGGCGGCCAGGTTGGCGCTGTGCTGTTCGCATTTGGCTTTCAGATCCTGCATGTCTACGTTGCCCATGTCGTCGCATTGGGTGACTACTACCGTCATGCCCACCATCTGCGCGCTGGCAGGGTTGGTGCCGTGCGCACTGCTGGGGATCACGCAAATGTTGCGGTGCGCTTGGCCTTGGGCTGCATGGTAAGCCTTGATCACCAGCAAACCTGCGTATTCGCCTTGGCTGCCTGCGTTAGGCTGCAGGCTGATGCCTGCATAGCCTGTGGCTTGGCATAGCCAGCCGCGCAGCTGCTCGTCCAGCAGGGTGTAGCCTTCGCGCTGATTGGCTGGTGCGAACGGGTGGATAGATGCAAACTCAGGCCAAGTGACAGGAATCATCTCACTGGTGGCATTAAGCTTCATGGTGCAACTGCCCAGCGGAATCATGGTGCGGTCAAGCGCCAGGTCTTTGTCGCTTAAGCTGCGGATGTAGCGCAGCATAGCGGTTTCACTGTGGTGGGTGTTAAAGACTGGGTGGGTCAGGTAGGTAGACGTGCGGCGCAAAGCGTGAGGAATCAAGGATTCGATGCCTTTTTCAAACGTAGCAAACGAAGGCAAAGCTTGGCCGTCTTTGGCAAAGATACTCCACAGCAGTTGAATGTCTTCACGCGTAGTGGTTTCGTCCAGTGACACCCCTAGTACGAAATGGCCCCACTCAGGAAACTGCCGCAAATTCACGCCGTGCGCTGCAGCTTTGGCCACCAAGCCAGCATGTGCAGCGCCGGGCTGTACGGTGACTGAATCAAAACCCGTAGCACTACCCAGTTTGTAGCCCAGTTGCTCTAAACCTTTGGCCAAAATAGCGGCATAGCTGGCTACGCGCTGCGCAATGCGCTTGAGGCCCTGCGGGCCGTGGTACACCGCATACATGCTGGCTACCACTGCAGGCAGTACCTGTGCGGTGCAAATGTTAGACGTGGCTTTTTCGCGGCGAATATGTTGTTCGCGGGTTTGTAGTGCCAAGCGGTATGCTGGGTTGCCATGCGCATCCACACTCACGCCCACCAAGCGGCCCGGCATCGAGCGTTTGAACTCGTCTTTGCAGGCAAGGTAGGCCGCGTGTGGCCCACCGTTGCACAGCGGCATGCCCAGGCGCTGGGTGGTGCCCACCACAATGTCAGCACCCCATTCGCCGGGAGGCGTAAGCAATGTCAAAGCCAATAAATCTGCAGCAGCAATAAAGGCTGCTTGGTGCGCGTGCACTGACGGCACATCGTCGGTGTAGTTGTGGACAGACCCGTCGGTGGACGGGTACTGTGCTAGCACGGCAAAGTAGTCGCCAGCTTTAATTTTGCTAGCCCATTCTTCAGCTGACATGGCAATGCTGACCTCAATGCCCAACGGCTTAGCGCGCGTTTGAATCACTTCAATAGTTTGCGGATGGCAGTCGCCCGCTACTAAGAAGGTGTTGCTTTTGCTTTTAACACTGCGTTTGGCTAAGGTCATGGCTTCTGCAGCCGCAGTGGCTTCGTCCAACATGGACGCATTGGCCATGGGCATGCCAGTCAAATCGCACACCATGGTCTGAAAGTTAATCAACGCCTCCATGCGGCCTTGGCTGATCTCGGCTTGGTAAGGGGTGTAGGCGGTGTACCAAGCGGGGTTTTCCAAAATGTTGCGCAAGATCACGCCGGGCGTGTGGCAGTTGTAGTAGCCTTGGCCGATGTAGCTTTTAAACACTTTGTTTTTCGATGCAATCGCCTTCATTTCTGCCAACGCTGCTGCTTCACTAATCGGCTCGGGCAGCACCATGCCCGCACTGCGGGCAATAGACCGCGGCACGATAGCCTCAATCAGCGCACGGCGCGACGCAGCACCAATGACGCTGAGCATGTGCGCTTCTGCTTCGTCGTCGATACCAATATGGCGAGCGATGAACTCGCTGGCGTTTTCAAGCGTTTTCAGGGGTAGGGCAGATTGCATCAACATGGCGGGGTTGCTTTCTGAAAAATTAAACAGTCTTCTCAAAGGCGGTATAGCTGGTCTCGTCCATCAGTGCTGCAATTTGCGACACATCAGACAACTTGACTTTGAAGAACCAGCCGGTACCCAGCGGGTCGCTGTTGGCCAGTGACGGGTCGGCGCGCAAAGCTTCGTTCACCTCAGTCACGGTGCCGCTCACGGGCATGTACACATCGGCTGCGGCCTTAACGGATTCAACAACTCCAGCAGTGTCTTTTTGGGTATAAGTTTTGCCCACCTCAGGCAAGTCGACAAACACCACATCGCCCAGCGCATCTTGCGCATGGTGGGTAATGCCGACAGTAGCGGTGTCGCCCGCAATGTCGAGCCATTCGTGGTCTTCAGTATATTTTTTGCTCATGGTGGGTTGCTCCTATTTAAATGGGGTCAGATCAAGTTTATCGAGGGGTGAAAAAGGGTTTAAACCGTTGGGCCACGGTAGTAGCGGTTAGGTACAAAAGGCATGCTGCTAACAATCATAGGCACGGCTTTGCCGCGCACCATAGCGTGCAGCAGGGTGCCGTTGGCTGATAGCTCTGTAGGCACATATCCCATGGCTATAGGTACGTTGATGGTGGGGCCTAGCAACCCGCTGGTGACTTTGCCTACTGGCTTGCCATCTGGTGTGCATAGCTCTACGCCTTCACGCACGGGTACGCGCTCTTGTGCTATCAGGCCTACACGTTTTCTAGAAGGTTTTAGGGCCACAGTCCCGGCATTATCTGCACAAGCAGCTATGATTTTTGCAGCGCCGGGGAAACCACCTGCGCGTGCACCACCGCCACGTCGTACTTTTTGGATGGCCCAAGCAAGGCCAGCCTCTAGTGGATTCGTAGTGGTGTCGATATCTTGACCATACAAACACAAGCCAGCTTCTAGGCGCAGTGAATTGCGCGCACCCAGGCCGATGGGTTTGACTTCGGGTTGCGCTAGCAGCGCGCGGGCCAGTGCATCGGTATGCGCCTGAGGCACTGAAATTTCAAAACCATCTTCACCGGTGTAGCCGCTGCGGGTGATAAAAATTGCTGCACCGTTCCAAGTAAAAGCGCTACCCGTCATAAACACTAGTTTTTCTACACCCGGCACTACACGCTGCAGCGCGTTCACGGCCAGTGGGCCTTGCAGCGCCAGCAAGCCTTGTGTGGGCAGAGTGATGATTTCGCAGCGGTGGCCGATCTTGGCTTGCATGTGCGCGATATCTCCCGTCTTGCAGGCACCGTTGACTATTACAAAAATCTCGCCATCGCCTTTGTTGACAAACATCAAGTCGTCAATGATGGTGCCTTCGTCGGTCGTCAACAAACCATAGCGCTGTTTGCCCACAGCCAAGTCGATTACGTCCACCGGCATGAGCGATTCAAAAGCGGCTGCTGCGTCTTTGCCGCGCAAAATAAGTTGCCCCATGTGCGACACATCAAACAAGCCCGCCGCAGTGCGAGTGTGGGCATGCTCGGCCATCAAGCCCATGGGGTACTGCACGGGCATGCTGTAGCCCGCAAACGGCACCATCTTGGCACCTAGCTCAATGTGCAGGGCGTTCAGCGGGGTAGTAAGTAAAGACGTATCAGCAGACATGAAAGGCAAGGCTCCAAATAAACCACTGTCCACTATAGGCCAAGTGATAAGGGGAACCCTGTTGTCCGCTTTACCTGAGAGATTCACGCTGGCGATGCAGCGCTTGCCCCTTCGGTGGGCTTGCCATTGCAGCAAGCCTCTCTCCAACAGAATCATCTGTGCCTGTCCTTTTGCCTGAGCGTTTGCAAAAACCTATTCACGATTTTCACTGCGCCTTCGGCGGCTTCATTTGTAATCCTACAATAAAGCTCTCTCCAAGCTGGTGTGATTGTAGCAAGAGCCTTCGCACCAGCTTTCCACTATCTGAGATTCGCTGTGTGAGACCCAACTTATGCCCCAATTTGCCGCCAACTTATCGTTTTTGTACCTCGAAATGCCTTTTTTAGACCGTTTTGAGGCGGCAGCCAAAGACGGCTTTAAGGCGGTGGAATACATGTTTCCGTATGCTTTTAATGCGCATGACATCGCCGCACGGCTTAAAACCAACGGTTTGCAACAAGTGCTGTTCAGCCTGCCTCCCGGCGGTAGCGACGCTGCCAGCAGCGAAGCGGCCTGGGCCGCAGGCGTGCGCGGCTTGGCCTGCCTGCCTGGACGCGAAGCTGAGCTGCTGGCGGGCGCGCAGCTGGCGCTGCGCTATGCAGACATATTGCAATGCCCCCGCGTGCACATGATGGCGGGCCTGCTGCCTGCGGGACAAGCCCGCGCCGACCTGATGAGCACCTACGTGGGCCATGCACGGGCGGTAGCCCAGCAAGCCGCAAAGCAAGGCCTAGACGTGCTGATCGAGCCTATTAATAACCGTGACATGCCCGGCTTCTTTTTAAACCGCCAAGACCATGCGCATGACCTGTTGGCCGAGATTGCGTTGCCCAATGTGAAGGTGCAAATGGACTTGTACCACTGCCAAATAGTCGAAGGCGATGTAGCCATGAAAATTCGCCAATACCTGCCCACTGGCAACGTAGGCCATTTTCAAATTGCAGGCGTGCCCGAACGGCACGAGCCCGATGTGGGTGAGATGAACTACCCGTATCTTTTTAACCTGATCGACACACTGGGCTATACCGATTGGATAGGTTGCGAATACAAACCGCGCTTAGGTGCGGCGGCAGGTTCCACGGCTGCAGGACTGGCATGGTTACAACCATATTTATAAGCAATATAGCCGTATCGCCCAAGGAAATGCTGAATAGTTAGCTATTATTATAATAGTACTATGGCTGACATTGAATGCAATGGCATGGCTATTTTTTGTACACTAAATCACGTAAAAATAAGCTCAATTCGGGTACATATGTCACTACCATCAGGCAGGCTAGTATCACCATTACAAATGGTAATAGGTAGGGAATAATACGGTCAAGTGAAATGCGCGCTACCGTGCAGGCGGCAAACAAATTAACACCGAACGGCGGTGTAATCATGCCCAATGCCAAGTTCACCACCATGACCAAGCCGAAGTGAACGGGGTCTATTCCAAAGTAAATTGCCACTGGTGCCAAGATAGGTGCCAGTACGATGATGGCGGCACTGGTTTCGATGAACATGCCAATCAGAAAGAGTGCTACGTTGACCCCCAGTAAAAAATAGCCGGGTGATTTAAGGACCTCTTTGAGCCACACGCCGATAGCATCTGGCACGCCCGCACGGGTGATCAAGAAAGCAAACAGGCCTGCGTTGGCAATGATAAACATAATGACCGCAGACGAAATTACGGATTTGCGCACAATGGCGTACAAATCTTTGACTCCTATTTCGCGGTAGATCAAAGCGCCGACGACCAGCGCGTAAAAAACCGCTACGGCTGAAGCTTCGGTAGGCGTAAAAATACCACCATAGATACCGCCTAATATGATGACTGGCATCATCAGTGCCCAGCCGGCTTGCCAAGTGGCTTGGCCAAACTTGAGCCGCCCGTCACCATCATTTTTACCCCAGCCTTTGATGCGGCAGTACACATACACAAACAGCATCAGCGACAGGCCGATAAAGATACCTGGTCCAAAACCTGCAATAAACAGTTCGCCGATCGATACCTCGGCGCTTACACCGTACAGAATCATGGGGATAGAGGGTGGAATAATCACACCCAGCTCTGCACTGGTAGCCTGCAGTGCTGCTGCATAAGGGGTAGGGTAGCCGTGTTTAATCAGCGCAGGAATCAAAATGGCGCCAATTGCAAATGTGGTGGCTACCGAAGAGCCTGAAACAGCCGCAAAAATCATGCAGGTTAAGACGCAGGTCATGGGCAGACCCCCTTGCACGCCGCCGACGATGGACTTGGCAAACTCTACAAGGCGGCGTGAGATGCCGCCTGTCTCCATCACATTGCCTGCCAATATAAAGAAGGGGATCGCAGCTAACGGAAATTTATTGATAGAAGAGAACATTTCTTTAACTGAAATGAGCATATTGGCATTGCTAAGTTGAATGCCCACAATGGCCGACAAACCAATCGACACTGCCACAGATACAGTGAGTGCAAAACACAGCACCATAGTCAGAACCATCACCGCACTCATGTGGCAGTCTCCAACTCTAAGCGCTGCGGGTCCAGTAAATTCCCTATGATGCCAATGACGCAAAACAAGCCGCCCACTGGCATAGCCAAGTAGGCCCAAAACATGGACACATTTTCAAGGCCAATTACACTTTGCACCGAGCCGCGTTGGGCATAGTGCCAGCCCCAGTAAATAATGACAGTTATCAACAGCAGCGCGGCGGCGCACACGACAAAATCTAAAACACGTTTTAGTTTAGGTGGGCTCCAGCGGTACAGCACATCTACACTGACCATGGCACCTTGGCGAAATGCGCTGGGGATGCCCATAAACACCATCCAGATCAAGCTGAAGCGAATCAGCACTTCTGTCCATTCTGCAGGCTGCTCTAAGACAAATCGCGTAAGTATTTGGAACATGCCAAGGCAAGATGCAATTACCAGCATGCAGCAGGCTACCCACATTGAAAAAGTGCCTGTCCAGTGCTCTAGTTTTAGAAATTTGTCTTTCACGCAGAGGCCTGTTGGTTCAAAGAAAAGCACCCACTCAGCAGGTGAGATGGGCGTATAAAGCCATTCGGGAAAGAGTGAAAATTACTTAACAGCTCGAATTTTATCTAGCGCTTCTTTACCAAACTGTTTTTCAAATTCAGCATTCACAGTCGCCAAGGTTGCTACAAATTTGGCCTTGTCTACGTTTTCTACCACGCTCATGCCTTTGCTTTTGAGGTCTGACACGCCTTTCGCATCATCTTCGTCTACGCGCGCGCGGCCCGCTTTAGCGCCTTCTTTGGCAGACTCTAAAAATGCGGTCTTATCTGCGGCAGACAGCTTGTCAAAAGCTGCCTTGCTCATTAAAAATATAGCCGGAGAATAGACGTGGCCGGTAAGGGTTAAGTGCTTTTGTACTTGGTCAAACTTGGCTGCCATGATGACGGACAGTGGATTTTCTTGGCCGTCCACAGTGCCTTGCTGTAAGGCGGTAAATACTTCAGGAAAAGCCATCGGGGTGGGTACGATACCAAAACCTTTGTAGGCCGCTATGTGCACTGGGTTTTCCATGGTGCGCATTTTCAGGCCTTTCAAATCATCAGGCGTATTGACGGCGCGCTTGCTATTGGTCATATGGCGCACACCGTTTTCACCCCAAGCCAATGCTTTGAAGCCTTTGGACTCAAACTTGGTCAGCATGTCTTGGCCAATAGCGCCATCCAGGACATTGCGTGCATGGGCTTTGTCGCGGAACAAAAAAGGAATGTCTAAAATGCGCGCCTCTGGTACAAAGTTAGGCACCGGACCGGTGGATGAGAACGACAGCTCTTGGGTGCCTAACTGAACGGCTTCAATGGACTCGCGCTCGCCACCTAATGAGCCTGAATAAAAGGTTTGAATTTTGTAGCGCCCTTGCGTGCGCTTGTCTACTTCTTTGGCAAAGGTGTCGATGGCCACGCCTTGGTGCGAGTTTTGCGCCACAGAGATACTGATTTTCATGGTACTTTGCGCGCAAATGTTGCCTACCAAGCCAAGCGACAATGCAGCTGCTGTAAAAATCACATTAAGTTTCATAAAAACTCCGTTGGGTAGTTGATTTCTAAGTATGCGCTTCTTAGCGCGCGATTGCTTGCGGGTTTTCGCTGATGTAAGCACGCACAATGCTGTCAAAACTTGTATCTGCTTGCAGGCCCAGTGCGTTGGCACGGGGTGATGCAATACGTGCAGGCCAGTTGGCCACAATACGTTCAATGGCAGGGTCAATCTGCCACTTCAGCAGGGCCGCTGCTGCACTGCCGCCGATGGATTCAAGCGTCTGCGCCATTTCGCCGACTTGCGTTGTCATGGCTGGTAAATTCATCGCGGTTAAGGGCCCCCAGTCTGTATTGCTTGCTTCTGCGCTGCGAATTAAGCCTTCAATGGTGCGAGCAGGCGAGGACAGCGCTACGCGCGTAAGGGCCTGCACAGGCACTACCGACCCCATACCCGCCAATGGTTCACGGACCATGCCGCTAAAAAAGCCCGACGCGGCACCATTGGGCTTGCCGGGGCGCACGCTCACGGTCATTAGGCGCACATTGCGCGCGCGCACAAAGCCTTTACGGCCGTAGTCGGCCACTATTTGCTCACCCATGAATTTCTGAATACCGTAGCTCGACTGAGGGGTAGGCAAGGTGCTGTCCGTAACTACGCTGGGCAGTGGCAAGAGGGCACTTTGCCCAAACACTGCCAAGGAGCTGGCAAACACCAGCATAGGCTGTGTTTTCAGCGCCCGGCAAGCTTCTAGCAGTGCGAGGGTGGCTGCAAAATTGCTGCGCATCCCCAAATCAAAATCTGCTTCGCATTCTGCGCTGACTGCCGCAGCCAGGTGGAAAACCACAGCTGTTTCTGGTCGGCTGGTGATCAAGTTAGGCACGCTTGCAAGTTGCGCATTCAAATCGCCTATGACCACTTCGGTGCGTGGGTCAGCGGCCAGGTCGTCTGGCGGCGCGACGCGGTCTGCAAGGGTGATGCAGCTGATCGTCTGTGCAGGCGCACCGTTAACGCTGAGCGTGCCAGCGGCCAACAAAGTACGTGCTAAGCGCACACCCAAAAAGCCCGCACCTCCGGTGATGGTGATTTTCATGCTTTTAACGCTTCGCTTTCTTTGCGCAGTTGGCCGCGAACATAGTCCACATGCTGGCGCAGTATGTAAATACGGTCCGTAAAATCTAAAGGAAATTTGGTGTTGGCAATGCCCGCTTCTATCTGGTCTAGTTGCTGCGCGGCCAGAGAAATTTCGTCCCTGCTGAGCTGTCGTGCACGCAGGTCGCGCTCCATTTTCAGCAGAACTTCGTAGCGGCGGTACAGGCGATTTTTATTTTTAAAATCCAGTAAGTAGGGAATAGTTTTAAGTACCGGAATGGTGATCGCCAACAGCGGTACCAAGATGATGAGTAAACGCTGCAACGCGTTCGCAGCCCAGTAAGGCAGGTAGCGCTGCAAGAAAGGGCGGCCATCCTTGTAGTAGCGCTGCGCCTCGTCGGCCAAGGGAAAGTCAGTGCCGCGTGGGTGCGGGAATTCACCCGGTTTATTGAGCAAACTGGGGCCTTTGTGCACATCGCGTGCAGCTTCTAATAGCAAGTACGCCAGCGCAGGATGCAGGTCATCGCGCACTACCAAGTTGGCTGTAGTGGTCAATAAATCAATGTCTTGGCCTGGCAGGTCGCGCAAAGGATCTACTGAACCTGCTTTGAGTGTCACCAGTGACAAATAAGGCAAGCGCCGCGTGATGCCTTCGGCATGCTCTATGGCAACCAGTTGCACATCTGGCCGCCCTAACAGCAATTGCACGGCAGGTGTTTGCGGGGCGCCTATCAAGATGATGGCATCAAGCTCTTTGCTTAGCAAAGCGTTCGCGGCTGCCAGCCCACCGGTAGGACTGAACTTGGCATTGGTCGCGTTGACGTTGTAGCTTCCCAGAAGGTCGAGCGCTACTTTGCGCGTGCCGCTGCCCTCTGCGCCTATGGCCAAGCGTTTGCCAAGCAAGCTGCCTAGGCCTTTGCTGGCTTGCTTTGCGGCATCACCCGCAGCTGTAAACAACCATATTGGCTCGTAGCCCACCACACCTAGGGACCGCAATGGGGTGTCTTCCTCTGCTTTTTGCGGGTCGATGGAAAGCAGACCTAAACCGCCTTGTACAAAGCCTGCAGGTGTGCCAGCGTTCAAACGTTCTAAATTTTCTACGGAGCCGCTGGAGGGTGCCAGGTTTAAACTGACACCGTTTGCCTTGAGGTAGCTTTGGTATTTCAGTGCAAACTGGTGCGAAGCACCATCAATTGCCCCAGTGGCCATGCTAATTTTTGCGGGTGGCGCAGGGCTGATGTAGCGGGTTATCAGCCAGACCACGATGCCCAAGGCTGCAACGGTGCCCATGGCCAACCATGTAAATTGCTTTCGGTTGAATCGAGGAATCAGCATTTACGCAGTCTAACCGCACTGCGGCAGCTGCTTGTAAGCTCTACCAGTTCAGCGGGCGCGCATACTGAGCAGCTTGCCACGAGCGCGGGCAATATGCTCACGCAGCGTGTACCAGCGGTTGGCGTGGCTGTTGGGCAGGTCGAGCGCGGTGACTTTGGCTTCAATCTCATCCAGCCGCTGCAGCAGTTTTTTAATTTCTATAGGGCGCTCGCTGGCAGTAGGCTCAATGTCGCTCTCCAGAAACTTCAGCTCACCATAAAAATTTTGCAAAACCGCATTAATTTTCCAGTTAAACAGGCTGGGTATCCACATTAACAACATCACAGTGACGAGCAAAATAGGCAGGATGGCATACCCAATCAGCTCGGCCAATTGCGCCCACCAGTAGGGCAGCACGTTTTCTATCCAAGGCCTGTTTGCGTTGGCCATCGCAGCGGCGACGGGTGACAATGGAAAGTCAATATCGCGGCTATTGGGGAACTCGCCTTGGCGTTGTAAAAAGCCGGGCAGTTCGTGAATTTCTCGCCCAACGTCTAGCAGTGCGCGCTGCAAAGCAGGGTGCATGTCCGATTTAACCAAGAGCTGCAGATTCGCGGCAACCATGGTTAAGTCGCTCGAGGGAATGTCACCGCGCAGTTCAATCGCGCCTTGGGGCAGCACAAACGGTTTGAGTCGCGGCTCGCGCACCGCAAAAGAGGCCACACGCTCAATGCCAAGCAAGCTAATGCCAGGCGCACGTGTGAGCAAGCGTACGCTTTCGGATTGGCCGCTGGCGACCAGCACCAATGCGTCAACTCGGCCATCTAGTAGCGCGGTAGTGCCTTCGGCGTTGGATTTTGCCGTTGACAAAGTAACATCGGTGGCACTAAGCAAAGCATGTTGCATCAATAGCTGGGTAATTTCCAGACCTGAATTACCTGTTGAGGATGTGGCTATCCGCATACCTTTGAGTTGCGGCAATTGCGTGACATTGGGCAGGCGGGTGAATATCCAAACCGCACTGCGTTCAACTGCAGCGAGCGCGAAAATACCCGCCATGTCCGGTTTGGCTAGCAGTCCTTGGGCAAAGCCCGCATCGACACCGTTTTGGGGGTCAAGCAGTCGTTTCAATGGATCAGCGGAGCTTTCGGTGGTGATGGTTTCCACACGGATTCCATGTGTTTCCAGTGTGTCGCGGTAGCGAATGGCCATGGCAATATAGCTGCCAGAAGGTAAGCCTCCTGCCATAACCATCGAGGTGGGCGGCAGTGGTAGCCATACCGCGGCAGACAGCCACAAAAAAAGTGCTGACAGCAGCATGACGGGCAAGTATAACCAAAGCCAGCGTTTGCGAAACAACAAAGAGAGCTTCATACCTTGCGCCTAGCGTCCACGCAAAGTAGAGAGTTTGTTGCGCACAAAGTCGGTGTGTTGCTTGAGCATGAACAGCCGCTTCATAAACTCAGGTGGCGCGTCAAAATTGCTCAGCGCTGTGTCTATGGAGCGCAACTGCACATTGTGGCGGGCATAGTCTAGCCCCGACATTTTGGTGGTTTCTAGGTCGTTCTCAATAAATTTGAGCTCGCCGTACCAGCGGTTGATATGGCTTTCCAGGGTCCAGTACATCAGCGACGGCAATAGGGCGCACAGCGCCCAGCACAGTAAGGCCAAAGGTAGGCCAATCACAAGCAGTCGCCACAGCCACTGCGCTTGAAGCACGTTGAAGTGCGATTCAGCCCAAGGCAGGCCACGTGTAAGAACGGTGCGTGCATCAGTTGAGCTAGAAAAATCGACCCTGCGCAGGTTGGGGAAATCACCGGCTTTATGAAAAAGCCCGGCTCCGCTATGCACTTGGCGTGCTATTTGCGCGGTAATGCGTTTGATAGCAGGGTGCAGGTTTTCACTCGCCACTACGCTTGCCACGGTGGTGAGCATGACTGTATCCTGCACAGGCTGCTTGCCATTGGGGCCCAGCATGCCTTGGGCCACTAAACGCGGCTCTAAATAAGGTATGCGCTCTATAAGAGCAGCACTGCGTTTGAGGGTGATAAGGTGCACGCCTGGTGCGTTCAACATGGCAACCACGACCGGCGCACTGGCTGATGCAACCAGTATGGCTGCATCAATCGTGCCATCAGCCAAGGCTTTGACCGCATTGGTGCCGGTAGTTTCTGACTCAATTAAGTCTTTGGGTTGCAAGTTCACTTGCTCCAGCAACTTGATGGCAACCAGCCTGCTGCCACCACCTTGCCTGCCAATGGACACGCGCATGCCTTGCAGTTGCAAGAGAGAGTCAATATTCTTGTTGCGCGCAAAAATCCAAATGGGTTCTATATCGACGTTGGCAATGGTTTGTATATTGACGTGCCCTTCACTGACGCGCGCGCGGTCTAGCTGGCCAAAGCCACCTTGGACAAAACCAATTTGGGCCGGGTTGTTTATGTCGCGCAAGCGCTCAATATTTTCGGCCGAACCCAAAGACTCTAGGACGGTGGCTTCTACACCGTAAGCGGTAAATGCTTGGGCATAACGCAGTGCATGTGCGTAGTACATGCCATCTTTGGCCCCAGCAGTGATAGTGATGCTGGTAGGTACCGTAGGAAAAACGCGCCAGCTCAGCCCAAAAAATAAGGCTATAGCTACCAAACATGCAGGCAGAAAAACCACCCATGCGCGTAATCGGTACATTTGCCCCCAGTTCATGCAGTGATTCTGCTTAAATGGTTAATTCGCATCGAAAACCTTTCGATTTGTAACAAACTATTTATAGCTGGTTTGGGTTGCCGTGTCACTGACTCATTTGAGTGAGGTTACATAAACAAAAATCTACCAGCAGTTTACATGCCAGCATAGTTGGGCCCGCCTCCACCTTCAGGGGTGACCCACACAATATTTTGTGTTGGGTCTTTAATGTCGCAGGTTTTGCAGTGCACACAGTTTTGCGCGTTGATTTGCAAGCGGTCTTGGCCTGCGTCGGTTTTTACGTATTCGTACACGCCCGCAGGGCAGTAGCGGCTCTCAGGCCCGGCGTAGGTGGCCAGGTTGATATTGACAGGCACTGACGCATCCTTCAAAGTCAAGTGCGCAGGCTGGTTCTCTGCATGGTTGGTGTTGCTAATGAAAACGCTGCTTAAGCGGTCAAAAGTGAGCTTACCGTCTGGCTTGGGGTATTTGATTTCTACGCAGTCGCGGGCAGGTTTAAGGTAGGCGTGGTCGGGCTTGTCGCGGTGCAGCGTCCACGGAATGTGCCCACGCAGTGCAAACTGCTCGATGCCATTCATGATGGTGGCTTTGAGCAAGCCTTTTTTGAACCAGGTTTTAAAGTTGCGCGATTGGTGCAGCTCGGTGTGCAACCAGCTCTTTTCAAAAGCTGCGGGGTAGGCGCTTAGCTCGTCGGCCGAGCGGCCCGCTGCAACAGCCTCAAAAGCCGCTTCTGCCGCCAGCATGCCGGTTTTGATGGCGGCATGGCTGCCCTTGATGCGGCTGACATTGAGGTAGCCTGCATCACACCCTACCAGCGCGCCACCAGGGAACACGGTTTTGGGCAGGCTCATCAAGCCGCCTGCGGTGATAGCGCGTGCGCCGTAGCCAAGACGCTTGCCGGGTTTGATGCCTTTGGCAGCATCACCTTCTAAATACCAGCGAATGTTAGGGTGCAGCTTCCAGCGCTGGAACTCTTCAAAGGGGCTGAGGTAGGGGTTGGCGTAGTCAAGCCCGGTAATAAAGCCGAGCGAGACTTTGTTGTCCTCCATGTGGTACAAAAAAGCGCCGCCATAGGTGTCGTTTTGCATTGGCCAGCCAGCAGTGTGCATGACGAAGCCGGGGCTGTGGCGGGCAGGGTCAATCTCCCACACTTCTTTAATGCCCAGGCCGTAGCTTTGCGGGTCTTTGCCGGCATCCAGCTTAAATTTTTCGATCAGTTGTTTGCCCAAATGGCCGCGCGCGCCTTCGGCAAAAATGGTGTACTTGCCATGCAGTTCCATGCCCAGCTGAAAATCGCCCGTGGGCTCACCTTCTTTGCTGATGCCCATGTTGCCAGTGGCTACGCCTTTGACGGCACCTTGGTCGTTATAGAGTATTTCAGCCGCAGTAAAGCCGGGGAATATTTCTACACCCAGCGCTTCTGCCTGCTGGCCTAGCCAGCGGGTCAGGTTGCCTAAACTGATGATGTAGTTGCCATGGTTTTCAAAGCAGCCCGGTAGCAAAAGGTTGGGCACCCGAAAAGAAGACTTCTCGCCCAGAAAAACCATCGCATCGTCTGTCACAGGCTGGTTAAGCGGCGCGCCAAGCTCTTTCCAGTTAGGGAAAAGCTCGGTCAGCGCAATCGGGTCCATGATGGCGCCGCTCAAAATATGCGCGCCGGGTTCAGAGCCTTTCTCTAGCACTACTACCGACACTTCGGTGCCTTTAGCCGCTGCCAATTGCTTAAGGCGAATGGCAGTGGCCAGGCCGCCGGGGCCGCCGCCTACCACCACCACGTCGTATTCCATCGCTTCACGCGGGCCATGTGCTTTTAAGATGTCATCGTGGGTCATGGTGGGCTCGGTAGATAATAGGTAAGTTGCATCTATTTTAGGGGCAGCAGTAGGGCGCAGGGCAAGCGCTTAGCCCTAAACACAGAATTTGAAGAGGACTCTCTAAATGGCATACGAAATCGACTTATCTGGCCGCGTGGCGATGGTCACTGGCGCTTCTAGCGGCCTAGGCGCGCAATTTGCCAAAACTTTAGCCCAAGCAGGCGCAGCAGTGGTGCTGGCCAGCCGCCGGGTTGACAAGCTCAAAGACCTGTGTGCGGAGATTGAGGCCGAAGGCGGTGACGCACACGCTGTGGAGCTGGACGTCACCAATATCGACAGCATCAAAGCTGCTGTAGCCCATGCCGAGACCGAGGTGGGCAGCATTGATATTTTGATCAACAATTCAGGCGTGTCTACCACCCAGCGTATTGCCGATGTGAAAGAGGACGACTACGATTTTGTCTTCAACACCAATACCAAGGGCGCGTTTTTTGTGGCCCAAGAGGTAGGCAAGCGCATGCTGGCCCGCGCCAAAGGCCAAGCACCAGGCAGCTACACAGGCGGGCGTATTGTGAACATTGCCTCGATGGCCGGGCTTAAAGTGCTGCCACAAATTGGCGTGTACTGCATGAGCAAAGCGGCAGTGGTGCACATGACCAAAGCCATGGCGGTAGAGTGGGGCAAGTACGGCATTAACGTGAATGCGATTTGTCCAGGCTATATCGATACCGAGATTAACCACCACCATTGGCAAACCGAGCAAGGCCAAAAACTGGTGCAAATGCTGCCGCGCAAGCGCATCGGCACGCCCGCAGATTTGGACGCGCTGTTGGTGATGCTGTGCAGCGACCAAAGCCACTTTATCAACGGTGCCATCATTGCTGCCGATGACGGGTTTGGTGTGTAAGACCAGGCTGCAAAGTAGGCATGCCAAGGTGGGGATGACCGTGTGCTGATCGGTATTGTGGCGGGTTTGGCCGCCGGTGCCTTGTGGGGGTTGGTGTTCATAGTGCCGCGCATGGCCAGTGGTTGGGGTGCGGTGGACCTCACTGCTGGCCGGTTTATGGCCTACGGCGCGTTTTCGCTGGTACTTATGCTGCTGCTACGCCACGCTTTGCCTACCCTGCGCCAAGCGGTGGCTGCCCTGGCCATGAGCGTGCTGGGTTTTACGGGCTACTACCTGCTGTTGGTCTACGGTATCCAGGGCGCAGGCACCGAAGTGCCCACGCTGGTCATTGGCACTATTCCCATTTGGATGATGCTGCTCGGCAAGCCTGCTGGGCTGCGCTGGGCGCAGCTGGTGCCCGGCTTGCTATTGACCCTGCTAGGGCTTGCGCTGATGGTGCAGGCTTCTTTGAGCGCTGCGGCAGTTACGCCGGCTAATGCGCCGGTGGAGCAGGGTTTTTGGCCTGGGGTGGCTTATTCTGTTGCCGCTATGACCTTATGGACAGCCTTTGGGCTGTTGAATGCGGCATGGCTAAAAAAGCACCCCGGCGTGAGCGCCACGCTATGGGCCAACTGGCTGGGGGTGGCCACAGGGCTGGGGGCGCTGGTTTTGTGGCTGCTTGCAGGTTCTGATGCAAAAGTGCTGGTCGCCCAAGAAAATGCTGCACAAGTAGCTATTCTTTGCATAGCGTCAGGCATCGGATCCGCGTGGCTGGCAACTTACCTGTGGAACATGGCCAGCCAGCGTTTACCAGCCAGTCTGTGCGGGCAGCTGATAGTCAGTGAGACAATTTTTGCACTGGTTTATTCGTTTATGTGGGACGGTCACTGGCCTAGCAGTTTGCAGCTGGTGGCCTGTCTCCTGTTTGCCTGCGGCATACTTGCCAGTATTCGTGCGCACAGGTAAATTGCAGCTATGAAAATCACCATTCCTGAGACTAAAAAACTCGTCTACGAGATGACCATTCCTATCCGCTGGGGGGACATGGACGCGATGGGGCATTTGAACAATGGCAGTTATTTTCGGTATTTGGAGACCATTCGCATCGACTGGATGTACAGCATAGGCGCGGTGCCCGACCCGCTAGGCGAAGGCCCGGTGATCGTGAATGCATTTTGCAATTTTTACCAGCAGTTGGTCTACCCAGGCAATGTGCTGGTCAAAATGTACACCAGCGACCCAGGCCGCACCACCTTTGAAACCTGGTGCACGATGGAGCGTGCTGACGCGCCCGGCACCATTTGCGCAGCGGGCGGTGCCACCACCATTTGGGTGAACTTCACGGCCCAAAAGGCGGTGGCTTTGCCGCCGTGGGTGCTGGCGCTGGTGAGCTGATTTTTAGTTTGAACTGACTGCTTTGCGGTGCGCTGGGAAGTGAAATTTTTAAGCGTTTTAGGCCTATCGCCCAAGGAAATGCTGCATGGGTAGCTATTAAATATGTAGTAAGCGTTCTGCGCTACTGAGAAATTTTGCGCGCCTCTTCAATTTGGTATTCAAAATACTTTTGAAAACTGAACACAATGCTGCTCATCAGGCTGGTAGCGCCTACCAGCAGGGCGAACACGATGGCGCCGATGGTGAGCCAGTGGGTCTGGCCCGGGGCGGCTTCTGGCGCCAGGGCTGCGTTGAATTTAGCGTTCCATTTTTCGGGCGTCATCAGCCCGTACACGATGGCGGTGAGTGCGCAGGCAGCGATGGTAAAGCCCAGCAGCGGAATCAGCACCCAGCTGAGTGGATCGTCTTGGCCAAGCTGGTCTACCCGCTGTATGCCGTACAAACCCAGTGCGGTAGGGATAGGCAGCAGCCAGCCCAGTATGTCGCCCAAACCATGCAAATAAAAACGGTGCATGCCCAGCGGCCCCAGGGTAAAGGCCAGCCAAGCAGCGAGGGTTTTGTTTTTTATCATGCGCCCGATGATAGGCTTATTCAGCAGGGGTACTGTCCCCTAAGCCCAATGTTTTCTCCATCAACACAATGTCGCGCCATTGGCCAAATTTCCAGCCGCAAGACTTAACGATGCCAATCTGCGCAAACCCGCAGGCGCGGTGCACGCCGATAGAGCCTGCGTTGGCCGAGTCGCCAATGACCGCCATCGACTTGCGAATGCCGCCGCGCTCTAGCTGGGCCAGCAGCTCGGTCAGCAGCAGCTTGCCCAGGCCTTGGCCGCCGGTGCCATCCCGCATATAAATCGAGTCTTCGACGCTAAAGCGGTAGGCTGGGCGCGGTTTAAACCAGTTGGCGTAGGCAAAACCTTGGATTTTGCCCTCTTGCTCTAGCACCAGGTAGGGCAGGCTTTTACCCAGCACGTCGGCGCGGCGGGCGGTGATCTCCAGCACGCTGGGCGGCTCGGTCTCAAAAGTGCCTGTGCCGTGCAGCACATGGTGGGCGTAAATGGCCTGGACGGCGGGAATGTCAGCCTCTTGGCTAGGGCGAATCAGCGTCATAAATCTAAAGATGGTCAGTTTGGTAGGTTCAGGGCTATAATAGTAGGCTTTGCAGCGTGTCGCTGGCCGGGTGGCTATGTCGCGTGTCTCAAACGCAGCAAAAACCTTTCACCCCACCCGAAGGAACTCATTATGGTCGTCATTCGACTCTCACGCGGCGGCGCAAAAGCCCGTCCGTTTTACAACATTGTGGTCGCTGACAAGCGCACACGCCGCGACGGTAATTTTATCGAGCGCCTGGGCTTTTATAACCCTATCGCCATCGAAGGCGAAGAAGGTTTGCGCATTGCACAAGACCGCTTGACCTACTGGAAAAGCGTCGGCGCACAAGCATCGCCTACCGTTGAGCGTTTGATCGCCCAACTGGCCGCTAAAACTAAAACTGCCCCTGCAGCTGCTTAACAGCTACAGCCAAGCAGCTACGGCCAAGCAGCTACCGCCAAGGAACTTTATGGCGCAGCCTTCCTGCTTTTACACTCTGGTGCGCTTTTAGATGCTTGGTTGCCTAGAACCTGCAGATTTACCTGCAGATGCAGTTGAAGTAGGGCGTATTGCCGATGCTTGGGGCATCAAAGGCTTTTTCAAAGTCATCCCCTACAGCGCCTCGCCCGAGGCGCTTTTTTCGTCCAAGCGCTGGTATTTGCTGCCGCCCGAGCCACGGCCTGGGGTGGCGGTCAAAGCCAAAGAAGCCGTCTTTACCGGTTGCCAGCTGCTTAAAGTGCGCAGCGCCAAAGAACACTCTGACACCGTGGTGGTACAAGCCGATGGGGTTGATGACCGCAACACGGCTGAGCTGCTGCGCGGCGTGCGTATTTTTGTGGCCCGCTCTTCGTTTCCCACCGCGGGCAAAGACGAGTTTTACTGGGTAGATTTGCTGGGCTTGGCGGTGGTTAACCGCGAAGGTGTCAGCATCGGCACTGTGAAAGATTTAATTTCCACCGGCCCGCAAACCGTCATCGTGATTGAGGCCGACATGCAAGGCAAAAAAGTAGAAACCTTGATACCTTTTGTCGCGGCCTATGTGGACGACGTGAGCCTGGCTGACAAGCGCATCACGGTGGACTGGCAGCTGGACTATCTGGACTAAGCGTTTGCGCATTTGGCTAACCGCCGCTGTGCGTTTTGCCCCGTAGTAAGATCGAAGCCGCTATGCGTTTCGATGTCATCACCATTTTTCCTGAGCTGTTTGCGCCCTTCATGCACACGGGCATCAACCGCCGCGCGTTTGAAGCGCCTGCTGACGGCCCCGCTCTGGTGGACGTGCGCTTTACCAACCCGCGTGACCACGCCGACGGCAACTACCGCCGCACTGACGACAGGCCCTTTGGTGGTGGCCCCGGCATGGTCATGATGGCCGAGCCTTTGGCCCGTTGTGTAGAAGCGATTCAAGCCGAGCGGCAAGACCATTGTCCTGTGCTGCTGTTCTCGCCCGTTGGCAGCCCACTGAACCACGCCCAAGTACAGCACTGGTCTGACAGCCAAGGCGCTGTGCTGGTCTGCGGCCGCTACGAAGGCCTGGACCAGCGTTTTATTGACCAGTTTGTCACCCACCAAATCAGCTTGGGCGACTTTGTGCTGTCGGGCGGCGAAGTGGCTGCGCTGGCCTTGCTAGATGCTGTGGCGCGGCTGCAGCCCGGTGTGCTGGGCGATGCCGACAGCCATGCCCAAGACAGTTTTAACCCCGCGCTGGGTGGTTTGCTGGACTGCGACCACTACACCCGGCCTGAGGTTTGGCGCGGCCTGGGCGTGCCGCCCGTTCTGCTGTCAGGGCACCATTTGCAAATTGACCACTGGCGCACAGCACAGCGCAAGGCACTGACCCAAAAATTACGCCCTGATTTGCTTTAGCCACCGGGGCCAGCTAAACTGGTTTTGGCATGAGGTTAGCCCGCCCTGCTGACGGCCTGCCATGGCACGGGTACAGCGCATTTTTTGCCCGCCAATCTAGCATGGTCACTGCACAGGTGCTAGACTCATTTTATTGATTGAAAGCGTTTAACCCATGCGAGCCCTTGTTACTTCGCGCCTCTACCTAGCCCCTGCTAGCCGAGCCGCCGCTGTGCGGGTGGCGCTGGTGCTGCCAGTGCTGCTGCTGGGCGCAGCTGCGCAGAACGCAGCGGCGCAGGGCAGACCCGCTGCAAGCTCAACAGTCAGAGTAGGGCTGGGGCTGGCTGTAAGTGACGAGGGCTACAAAGGCCTTGGATTTAAAACCATGCTGCTGCCGGGTTTGCAGGTGCAAACACCGCGCTTTTCTTTGCGCGGTACCAGCGCTGAATACACAATAACTGACCCCTCAAACGCTGATTTTTCTTTCAATTTGCGCGCCGATGCGCTTTTGCAGGGCTACAAAGCCTCTGATGCCCCTATTTTTGCGGGCATGGCATCACGCAAGCCCAGTGTGTTGCTGGGCGTAGGGGCCAAATTCATGACCCCTGTAGGCCAGCTATGGCTAGAGGCAGGGGCCGATGCCACAGGCAACAGCAAGGGTTTGCGCACCGAGGTGGGCCTTGGCTGGCGGATTGCCACCGACAGTGCGCTAGGTAAGTGGTCGCTTACGCCTTATGTAAGCGCGCAAAACAACAGTGCCAAATTGGTCAACTACTACTACGGGGTTACTGGGGCCGAGGCTGCTGCAGGCCGCCCTGCCTACGAGGCAGGCAATGCAACCAACTTTAACATCGGTATGTCTGCCATGACCGACCTGACCCCCAGCCTCAGCTTGGTCTTGGGCGCGCGCTACCGTGGCTACGGCGCGGCCATCCGGCAAAGCCCGCTGGTGGACAGCGGCGGTGGCCTTAGCGGTAATGCATCTATTTTGTACCGCTTGTACTGAGCGGGCCCCAAAAGCCTGTACAGCTTCGCCGTTTGGTGACGTAATTTGACCTGGCAGGCCCTAGCTTGCTATAATAGAAGGCTTTTCGATCCTCTACCCGCCGCGACACACCTGCGCATTTTATGTGCAATTACAAGTGAAAAATGTCGCCCCTAGCGTAGCCGGCATGATCTAAAAACCCCAAAGAGTATCAAAATGAACTTGATCGAAATTCTTGAAAAAGAAGAAATCACCCGCTTGGCCAAAGTGATCCCCGTGTTTGCCCCTGGCGATACCGTGATCGTGAACGTGAACGTGGTGGAAGGTACGCGCAAGCGCGTGCAGGCCTACGAAGGCGTTGTGATTGCCAAGCGCAACCGCGGCCTGAACAGCAGCTTTATTGTGCGCAAAATCTCTAGCGGCGAAGGCGTGGAGCGTACGTTCCAGCTGTACAGCCCTTTGATCGCCAGCATCGAAGTCAAGCGCCGTGGCGATGTACGCCGCGCTAAGCTGTACTACCTGCGTGACCGCAGCGGTAAGTCAGCACGTATTAAAGAAAAGCTCACACGCAACGCTAAAAACACCGCAGCAATTGCCGCTGCAGCAGTGGCCGCATAAAAGCAGCTATCGGTACACCAGCCGCTACCCCCAAGAACCGCCAAGGTGCAAACCGAGGCGGTTTTTGTTATTTACCGAGGCGGTTTTTGTTATTTACAGAAGCGTTTTCTAATTTGCCAAGGCAGTTCTCTCATATGGCCTTCGTCCCTTTTTCTAAAATCCCGCACTTTGACCCGCGCACCGTGCCTATCACGGGCTTTGACGCGCATTTGCCTGCCGTGCCTATGGAGGTGCTTTCGGCACCTGCCTTGCGTGCGCGTTTTGCAAAGCCGCCCCAGTGGACCCCTGAGGTGCGCGAGGAACCGCGCTTTACCGACCGCGCCCCAGCGCAAGCCGCCGTGCTAGTGGCCTTGGTAATGCGTGACGAGCCCACCCTGCTGCTGACCCAGCGCACCGCAGCGCTGGCCACCCACGCGGGCCAAATTGCCTTTGCCGGTGGCAAAGTAGACGCGGCCGATGCCAACGCCGCCGCCGCCGCCCTGCGCGAGGCCTATGAGGAAATTGCCTTAGACGCTGCGTACTGCGAAGTGCTGGGCAATTTGCCCAGCTACACCACCGGCACCGCATTCCACATTACCCCCGTGGTAGCGCTGGTGCAGCCGGGCTTTAGGCTGCAGGCCAACCCTGGCGAAGTGGCCGATATATTTGAAGTGCCCTTGGCGTTTTTAATGAACCCGGCCCACCATGCCAAGCACGCCATGGTGTGGCAAGAGGTGCAGCGCGAATGGTTCTCCATGCATTGGCGCGGCGGCGTAGATGCGCCCGCCGACCGTTTTGTCTGGGGCGCTACAGCAGGCATGCTGCGCAACCTGTACCGCTTTTTAATCGCCTGATTGCCCGCCCCCTGCCTCCCTATGTGGCCATGGTCTGGCCAGCTTCTGGCTTGCATGTGGCCCGCGCTGGAGCCCATAGCCATCTGCAAGGCGCATCGCCATGCAAAGAGCGCGCTATGATGACCCTAATTTCTACGCAATATTCTTTATGAGCTTTTTTGCCATTCTTTTTGCCCTGCTGGTCGAGCAAATACGCCCACTGCCCATGCACAACATGGTGTACATGAACGCGCGCAGCTGGGCGCGCACGGCCAGCAAAAAGCTTGACGCAGGCCAAACCCCACATGGCTGGCTCGCCTGGAGCGCCGTGGTGGTGTTGCCTGCAGCGGCGGCATTGGCGCTGCACTGGGGCTTGATTTTGGCTTTTGGCTGGCCCGGGGTGGTGGCAGCATTTGCCATGCATGCCGGGGTGCTGTACGTCACTTTAGGTTTTCGCCAGTTCAGCCACCACTTCACCACCATCCGCGATGCCCTGGAGGCCGGTGATGAAGAGGCCGCCCGCAAGGGCCTGGCCGCCTGGAAGCAGGTAGATGCCAGCGACCTGCCCAAGAGCGAGATTGTGCGCCACGTGATCGAGCATTCAGTGCTGGCCGCGCACCGCCATGTGTTTGGTGTGCTGGGCTGGTACGCGCTGCTGGCGGCATTTGGTTTGGGCCCTGCGGGGGCAATTATTTACCGCATGAGCGAGTTTGCCAGCCGCTACTACACACGCCACAGCGCGCAGTACGTTGCACAGAGCGGCGCACCTGCAAGCCGCTTGCATATCAGCCCCTCGTTGGTGGGCGCTGCCCGCCAGGCTTGGTTGGTGGTGGACTGGCTGCCCGCCCGCGTAACGTCGCTAGGTTTTGCAATTGTGGGCAACTTTGAAGAAGCTATCGACAGTTGGCGTAACTTCGCCCAGCGCTTGGCGCGCACGGGCATGCAAGACGGCATGAATGACAACGACGGCGTAATTTTGGCCGCTACCTCGGGTGCGCTGAATGTGCGTTTGGGCGGCGAGGCGCTCAAGGAAGTGTTCTCGCCCATGGCATCGCAGTCATTTCAGCTAGACGCTACATCCCCGCTAGGTATGCGGCCGGCACCGCCTGAGTCAGCCACCGAAACCACACTGGGCCGCGAGCCTGCTGTAGCGCACTTGCGCAGTATTGTGGGGTTGGTGTGGCGCAGTGTGGTGCTGTGGATGCTGCTCTTGGCGCTGTTGTCGTTGGCGCGGTTGTTGGGTTAGATTGTTTGAGAAATTTAATCGTTTTAGTCCTGTCGCCCAAGGAAATGCTGCATGGGTAGCTATGTATTTTATAGTTTCGTGGTTTGTTTGACTGAGGTGTTTTGAACAGCCCGTGGCAATGCTTGTGTGCCCTGATTAGCTTGGTCGGGCGACGGGACATGTTATTTGCAAACTTCCGCGAATCACGCGCAGGCCATGTAAGTATTTGCCCGTTTGGAAGTACGACGCGCCTTCGCTACAGTTTGCAAATAACACGCTCCCATCGCTTCTCCCTGGCAAATGGGTTTGAAGGCACGT
>JAYWGO010000179.1:0-10474 GCA_043778205.1 Polaromonas sp. | reverse complement strand
TCCTGCCTAAAAATCAGGCAGAGCTAGTAAAACACCTGGCTCAGTTTTGCATCGGCACAACCTTCATTAGTGGCTCAGTTTTCGGTCGGCGGCAACATACATTGAAGAAAAATACGTTTGACTACCAGCGAAGCGACGGTACTTGGCTGAGACAGAGCCGCGAAACATACGACCGTGGCAATGGCGCTGTAGTGCTGCTGTTCAATACGCTGCAGCAAACAGTGGTTTTAACCAAGCAGTTTCGCTTTCCTGCTTATGCCAACGGGCATGCAGATGGTAGGTTGATTGAAGCGTGTGCTGGACTGCTCGATGGCGTTGACGCAGCCGAGCGGATAAAACAAGAAATATACGAAGAACTTGGGTTTCATATTGCCCATCCACGCAAGTTGTTCGAGGCCTACATGAGTCCAGGCTCCGTCACTGAGAAGCTGCACTTTTTTTCTGCGCACTACACCTCGCAAGACCGTATTGGTTCAGGTGGCGGCATGGTAGCCGAAGGCGAGGACATTGAGGTGCTGGAAATGCCATTGTCCAGTGCCTTAGATAGGCTGCGCGCCGGACACATCGAAGATGCAAAAACTATCATGCTGCTTGGGCATGCAGCGTTGGTGGGTTTAGAGAATTTGTAGCTTTGCTGTAGATCGACAATTCAATTCTCAATGCTCGCACTAACTGATGCTTGATAGTGATTACCAAATTGCCGCAGCTCCCCGTTAGGCGAAGTGCGGCAATTTAACGGGCACAACTTAAACCATCACAGTCGACACTGTCTTGGTATTCAGGTAAGCCTCCAGCGCCTCCATGCCGCCCTCAGAGCCGTAGCCTGAGTCTTTCACGCCGCCAAACGGCATCTCGGGTACTGGTGCTGCGGGTTGGTTAATCCACACCATGCCAGCTTCAATACCGTGGCTGATGGTGTGGGCAGTTTTCATATTCTTGGTAAAGGCGTAGCTAGACAGGCCGTAGGGCAAGCGGTTGGACTCGGCAATGGCTTCTTCAATCGTGTCGAAGCCGCGAATGCCTACCAAGGGGCCAAAGGGCTCGTTGTTAAATAAATCAGCAGTTAACGGCACATCGGTAAACAAGGTGGGTGCAAAGAAGTTGCCAGTGCTGCCAATACGCTCGCCGCCGGTTTCCATCTTGGCACCTGCAGCTACGGTTTTTGCTACAACATGCTGCATTGCGTCCAGGCGGCGCGCGTTGGCCAGTGGGCCCATGGTGGTGCCGGCTGTAGTGCCGTCGCCGACTTTAATTTTGCCCATAAAGGCCAGCATCTGCGTGGTGAACTCCGCCTTAACACTGTTGTGCACCAAAAAGCGGGTAGGCGCAATGCACACCTGGCCTGCGTTGCGAAACTTGGCCCCTGCAGAGGCTTTAACGGCCAGTGCGATGTCGGCATCTTCAGCCACAATCACCGGCGCGTGGCCGCCCAGCTCCATGGTGGCGCGCTTCATGTACTGGCCTGCCATGGCGGCCAGCTGTTTGCCCACAGGGGTGCTGCCCGTAAAGGTAATTTTGCGCACGATGGGGTGGGCAATCAGGTAGGACGAAATCTCAGCTGGGTCGCCATACACCAAGCCCACCACACCGGCAGGTACGCCTGCGTCCACAAAAGCGCGGATCAGCTCGGCAGGCGAAGCGGGCGTTTCTTCAGGCGCTTTGACAATGATGGAGCAGCCTGTGGCCAGCGCTGCAGACATTTTGCGCACGACTTGGTTGATGGGAAAGTTCCACGGGGTAAATGCGGCTACTACGCCTACGGGCTCTTTCAGCACTTGCTGCTGTACGTTGGCTGCACGCGGCAGCACAATGCGGCCATAAATGCGGCGGCCTTCTTCGGCAAAATAGTCAATGATATCGGCGGCAGACATGCATTCCACCTTGGCCTCAGCCAGCGGTTTACCTTGCTCTAGCGTCATCAGCATGGCAATTTTGTCAGCGCGTTCGCGCATCAGCACAGCGGCCTGGCGCATGATCTTGCTGCGCTCAATAGCGGGCATGGCGCGCCATACCAGGAAGCCTTTTTGTGCGGCGATCAATGCTGCATCAAGGTCAGCAACAGCAGCATGGGCTACGCGGCCAATCTCTGTGCTGGTGGCGGGGTTCACCACAGGCAGGGTTTTACTGGCCTGCGCATCGCGCCATTGGTTGTCGATCAGCAGTTGGGTGTTCACGTAGGTCATACAGGTCTCGTTTTTAGTGTTGAAACCTCTATTATGTAACCTAAGATGAAACCCCGGCGGGTGTACTGGGGTTTAAGAGTTTTGACGGAGGCGGGTAGATGGTTAAATTTTTTGCCAGGCGTGGCGTTGTGGGCTTTGCTGCTGTGTGCTTGGCCGGCAGCGCGTGCTGGGCTGTGGCCGCGCAGCCTAAGCAGCTGGTGGGCGTGGTGACCCACGTGACGGATGGCGACACCCTGTGGGTGCTGCCTGCAGGCGGCGCTGAGCCTGTGAAGGTGCGTTTTGCAGGTATCGACGCTCCTGAGATCTGCCAAACCGGCGGCGCCACATCGCTGGCCGCGCTCAAAGCCAAAGCGCTACGCCAAACTGTGCGGCTGGACACCAGCCGCTACGACGACTATGGCCGCATGTTAGCGCGCGTGCAATTGGGCAGCGACGATCTGGGCGCATGGATGGTGCAGCAAGGCCAAGCATGGAGCTACCGCTACCGTAACAGCCCGGGGCCCTATGCCGCAGAAGAGCGTGGCGCACGTGCAGCAGGGCGGGGCGTATGGGCCGTGCCAGGCGCTGTTGAGCCCCGTGCTTTTCGCAAACAGCATGGGTCGTGCCATTGATTTGTTTGCATATTCAGAGGTCATATTTTGATGTTTTAGGCTTATGGCCCAAGGAAATGCTGCATGGGTAGCTATTGAATTTGTAGTGTGGTGGTTTGTTCGGCTGAGGTGTTTTGAACAGCCCGTGGCAACGCTTTTGTGGGTCTATTTACCTTGGTCGGGCGACGGGACATGTTATTTGCAAACTTCCGCGAATCACGCGCAGGCCGCCTGAGTATTTGCCCGTTTGGAAGTACGACGCGCCTTCGCTCCAGTTTGCAAATAACACGCTCCCATCGCTTCTCCCTGGCAAATTTGGTAGTTGAAGGCACGTGGGGTAGATGCATGTGACAGTAACCGGCAGCTACTAACCCAAGACCGGGGATGCACGGGCCACGTTAGTAGCGGCAACCGAAACCGTGACTACTTGCGCGCGAAATGCCCCCCAAACCAAACCGGCAAAGCGTCGATTGAGTGTGGCCTTGATGAAAATCTGGAAAAAGGCGCGTCGTACTTCCAAACGGGCAAATACTTACTTTACCTGCGCGTGATTTTGGAAGATTTTGCAGCAAGGCCACACTCAAGCGGCGCTAACGTACAAAAGGTAATCAAGCAATCTTCAAAGGCCCGAAGATAACCAAAAACCAAGGATTGTAAGCAAAACAACCCTATGACCCAAGGAAATGCTGCACAAGCAGCTATTGTATATGTAGCAAGCTATTCCTACACTAACGCACCATGCTAAACGGCAAATCAACGCGGCAAGTCACTAAACCCCATCAAAAACTCGTCCACAGAGCGCGCTGCCTGTCGACCTTCGCGGATGGCCCAGACTACCAACGACTGGCCACGGCGCATATCACCGGCGGCAAATACCTTGGGTACATTGGTGGCATAACCGCCTGTGAAATCGGTCGTGGCTTTGGCATTGCCGCGTGCATCTTTGTCAATACCAAAGGCTTCCAAAATCGGGCTCACCGGGGCGGTAAAGCCCATGGCCAAAAAGACCAGATCGGCGGGGTAGGTTTTTTCGCTACCGGGAACTTCAACCAGTTTGCCATCTTTGAACTCAACGTTCACGGTTTTCAGCGCTGTCAGTTTGCCTTTGTCTTTACCTTCGCCGCCAATGAATTCTTTGGTTGAGACTGAGAAAGCGCGCTCGCAGCCTTCTTCGTGGCTCGACGATGTGCGCAGTTTGGTAGGCCAGTAGGGCCAGACCATGGGCTTGTTTTCCATCTCTGGCGGCATCGGCATCACTTCAAACTGCGTCACGCTGACGGCACCGTGGCGGTTGCTGGTGCCTACGCAGTCGCTGCCGGTGTCGCCACCGCCGATGACGATCACGTGTTTGCCGTCGGCGCGAATCTGGCCTTTGAGCTTGTCGCCCGCGTTGACTTTGTTTTGCAGCGGCAAAAATTCCATTGCAAAGTGCACGCCGTCCAGTTCGCGGCCCGGCACCGGCAAATCGCGGCTTTGCTCTGCACCGCCGGTCAGCAGCACGGCATCAAAATCATTTTTGAGCTGCTCAGGGCTGATGGTCTCTTTAGCCCAGTTGGTAACTTTGCTATCTTTGCCCAAGTCTGCCACCAGCACGCTGGTTTTAAAAACTACACCTTCAGCCTGCATTTGTTCTACGCGGCGGTCAATATGGATCTTCTCCATCTTAAAGTCAGGAATGCCGTAGCGCAGCAGGCCGCCCACGCGGTCGTTTTTCTCAAACAAAGTCACATCATGCCCTGCACGCGCCAGCTGCTGGGCTGCGGCCATGCCTGCGGGGCCAGAGCCGACGATGGCCACTTTTTTACCTGTTTTGTGCTTTGCCACTTGCGGTTTGACCCAGCCCTCAGCCCAAGCGCGGTCAATGATGGCGTGCTCAATCGACTTGATGCCCACGGCTTCGTCGTTGATGTTAAGCGTGCACGCGGCCTCGCACGGTGCGGGGCAAATGCGGCCGGTAAACTCTGGAAAATTGTTCGTGCTGTGCAGCACGGTGATGGCATTTTTCCAGTCACCTTGAAACACCAAATCGTTAAAGTCGGGAATGATGTTGTTGACCGGGCAGCCGCTGTTGCAAAACGGTGTGCCGCAGTCCATGCAACGTGCGCCCTGCTTTTTGGCATCGTCCTCGGAAAGGCCGATGACAAACTCTTTGTAATGTTTGACGCGCTCTGTGACTGGCTTGTAGCCTTCTTCAACGCGTTCAAATTCTAAAAATCCAGTGGCTTTTCCCATGGCTTGCTTTCTTGATCTAGTGAACTATAAAAATTAAGACCCGGATGACACTGCAGTGGTTCCGAACTTAGAAGAAACCATCTTGCCATCTTGCATTTCAAAATCAATGGCCAGTTTGACCGGGTGGTTTGCAAAACCACCCGCGCTTTGGCTGTCAGCAATACTGCACGCATTTGGCGTTTTGCGATCGTTGGATATTCGCATATTTCCTTCTTGTGTGAAGCACTCAAGTTTCTGACCTCGGCTCGTAAAAAAAGCTTCAATAACAGCCTGCTCGGAACCAATTGGCAGTCCAGATTTCATTTCTTTTGTCCAGTATTTTTCTCGCACTGGAATGTCCGAATTTTTAGAGCATCCTGCTAGTCCAGTCAAAACTAAAATTAGCAAAAAAATGGTCTTTGATTTCAGAAAATTAACCACGTTTAAACCAAAAAACTTGGTCATGTGGGCTGTAATTACATTCGAAAAAATTACTGTGTCCATACTATTATTAGTGTTGTTGATGTTAGCTATTACTTTAATAGCTGCTTATGCAGCATTTCCTTGGGTCACAGGGCTAAAAGCTTAAAAATTAGGTAATTTAAACTGTTTTAGGCTTCTGTGCCGTTGTGTCATGGCGGTTTGCGGCCGATCATTGCATAACTGCGTTCTACCTTGGCTATGCGCATTTCAAAGTGCGCATACCACGGGTTCCAGCCTAGTTTCTGCGCTTCTAGGTGTTCGGCGTTGGCCTTCCATTGGCTGATGGCGACTTCGCTTTGCCAGTAGCTTACTGTGATGCCGAAGCCGTCCGTGCCGCGCACGCTTTCTACACCCAAGTAGCCTGGTTGCTGTGCAGCAAGCTCTACCATGCGGTCGCCCATGGCACCGTAGCCGTTATCGCCTTCGGTGCGCTGGCTGCTAAAAACCACCGCATAGTACGGCGTTTTTAAGCCCAAAGCGAAAGAGGTGGCGCCAAGTGCAGCGGTCATAGGGCAAACCGGTAAAAATAATCTACTATTAATTTGATAGCTGCTTGTGCAGCATTTCCTTGGGCCATAGGGCTAAAAGACATACAAATACGCTTTTTACTAGGGTTTAAGCGGCTACTTTGGCAGCTTTGTCCGCCATCTCGCCCAATGCACGCTTGTACTCCAGCGGCATCACCTTGACAAACTTGCCGCGCTGCTCTGCCCAGTTGTCTAAAATCTCACGGGCGCGCAGGCTGCCGGTCCAGCGGTGGTGGTCTTCTACCAGTTTTTTCAGGATGGCATCGTCGGTTTGACCAAGGTGCAGCGGGTCGGTTTGCTCTGCCCCCACCATCACTTTGCCCAAGCCCACCATCGCGGTGTTGCAGCGCTTGGCAAACTGGCCGTCTACGTCATACACATAGGCCACGCCGCCGCTCATGCCAGCGGCGAAGTTGCGGCCGGTTTTACCCAGTACGGCTACCGTGCCGCCCGTCATGTATTCACAACCATGGTCGCCTGTACCTTCTACCACGGCGGTAGCGCCTGACAGGCGCACAGCAAAGCGCTCGCCCGCTACGCCGCGCAAGAAGGCTTCGCCTTCGGTGGCGCCGTACAGCACGGTGTTGCCTACGATGATGTTCTCAGTAGCGTTGCCTCTAAAGTCAATGCTCGGGCGCACGATGACGCGGCCGCCAGACAATCCTTTGCCGGTGTAGTCGTTGGCCTCGCCAATCAAATACAGCGTAATGCCGCGCGCCAAGAACGCGCCAAACGACTGGCCGCCTGTGCCTTCTAGCTGAATGCGGATGGTGTCGTCAGGCAAACCTTTTGAGCCATAGCGCTTGGCCACTTCGCCCGACAGCATCGCACCGACTGAGCGGTTCACGTTGCGTGCTTGCTCGATAAAGTGCACCTTCTCGCCTTTTTCTAGCGCGGGCTTGGCTTTTTCGATCAGCTTTAAATCCAGCGCTTTGTTCAGCGCGTGGTCTTGCACGCCTTCGTGTTTGCGCGGTACGTCGGCTGGTAAATCTGCTTGATAAAAAATGCGGCTGAAATCTAGGCCCTTGGCTTTCCAGTGGGTAATGCCTTTTTGGGTGTCCAGCAGCTCGGCGTGGCCGATCAAGTCGTCAAACTTTTTGATGCCCAGCTGCGCCATCAAGCCGCGCACTTCCTCGGCTACAAAGAAGAAATAGTTGACCACATGCTCTGGCTTGCCTTGAAACTTGGCACGCAACACCGGGTCTTGCGTGGCCACACCCACGGGGCAGGTGTTGAGGTGGCATTTGCGCATCATGATGCAGCCTTCGACGATGAGCGGTGCGGTGGCAAAGCCCATTTCGTCAGCGCCCAGCAGCGCGGCAATTACCACGTCGCGGCCCGTTTTCATTTGGCCGTCGGCTTGCACGCGGATGCGGCCTCTTAATCTGTTCAGGACTAAAGTTTGCTGTGTTTCAGCCAAGCCCAGCTCCCACGGCGTGCCTGCGTGTTTGACCGACGATAGTGGCGACGCGCCTGTGCCGCCGTCGTGCCCTGCGATCACTACGTGGTCGGCCTTGCACTTGGCTACGCCTGCAGCCACGGTGCCTACGCCTACTTCGCTGACCAGCTTGACCGAAATGTCAGCCGCGCTGTTGGCGTTTTTCAGGTCGTGAATCAGTTGCGCTAAATCTTCAATCGAATAAATGTCGTGGTGCGGTGGCGGGCTAATCAGGCCGACACCCGGCACGCTGTAGCGCAGCTGGCCGATGTAGTCGCTTACCTTGCCACCGGGCAGCTGACCGCCCTCGCCTGGCTTTGCACCTTGGGCCATTTTGATTTGGATTTGGTCAGCCGATACTAAGTATTCAGCCGTCACGCCAAATCGGCCAGATGCCACTTGCTTGATCTTGCTGCGCAGCGAGTCGCCGGCTTGCAAGGGGATGTCAGACACGATGCGGCCTTCGCCAAGAGAAGTGCCAATGCTGTCGCCCGCTTTGATGACGGGGATGAAGCGCTTGCCTTTGCCAGCGGCCACGCCGTTCTTGGCGTTTTCACTTTTCGCGGCTTCCATCTCGGCGCGGTAACGCAATGGGTCTTCACCGCCTTCGCCGGTGTTAGATTTGCCGCCAATGCGGTTCATCGCCACAGCCAAGGTGCTGTGCGCTTCGGTACTGATTGAGCCGAGTGACATGGCGCCCGTAGCAAAGCGTTTAACGATTTCTTTAGCGGATTCGACTTCGTCAATGCTGATGGCCTTGGCGGGGTCAAATTTGAACTCAAACAAGCCGCGCAGCGTGAGGTGGCGCTTGCTTTGGTCGTTGATGATTTGCGCATACTCTTTGTAGGTGGCTGCGTTGTTGGCGCGCGTGGCGTGCTGCAGCTTGGCAATTGCGTCAGGTGTCCACATATGGTCTTCACCGCGCACGCGCCAAGCGTATTCACCGCCGGGCTCCAGCATGCTTTCTAAAATGGGGTCGTTGCCAAAAGCCGCTGCGTGCACGCGGATGGCTTCTTCGGCAATCTCAAACACGCCCACGCCGCCCACTTGGCTGGCAGTGCCGTAGAAGTATTTGTCGACGAAGGGTTTGTCCAGCCCCACGGCTTCAAAAATCTGCGAACCGCAGTAGCTCATGTAGGTGCTGATGCCCATTTTGGACATGACTTTGTTCAGGCCCTTGCCTACCGCCTTGACAAAGTTGTAGACGGCTTTATCAGCGTCAATATCTTTGGTGTGCTTGGTCAGCTCGATGACGGTCTCTAACGCGAGGTAGGGGTGAACCGCCTCTGCGCCGTAGCCTGCCAGCAGCGCAAAGTGGTGCACTTCGCGCACGCTGCCTGTTTCCACGATCAAGCCTGCGTTGCAACGCTCACCGGTTTTCACCAGGTGTTGGTGAATGCTGGACGCTGCCAGCAGCGCGGGCACAGGCACGCGGCTGCTGTCCATCGCGCGGTCAGACACGATCAGTACGTTGTGGCCGCTCTTGATAGCGTCTACCGCTTCGGCACACAGCGATGCTAGTTTGGCTTCTACGCCCTCGCGGCCCCACGCAGCGGGGTAGGTAATGTCAAGCGTGTAGCTTTTGAACTTGCCGCGTGTGTGGGCCGCAATGTCGCGCAGCTTGGCCATGTCGGCAAAGTCCAGCACGGGCTGGGCAACTTCCAGGCGCAGCGGCGGGTTGACTGCGTTGATGTCTAACAAATTAGGCTTGGGGCCAATAAAGCTGACCAGCGACATGACGATTTGCTCGCGGATCGGGTCGATCGGCGGGTTAGTCACCTGCGCAAAGAGCTGCTTAAAGTAGTTATACAGCGGTTTGTTTTTGTCTGACAACACGGCCAGCGGGCTGTCGTTGCCCATCGAGCCGGTGGCCTCTTCGGCGTTGGCCGCCATGGGGGCCATGAGGAACTTTAAATCTTCTTGGGTGTAGCCAAAAGCTTGCTGGCGATCAAGCAGTGTGTCTTTAGGCGCTGGCAACACGGCGGCCGATGCTGGCACGTCGTCTAAACGGATGCGCACTTCGTCAATCCACTGGCGGTACGGCTTGCTGTTGGCCAATTGGCTTTTGAGTTCTTCGTCGTCGATCAAGCGGCCTTGCTCTAGGTCGATCAAGAACATTTTGCCGGGCTGCAAACGCCATTTTTTGACGATTTTGCTCTCGGGGATGTGGTGCAGCACACCAGCTTCTGATGCGCAAACCACCAGGTCGTCGTCGGTCAAGATGTAGCGCGCGGGGCGCAGACCATTGCGGTCTAGCGTGGCACCAATCTGGCGGCCGTCGGTAAAGGCTATTGCCGCTGGGCCGTCCCATGGCTCGATCATGCTGGCGTGGTATTCGTAGAATGCGCGGCGGCGCTCGTCCATCAGCGTGTGCTGCTCCCATGGCTCGGGCATGAGCATCATCATGGCGTGGCTGATGGGGTAGCCTGCTGCGGTGAGCAGCTCAAGGGCGTTGTCAAACGTGGCGGTGTCAGACTGGCCTTCAAAGCTGATGGGGTAGAGCTTTTTGAGGTCATCGCCCAGCACGGGTGACTTCATCACGCCTTCGCGCGCGCGCATCCAGTTGAAGTTGCCGCGCACGGTGTTGATCTCGCCGTTGTGCGCCACGTAGCGGTAGGGGTGGGCCAGCGGCCATTCCGGGAACGTGTTGGTTGAAAATCGCTGGTGCACCAACGCCAAAGCCGATACAAATTTGGCGTTTTGCAGGTCAAGAAAATACTCGCCCACCTGCGTGGCCAGCAGCAAGCCTTTGTACACAATCGTGCGGCAGCTCATGCTGGGCACGTAATATTCTTTGCTGTGCTTGAGGCCCAGGTTTTGAATCGCGGCGCTAGCAGTTTTGCGAATCACATAGAGCTTGCGCTCTAGCGCGTCGGGCACGGTCACATCCGGGCCGCGGGCGATGAAAATTTGGCGAATGATCGGCTCTTTTTCGCGGACAAAGGGCGACATTGGCATGGTGGCGTTCACTGGCACATCGCGCCAGCCAATCACGATCTGGCCTTCGGCTTTGACGGCGCGCTCCAGCTCTTGCTCGCAGGC
>JAYWGO010000178.1:0-39000 GCA_043778205.1 Polaromonas sp. | reverse complement strand
ATGTGTTGGCCCCGGCATTGATGCGCCACTTTGGTAAAGCGACCGAAACGCCGGGTGAACACGACCGACTGCTGGGCGCAGAACAACTAAGCGACGTGGAGTTTGTAGACCAGTCTCCCATTGGCAAAACAGCGCGGTCTAACCCCGCCAGCTACGTAGGCGCATGGGACAGTGTGCGCGAGATTTTTGCCAATGCAGCCGTATCCAAGCAGCGCAGCTACACCGCCAGCAAGTTCAGCTTTAACAGCGGCGATGGCCGTTGTCCTACCTGCGGTGGCTCAGGCTTTGAGCATGTGGAAATGCAGTTTTTAAGCGATGTATACCTGCGCTGCCAAGACTGTGATGGCAAACGCTACCGGCCCGAGATTTTAGAAATTAAGATTGAGCGGCGTGGCCAGTTCTTGAATGTGGCGGACGTACTGAACCTGACAGTCAGCGAGGCCACAGCGCTGTTTGCCAGCGACCGCGACGTGCTGCGCGCACTGCAGCCCATTGTGGACGTTGGCCTGGAATACGTGAAACTGGGCCAACCGGTGCCCACACTGTCGGGCGGGGAGGCCCAACGTCTCAAGCTGGCCGGATTTCTGGCCGATGCCGCCAAGAGCGCGACAGCCAGCCGCCAGACTTTGGCCAACAAAGGCACGCTTTTTTTGTTTGACGAGCCCACCACCGGATTGCACTTTGAAGACATCAGCAAGCTGATGCGCGCGCTGCGCAAGCTGATGGATGTAGGGCATTCACTGCTTATCATTGAGCACAACTTGGACGTGATTCGTGCCAGCGACTGGTTGATTGACCTGGGCCCTGAAGGCGGCGAGGCAGGTGGCCAGGTATGTGCCGTAGGCACGCCCGACGATGTGAAGCAGCACCCCAACTCCCACACCGGGCTGGCACTGCGCGAATACGATAGCGCCATGGGCCTGGGCGACAACGTGGTACGAGAAAAAGGACGTAACTACGCCCACACCCATGCCCACGAAAAACCAACTGCGGCGGTGACTGTCAAAGCACCCCATGCAGACAGCATTCAAATTATCAACGCCAAAGAGCACAACCTCAAGTCGCTTAGCGTAAACATTCCGCGTGGCAAGTTCAGTGTAGTTACGGGCGTGTCTGGTTCTGGCAAATCTACTTTGGCGTTCGACATTTTGTTCAACGAAGGCCAGCGCCGCTACCTGGAAAGCTTAAACGCGTATGCCCGCAGCATCGTGCAGCCCGCAGGCCGCCCTGAGGTAGACGCTGTGTACGGCATACCGCCCACCGTCGCTATTGAACAGCGCTTGAGCCGCGGCGGCAGAAAGTCTACGGTCGGCACCACCACCGAGGTATGGCACTTTTTGCGCCTGCTCTACGTCAAGCTTGGCACACAGCATTGCATTGATGACGGTGCCGCCGTGCAACCCCAAACTCCAGAGAGCATCACTGCGCAACTTCTCACAGCCTACCGCGGCCAGCACATTGGTTTGCTCGCGCCTTTGGTCATCAACCGCAAAGGTGTCTACACCGAGCTGGCCGATTGGGCGCGCCCACGCGGCCACACCCATCTGCGCGTAGATGGCAATTTTTTACCCACCACCAACTTTCCGCGCATTGACCGGTTTAAAGAACACACTATCGAGCTGCCTGTGGCCGACCTGCTGGTGTCGCCAGACAATGAAGCTATGCTGCGCACCTGCTTGTCACGCGCTCTTGAGCATGGCAAAGGCGTGGTGCATGTCCTTGGGCCTCTGGATGGCCTGCGCAGCGCGATGGACATGCAGGCCAGCACAGCGCACATCGGCAAGCTCAGTGTGTTTTCTACCAAGCGTGCCTGCCCGGTTTGCAGCACCTCATACACCGAGCTAGACCCGCGCCTGTTTAGCTACAACAGCAAACACGGCTGGTGCAAGGACTGTGTAGGCACCGGCGTGAAGCTAACCAAAGAACAGCGCAAAGCCTTTGATGACAGCGTGCAAGATGACGATAACAAAGGCCGCGAGCAAAACTTTGCCGAACCTGAAGTTGACGATGTGACAGATGCTGCGTGTGCTAGCTGTAGCGGTACGCGGTTGAACGCCACCGCTCGCGCCGTAAAGTTCCATGGCGTAGGCATTACCGATATTGCCCAACTGTCAGTGCGCGATGTGCGTGCGTGGGTGCAAGGCCTAAAGTTGGTAGGGCGCGATGCCGACATTGCCCGCGACTTGGTGCCAGAGATTCAAAGCCGCCTAGAGTTTTTAGAAGAAGTAGGCTTGAACTACCTCACCCTAGACCGTGGTGCACCTACGCTCAGCGGTGGCGAGGCACAGCGCATTCGCTTAGCTGCCCAGCTGGGCAGCAACCTGCAAGGCGTGTGCTACGTGCTAGACGAACCCACCATTGGCCTGCACCCGCGCGACAACCAGGTGTTGCTGAAAGCTTTGCAAAGCCTGAGTGACAAAGGCAATACGCTGGTGGTAGTAGAGCACGACGAAGACACCATCCGCCACGCCGACCACATCATCGACATAGGCCCCGGCGCAGGCAAACGCGGCGGGCGGCTGGTGGCGCAAGGCAGCGTTGCAGACATTTCTAAAGTGGCCGATTCCGCCACAGGCCGCTACCTTTTGCATGCCATCAAACACCCTTTAAGCCTGCGCAGAAGCGTAGACAACCGCGTGTCAGAGTTACCAGAATACAAGTCAAGCTTCGTGCCCAAGCCTGAGAAGGTAAAAAAGACAAAGCCGAAATTGGTGTCAGATCCCAATTCAGAATACGGTCTCCCCGGCGAAGAAAACACCAATACGACATCGGGCTCTGACCCCAACTCAGGACAGCAACATTTGCGCGTAACCGCAGCCAATCTGCACAACTTGCAAAACGTTACGGTAGACGTACCGCTTCACAGACTAGTGGCAATAACGGGTGTCAGCGGCTCAGGAAAATCTACCCTGGCCAGAGACGTCCTATTAAGCAACGTCTACGCCGCAGTCACCGCCAAAGGCATAGGCCGCGAAGCCGGTAACCGCGCAGCAGCCTTCACCACCTGGACAGGCTGCGAGCAAATAGAGGGCTGGCAACAAATCGACCGCGTGCTAGAAGTAGACCAAACCCCGATTGGCAAAACCCCGCGCAGTTGCCCCGCTACCTACATCGGTTTTTGGGATGTCATCCGCAAACTGTTTGCTGAAACCCTAGAAGCCAAAGCACGCGGCTACCAACCCGCACGCTTTAGCTTTAACACCGGCGAAGGCCGCTGCCCCGCCTGCGAAGGCCAAGGCATGCGCACCATAGAGATGAGCTTTTTACCCGACGTGAAAGTACCTTGCGAGGTCTGCCACGGCGCGCGCTTTAACCCCGAGACATTGGCGGTCAGCTGGCGCGGCAAAAGCATAGGCGATGTGCTGCAAATGGAGGTAGATGAAGCTGTAGACTTCTTTGCCACCATGCCCAACATAAGCCACCCGCTGCAACTGCTCAAAGACGTAGGCTTGGGCTACTTAACACTTGGCCAACCATCCCCCACGCTCAGCGGTGGTGAAGCGCAGCGCATCAAACTGGTCACTGAGCTTTCCAAAGTGCGCGACGACCTCACACGGCGCGGCCAAAAAGCCCCGCACACGTTGTACGTACTAGACGAGCCTACCGTAGGGCTGCACATGGCGGATGTAGAAAAACTCATTCACGTGCTGCACCGCTTGGTCAATGGTGGCCACAGCGTGGTCGTCATCGAGCATGACTTAGATGTAATTGCCGAAGCCGATTGGGTGATTGACCTTGGGCCGGAGGGCGGCAAAGAAGGCGGCAAGATTGCTGCGCAATGCACACCCGAGCAATTGGTACAGCTGCAAACACATACGGGCAATGCTTTAAAGCCTGTGCTGGCACGTGCATAGGTAAGAACCATGTTGTCTGTCGGCGGCTTCTTGGCTGGACGCCAGACAAAATCACCAAGGAGCCACAGAAATGATTACTATTAAAATAGGAGCTACTAATTCAGCATTTCTTTGGGTGTTCTCATGGTTTGACCTGCTAAATTTCTACATAAAACTACTCAAAAGGTAATTGCCGTAGAAGGCGTGCGTGGTTTAACCCAAACTTGCTTTGGTTGGTAAGAGACAACCAATACCTCTTTGAATTGAGCAGGCAGTTGCAGCTTGACAGATGCAAAGTCACCAGCTTGTACTGATTTGACTTCTGCACGAATTTCGCTTTGCACCACATGCCCGTGGTCTGTGGGTGCCACTACCGCCTGCATTGCGCGCTGTTGCAGCAGGTTTTGCACAGCAACTGCTTTGGGCCAAACCCACTGCGTAAGCACGGCTGCTTTGCCTTTGTGCAATGTTAGGCCCGTGCTGCTTTGCAGCTTGGTTTGTGCAATTTTCAGCTGCGCCGCAAACGCCTGTGGCTGCATGGCCGAGTGCACCAATACAAACTCTGTCAAGGGTAGTTGTGGTGCAAGCACTTGGTGCAACACGGCAGGATAGTCTACAAAGAAAGTGAGCGCCAAATGCTGCTGGTCACGCAGCACCAAGGTGGCGCGGTTGGCCTCCAGTTCATGGGCTTGCACAGCGCTGGCCAACGCCCATAGCAAGGTTAAGGTTGCGGTAATAATTTTCATATGCGCTACTTACCGGCAGTACGACACAGCGGGCTGGGTAGTTGCACCCGCGCCACTGGTGAACTGAAAATCCCAGCAAGCTGTTTTTCCCGAATTAGCGGCGCTGGCTAACAAGGTGCTTAGCTCTGTGCCAGTGACTGCTTTGTAGCGGATGTTGTACACACCCGCAGCGTTGGTATAGCTATCAGTGCCAGTTTCAGTTGTTTTAAACGTGAGTCCCGACGTGAAATTAAGCACCTGGTAGCCATCGATTGCGGTTTTTAATGTCATGTTGGTCACCGGGAATGGCGTGACGGGAGGTTGGCGTAGGGGGGAACCCACCGAAGCTGGGCTAGGTGTACCTCTAAAGCACGACAGTACGTACGGCGACGCATCGGTCACATGGTAGCTGTAGCCCGCAGGCCCATTGGTGACTGTAGTGGTGTTGCCCCCGCAAACGCCGTCACGGGTGGCTACAGTGCCATCGGCGTTGTTGTAGCCAAAGATAGCAAAACCGTCCCGCGCCCAGCCCACGGGGTGCGTATCCCAGTAGCTGGGGGCTTGGCCCGCCATCATGCAGGTAGGTGCTGCGTGGTAATGGTAGTCGTCACCACGGCCTGCGTGGCCGTTGCAAATGTCGAGTTCACCCAAAACTTTAGTGTCGCCGCCCCCAGGGCCAGTGCAGCCGCCTTGTTTGCAAGGGTTAAAGATGGGCACTCCGTTAATGGCCACCCCAATCGGGCCGTCTAACGCGCTGGTGGTTACGGCAGCAATGGCAGGAGCTAATGGAATTTTCCAAGCATTAGTGCCAGTGAAGTTAACAGCAAGCGGAACCTGTAAATTTGTGGCCGTGATGCCATCCATCATGGCATGGGTGGGCAACCCGTTAGAGGCAATGTAAGCGTAAGTGCCATCACAAGTGGCCTTAGCTACACCCGTAGTGGACGCTTTGAGTGAGTCGCTGACTAATGTGCAGTTTGCGCTGGTTGTAGCAGTGGTTGGCGTAATTGATGTGGTGCCTGGCAGTGTTGATGTGCTAGCGGGAACAACAGGTGCAATGGTGCTGGTGCCACGAGTAACATTCACGTTCAGCGCCGCAGAGCCTAGAGTGAGTGGGGCTATGGCTGCGCTTAAGACGGCTCCAGTGACCACATTGGCAGCGACCGTTAAAACCGGTGCAGCAGACAAAGCATACAACTTAATGGTGTACGCTTTAAGTCCCGGCCCTTGTGAACAGGGCGCTTGGTAGCTGGCCGTAGGCCCGTCGCTACCGACACCCGAAGTGCCAACGCCTGTTGTATTGCGGACCAAGCTGGTAGCACTAGCAGGTATGCCTGACAGCACCCAACTGTATTTAATCTGGCCCGCTGTCGGTATGGTAGTCATTAACAGAGCAAACTCTTTGGTACCTGCCGGGGCATTAGCCCACGCCAGTGGCGGAGATGAGCTGGTACCGTCGCAGGTGTAGTCAATTGGCAGCGCACCGCCCTCTACAGCCGCATTACTGGCCAGTGTGAACACGCCGCTGGGCACTACCAGTGCAGTTGGTACGCCCGCACTGGCAGCCAGAGCGCTTGTACTACCCCCACCGCAGGCTGCAAGGGATGTAGCAACCAATGCGGATGCCACGCTTAGAAGGAGAATATTGTTCATTAAAGGTTCCTGTTGAATTTAAATACGCCATTGAAGTTTGCGCAGGTGTCAAGGGCTTGTGACTGTGGCTTTGCAAAGCAAGGTGTTGTCAGACAGCAAGTCAGATGTCCAAATTAATTTAGCCGCTGCGTCCCAAGCAATGTCGTAATAGCCGTCTTTTACGCCCACCTGCGCTGCGGTGTACACCGCAGCAGATTCCCAGCCAGTGGTATTGAAACCCGTACTCTTCCAGCCAACAGGCTCAGACAAAATGGTCGCACCACAGCTTTGTACCGTGGGGCTGGCTTCTTTTGCACATGCATTTACGAGCGGCGCCTTGTGAATAACCTTGCACTTGAACGCACTGCTAGTCACTGCCACGATCCTGCCAGTGCTGGTGTCAGTGATTTGCGCAATAAAACCGCCATCACCAATCTGCTGCTTGGCCGTGCCGATGTACTCTAGGCCCGTATCGTTTTGTTTGTAGTCTTTGATGATGAAGTTCAAATCAAACGGGTAGCTGGCACTAAAGTTAAGCGTTTCCGAATTGAACGACCTCTCCGTGGTGATGGGTACCGAGTCTTCGCCCACATAGGTTTCACCTACGTGCAGCGAGAACCAGTTGTCAGCCCACATTTGCGCTTTGAAGTTTTTTAGCGTGCCAGTGGATGTTCCGGCGTTAGTACTTGCTGCATTAGTGGTTCCGGTGCTCGTGGTTGTGGCTGTTGAGCCTGACGTAGAAGCGCTAGTGACAGTAGCCGCCGTAGCATTTGAAGCCACTGATACTTCGCTAGAGCCACCACAACTGGCCGCCGTTAATATCGGGGCTAGTAGCAGAGCGATCATCCATAGCTTACGTTTAGATTTTGCTTGGACTAATGAGTAGAGATTAATTTTCATGACCCAAATATAGCGCTCTGAATTCAAAATATCATGACATCTTTGTCATTCAATTGCTTTAGTTTTCGCACTTCGGAGAGGTTGCAAGCATGGTGAAAATGTCATTTTTAAAAACACACCTCTTCACAAACATACCAGTTGGAGTCGGTAATTTTCACCTCCTAAACACAAGGAGCTTTACTATGCAACGCGCAATTATTCCACCCGCCAGACCCTTGCTGTACGTATTGCTTGCTGCCTGCGGTGGCGGCACAATCGACACTACTGCAATTACAAACTCCACTACCACTGCAGCCACTACCACAAGCAGCGACAACTACTGCCACTCGGGGGGAAATTTGGCATTATCTTCACTAGGCCTGCGCTTTTCAACGCGACCGAAGGGCAAACGAACGGCCCCGCTGCATTGACAGATAACGTCACCTATACAGGGCTGGTTTACAAAAATGGTGCTAGCACTGGCATCACCGCCACAGCTTCTTTGCTTGATAACTGTAACGGCCATCCTGCTCCCCGCGCAGCTGGTGACACTTACCACTACCATGGCCTGCCAAACTTCGTTACAGCCTTGGTCGACACTGTAGGTGGCCCGTCTCATGTCAATGGCGTAGCAGCTGATGGCTTTCCCATTTACGGCGAAAAAGATATCAATGGCGCTACAGTCCCATCGCGAAACTCAATGCTTGCAACGGTATTACCAGTGCAACACTTGAGTTTCCCAACGGGGTGTACCACTATGTTGCTGCCCAGCGGTGTGACAAACTTCCAGTTGTCATTAATGTGCTACTCAGGTGTCGTCAGCGCGAGACAAATAGCATCGCGGCAAGATCCTAGCAGCTGCTATGTGCCATCTACAAAGCTAGCCACCTTTCCGATAGTTCCAAGCCTTACCGGCACCAACCGACGCTTAATTAATCTCACGGATGCGTCAATGTCGCGCCGCTCCATCGGTTAATTGTTGTCGCAGTACATCGTAAGCTAAGCTGTATTAGACAGCCTGTGATGTCATGCGACCAGCCGGCTCAAGTTCAATTGAATCTATTGAAACACCGCACATTTCAGCTAAAACTGCCACCACAAGTGCGTGATCGTCTCGCTGTGGCAGACCTGATACGGTCACTGTACCCACGCAGCCAATACTAGCCACCCGGATAGGAAAACTGCCGCCGTGCGAGGCGAAGTCTCTTAAAGGTAATCCCATATTTTCCTCTAATGTGCCGCCGTCTATTTGGAGCGACAACCCCACACCGTAAGAACTGCGGTGCATGAGTTCGACCGTGTTGCGTTTTCGCCGTGCCCAGTCGGCATTGGCAGGGGCTGTTTTTGGCATCGCATAGAAAAAGACTGTCTCACCTGACAGCCTAATTTCAATGGTTACTGCCACCTCCTTTGCGACGCAAATTTCTTGGATGCGGGCACCAAGCAGCCATGCAGATGCATTGTCAAAATGCGAAAAAACTAGGGTTTTTTCTTGCGCAGCAATACGCTCCAAATCATGTGCAATAGTGGTCATAGATTTCTTTTTACGCATTAAAGGATTAAGACAGCTCTGAAATTGTTGATGTTGGTATGTGTTGGCCCGGTATGCACCAGACTTTCTGCTGCGTCTAAAAATGTAGCGCTGTCATTGTTGTCCAGCGACTTCTGGCCAGCATGGCCTTGGGCGCTTGCCTGCTGGAGTGTCAACGGACCCATCCATGCGCCTTGGCCAGTTCACGCGCCTCGCCCTCCATTGCGTCCGACAGAATATGGCCCGTCAGTCCCTCAACGGTTGCTTGGACAGCTGCAGCCCGCATGCCATCCCACGCACTAGCGATGGCATGGTGCGAGTGCGAAGCTAAGCGCGGGTCGTGCGGTTTGACGGACTCCCATGCACCGCTAGACAGCGCCTCGTAGACCACAGGCAACCCATTGATAGCATAACGTTGCAAGACTGCCAACGCCTGTGCGCAAGTGGAAGCATCGGGCAAAGTAGGCCCAGATGCGATTAAAGACGGCTCATCGCCGGGAATGTCCGAGATCAACAGTTTCACTACTTTCGCTGGATAAGCCTGCACAGCCAGCTCGTCAGGCACGGGATGGCTACTTTCCAGCACGCGAATGCGTTGTAACGGTCGACTGGCCCCCTCTGGTACCACCACAACACCGCTTAGCTCTCCGACCCAATGTGACTCCACTGCCATGGCCATAGCAGCTGCGGCTTTTCCCATGCCAACGACTACGGTTCGTCCAGATAGCACCCTATTGTTTAACTCTTTGATAATGTGCAGCATCAGCCAAGTTCGTAATCAAGCACTAGCGCATCCGCCAACAAAGGCTTGTATTTCTCGACAAACATTTCATGCGCTGTATGTACCAAGTACAAATCTCTTGCGACTGCGTCCTTAAACGTCATTAAAAATATATGCGTGAACTCTTTATTTAGATTTTCTGGACTGATGTTCACACCGCATTCAAAATGGGTGATTCCAGAGATAAGCTTAGGTAGCGCATTAAAGTCGTGCACTAAGCTCTTTCTATCACTTTCAGTGGCATGGGGTACGAATTTGAAAACTACAAAATGACGGATTTGCATATTATTTTTCTTAAGATGTAATGCCGGCCTGCACAGTTAGGAAGGAACGCATCCTGCTAAGCGCAATATCAGGATTTGTTAACACTCCACATGCGTCTGCTAGTTCAAATACCTTGGCATAGTGCACAATATCTCGAGATGCTTGGGCTCCTCCAGCCATTGAAAAGTGCTTTTGATGACCATTGAGCCATGCTAAAAATACTACGCCCGCCTTGTAGTGACGCGTCGGAGATTTGAAAATTTCTCTTGATAATGCTACTGTAGGGTTTAACAGCGTCCGATATTGCTCAGTATCCCCTTGCGCCAAACAGTGTAATGCAACAGAAGCCACTGTCGCGATAGGATCAAATATACCGAGTAGTCCATGCGAAAAACCATTGTCATCACCTTCAATTAACTCAGCATAATTGAAATCATCTCCCGTGTACATTTTTACGCCCTCTGGCAGTCTGCGTCGCAATTCAATCTCCCATTTAGCCTCTAGCAAAGATACTTTGATACCCTCTACTTTAGATGCATTGGCATGAATGAGTGCGACCACAGTGTCAAGTGCTGCTGGTATATCGCTTGAGCCCCAGTAGCCTTTTAAAGCGGGGTCAAACATTTCACCTAGCCAATGCAAAATGACCGGTTGATCGCTGTCTTGTAACAAACGGCCATAAACTTTGAGATAGTCATCGGCACTTGCGGCGGCACGGGCCATGGCCCTGCTAGCCATCAAAATGGCGCGTCCGCCTTCCGCTTGCACAACATCAAATTGCTCACGGTAGGCCCGTTCAACCTGGTCGAGCGTGACGTCCGCACCAGCGGCTAATTGGTCAGTGCCTACGCCACATGCTAAGTCGGCACCGGGCACAGTACGCGCGTGGCGCAACGAGCGCTGAATCAACTCACGGGCCACAGGCCAGTCCACGCCCATGCCACGTTGTGCTGTATCCATAGCCTCAGCAACACGAAATCCCAGGCCATAAAGGTGGTCTCTGAAAGCCAGCGTCGTGTCCCAGTCCACTTGCGGTGAGGTGCCGAAAGGATCAGTGGTGGCAATCGGGTCAATCACCAAATGTGCAGCAGCAAAAACTGTGCGGTTGAATGTGCCGACTGGCACGACTGGGGTAATGGGCTGTCCTATCAAGGCATACTTTTTGATAGAACCGTCAGCTTGGGGAAGTAGCAAAGTGTGCGACATACGTTGTAATAGCGATTAAATTTTGCCAAGAATATGGTCTGCGCCTTTTTCAGCCACCATGATGGTGGGCGCATTTGTGTTGCAAGAGGGAACCCGTGGCATAACCGAAGCATCTACTACGCGCAGACCTTGTATACCAATCAATTTAAGATCTGGCGTGACCACGCTGAGTGGATCAGAAGCCGACCCCATCTTGCAGGTTCCCACAGGATGATGGTCTGTTTTACCGTGCTGGCATGCATAGTCAAACAGATCAGCATCGCTGGACAAGCCATCCCCGGGCAAGACTTCGGATTTAACATACCGCTTCAACGCGGGCTGGCGCAATAGCTCCCTTGCCAATCGCAAGCCTTTAATGGCCATTGTGCGGTCATGGGGATCAGCCCAATAATTAGGATCGAGCAAAGGTGTCTGCGCTGGGTCATTACTGGCCAGCCGCACCGTGCCCCGCGAGCGGGGCCGAAGGTAGGCTGTATTCAAAGTAACCCCTGCGTTTTGCATCTTGGCCACACCCGCTTCAATACCTGATCCTAAGCCAAGATGGAACTGAATATCTGGTGAACGCGCTTTTTGTGCGGCATCGGCATACCAAAAGCCACCTGTCTCAAACAAGCTGGATGCCACAGGGCCCTTCTTTAACAGTAAATACTGAAGCCCTGCCCATGCCGCATGGTGCGGCTTGTTGTACTTGTCGTACGTATGGTCGCCTGTACATTCTGCAATCACAAACAGATCTAAATGGTCTTGTAAATTCTCACCCACACCCGGCAAGTCATGTACCACAGGCACCCCTACTGACCGCAGATGGCCTGCAGGGCCAATGCCAGATTGAAGTAGCAATTTAGGAGAGCCCATCGCACCCGACGAAACTACAACTTCTCGGTCGGCTAAGAGCCGCATGGGTGTGCTTTGGCCACTTTGCACTACCTCAACGCCTATTGCGCGGCCATTCTCAACCAATACACGTGTTGCCATGGTTTGCATCATGACCGTCAAGTTGCTGCGGTTGCGGATGGGGTGCAAGAAGGCCACTGACGTAGATGAGCGACGCGCATTGAGCTGTGTGAGCTGGTAGTAGCCCAGCCCAGCTTGGTGCTCTCCATTAAAGTCAGGATTGAACGGAATGCCCAGTTCTTGTCCTGCTTGAAAGTAAGCTTCGCATATAGGTAACGGACTAATGGGGTTAGAAACGCCCAAAGGGCCGCTGTAGCCGTGGTAACGATTGGCATACCGCTGGTTATTCTCAGAACGCTTGAAATATGGAAGTACGTCTTCATAGCCCCAGCCCACAGCACCTTCTTGTGTAACCCAATCGTCGTAGTCTGCAGGTACTCCGCGCGTATACAGCTGTGCATTAATAGAAGAACCTCCACCAATAACTTTGGCTTGGGTAAAGCGCAAAACGCGATCCTTCAAATGTTTTTGAGGTACGGTGTGCCACCCCCAAGAACCAATACCCTTGGTCATTTTGGCAAACCCTGCTGGCCAGTGAAAGAAGGGATGGCTATCACCGCCACCTGCTTCTAGTAACAGCACTTTGACAGTAGGATCCTCGCTCAGTCGATGTGCCAACACACAGCCGGCTGAGCCTCCGCCAGTGATAATGTAGTCATAGCTTGTAATTTTCATAGCTTGGATATCTTAAAAGTAGAGATTCATTTTTGTTTAATAGCAGAAGCCAGTAGTATTTTAGAAACTGCATCATTTACAGAGATTGTTTCGTTGGTCCAAAATTCACTGATCACTGCCCGCAGGGCATCATGTACCGCTGGTGCAACGGCCATATCAATAGCCACCGAAGGTAGCAGGGCCCCAGTTTTCTCGGTCGCAATAAAGTCTTTGCTAGAGGTTTGCGCGCACGCATCAAATTTATCCATGTTCACATTTAACCTTGCAGGGATAGATCCCTTGCGCAGGTTAAACTTTTCCTGGAAGTCTTTTCCCATGAGTAAATAGGCCAAATACCCCTGTGCTTTTTGGGCCTCCCAGCCCTTAAGTTGAAACATAGCGAAGGTATCCAGGACATAAGAAAATGCTGCCGCAGTACCAGGGGCTGCAGAACAAGAAAATTCTTTGCCAGGCTGCTGACCCGCAACAAAAAATTCTCCTTTGGCCCAATCACCCATAAACTGAAAACCCGCCTTGCCAGTAATCACCATATCAGTAGCAGCATTCCAGTCCCGCCCACGCGACTTATCGTCGGTGTAGGACTTGATTCGCCGAAATACCTCCAGTGAATTTTTCATCTCAGCGCCGCCTAAAGCCGTTGGATTTAGTTTTACGAAAGCATTTTTATAGAAATCAACGCCGCCAACACCCAACGCAACAGACTCAAATAACGTAAAGTCTTGCCACGCTTGGCCCCCATGGGCTACTGGAGTTACCCCAGTTGCTTTGATTTTTTCAGCGGCTTCAAAAAATTCTTCGTAATTGGTCGGCAAGGTGGTGACACCTGCTTTTTTAAGCACGGCTGAATTCGACCATAACCAATTAACACGGTGCACATTGGCAGGAACAGCCACATAGCGACCTTTGTACTTCATATGGTCAGCGATTACTTTGGGTAAAGACTCATCCCATTTATCGAACGTGGCCATCGCGTCAAGACTAGTAAGCGCATTCAGTGCAGCCCATTCTTGGACTGCTGGGCCTTTGATAGTAGCCGCAGCTGGCGGCTTACCTGCTGTTATGCGCTGCTTAAGTACCGCCATTGCATTTTCGCCACCCCCGCCGACCACAGAGAAGTCTTTCCATGTATGGCCTCGCAGTGCCAATAGCGCCTTGAGCTCAGCCACTGATTTTGCCTCCCCGCCAGAGGTCCAGAAGTGCAATACCTCCACCTCACCCGCCATTGCCCAAGTGCCACTTAGCAATCCCACGCCGTAAATCAACCAACTCAAGACAATATTGCGCATCAGATGCTCCAATTTTTACCCAACAGTGCGATGGAATTTGAGATTTTTGCAAACCCTCTGATGACCATCAACTCCCTGTGTTACTGCGTTTTTCGTTTGCAGATTCATAATCTTGGAATAGACAAAGCGCCGTCCACATGGATAACGCTGCCGGTAGAAAAACCTAGTTGCCCGTCTACCAAGGATGCCACCGCCCGCGCAACATCTCCCGGGTAACCCCAGCGGCCCATGGGCACTAGGCCGTCTGCAATACGCTGGTCGTAAACGGTTGAAACGCCTTCAGTCATGGGGGTACGGATGATGCCGGGACGTACTTCAAAAACAGCTATACCCAAAGGCGCCAGTCTCAATGCGAACAGCTTGGTTAACATACCAAGGCCCGCCTTGGAAAGGCAGTATTCCGCCCTTTCAATTGAGGCCAAGTCAACACTTACCGAAGACACCGTCACTATCGATCTGGGAAAGTCACATGCTGTTGTGGTCATATGTAGAGCTATTGCTTGTGTAAAAAAGAAGGTGCCCCTTAAATTAACACCCAGCACACGATCAAATGACTGTGCTGTCACATCCAAAATATCACCCCTTTGGGGGGCTGGAATGCCTGCGTTATTAACCAAACAAGCTATAGGGCCACCCCAATGCTGTATTTCGCCAATGACGTTACGGTGCTCTTCCACTCGGCCGAGATCAGACACAAACAATTTAACCCTCGCACCACGGCCCTCAATAGCTTGTATCGTTTCTTCGGAATCAGTGATTTCGATGTCAGTCAATGCCAAGTTAAATCCACGCTCAGCCAGTTCAATAGCTATAGCAGCCCCAATACCTCGACGTGCACCGGTTACTATTGCCAAAGGGCGCTGCGGGTTCATTGGAAAACCTCCTTACGCAAATGGTTTCCAACACGCAAACCTTGTGCGGCAATGGTCAAAGCCGGGTTGACTGCGGCTGATGACGGGAAGAATCCAGCATCAACTACGTACAAATTGTAGTGATCCCAAGCTTTGCAGTTGGTGTCTAATGCAGAGGTTGAGGGGTCGCTGCCAAATCGCACGGTGCCACATTGGTGTGAAACTACATCTGTACCAAACGACTGGGCTAGCACGATGGGATACCCTGTAGCACGTAGAATTTCTTTGCATTTAGCTACCCAACGCGCATGGGCCTTGAGATTACTGCGATGCCAGTTGAGATTGATGGCACCATCAGATCGGACAGTAACCCGGCTATCAGGATGGGGGAGGTCTTCACTTTGGGCATACCAATCTACACTGCGTGATGCTAACGCCGTGCGAATAAATTTCGGCACTGCTCGCAGCGGGCCCCGCAACATAGGTTCACGGATTTTCCCTAGCAACTGGAGGCTACCTAGTGGTGTTGTGACCTCATCGCCACCAAAATAGTAATCGTGCACGGCCAAAGTTTTGGGAAATTGTGTGTTGTTAATTTTGAATGGATGGATAGCCATTAGCGCGCTGGTGTTGTGGGTCATGTAGTTGCGACCCACGACATCAGAGCTATTGGCCAATCCTCTTGGATTGCTTGCATTAGCCGATCGCAGTAAAAGAGCCGCTGAATTAACCGCACCGGCACTTAAAATGAATGTATCTGCAGTAATTCTTTGATTTGTGCCATTGATCAGGACATCGGCGGCAACGATTTTTCTTCCAGCCGGATCCGTATGTAATTTTTGTACATATGCATCCGAAACCAGCTCAATGTTCGAATGCTTCAAAGCTGGCCTAATTAATACCGTTTCAGCATCGCCTTTAGCGTCGATTTTGCAGGGAAATGCATCGCAATTTGCACACCGTTGGCATTTACCGTTGGGGCCGTAATCCACAGCGCTTGGCATAGAAAATGGCGTTAGCCCTTGTGCGCTTAATTGCTTTGCGATTTGGTCAATCACAGGCTCGTGCGGAATCGGCCCATAAGAATAAGGGGCGCTGCGCGGTGGATCTGTAGGGTCTACCCCAGCTTGTCCACGCACTCCAAACAAAGACTCTGCTTGGCAATACCACGGTTCAAGATCACTGTACTTTATAGGCCATGCAGGCGATACACCTTCCTCATGCGTAAGCGATTCAAAGTCTTTTTCACGAAAACGAAACATCGCTGTACCGTAAAACTTGGTATTGCCGCCGACAAAGTAAAACATTCCAGGATTAAAGGACCGTTGATTGGCCCACCAGGTCTCATTTGTATGGTAACGGCGGTTGCAGAACACGGCTTCAGGTTGCCAATTTTGCGCCTCTCTGGGCAGAATAGGCCCACGCTCTAGAACCAATACCCGCGCATTGCTACCAGCCAGTTGCAGCGCTACCGAGCCACCGCCTACGCCAGAACCAATGATGACCACATCGTATGCTTGGTGTTTCATGGGATTCAAGCGATCAGCTTCTCAGTCTCTGCATCAAAGCACACTAATTTGGACAAATCTAGCAAGAATTTTGCGTCATCGCCTACTGTGACTTTTGCTTCAGGCTCTAGCCTTGCAGTAAATTCATGTCCGCCCAAATCCATGACGATCAAGGTGTCAGCTCCTGTAGGTTCGATTACCTCAACCCGAGCAGTCACTGCGCGTTGCATACTTGTTATTGCTAAATCATCACGCGCTAGGCTAATGGCTTCAGCCCGGATGCCAATAATCACTACTTTACCCAAGTAAGCAGCCAAGCCTGCGGGCTTGCTGGGTAATTCAATGGCGACTTTGGTGCGATAGTCACTTTGCAGCTCAATGGCAAATACACCTGCTTGTTCTACTACCCGTCCTTTAGCCAGATTCATTCTGGGGGAGCCCATGAAACTGGCTACAAACGTATTTGCAGGACGGTTATAGACCTCGCTCGGGGTGCCAAGTTGTTGTACCACGCCACCCTTCATTACAGCAATACGTGTTGCCAGGGTCATAGCCTCAATTTGGTCATGGGTTACATAGACGATGGTGGATTTGAGCCGTTGGTGTAGTTTTTTAATTTCGGTGCGCATGTCCAAACGCAATTGCGCATCAAGATTAGACAGTGGCTCATCAAATAAATACAACTTAGGCTCGCGTGCTAATGCACGGCCAATGGCGACCCGCTGACGTTGACCGCCAGACAGCTGCTTAGGCTTGCGGTCCATCAGGTGCTCAATTTGCAACAGCTTCGCCACACTTTGAACGCGCTCTGTGCGAATCTCTTTAGCCACCTTGCGCATCTGCAATGGAAACTCAATGTTCTTTGCCACTGTCATATTGGGGTAAAGCGCATAGGACTGAAAGACCATAGAAATATTGCGCTCGGCAGGTGCCACTTGTGTAATGTCTTGGCCATCAAGGCGCAACATGCCACCGCTAGGCTCTTCCAAACCCGCAATGATGTTCATCAGTGTACTTTTACCGCAGCCGCTAGGGCCAACCAACACTAAAAACTCGCCATCCGACAAGGTAATAGAAACATCGTGAAGGATTTGAACCGCACCAAAGCTTTTTTTGATATTAATTAAATCAAGTGAAGACATGCTATTACCCTTTGACTGAACCGGCCATCAGACCGCGCACAAAATATTTACCAGAAACCATATAAACCACCAATGTTGGCAAAGCAGCAATAAAAGCGCCCGCAAAATGTACGTTGTATTCCTTGACACCTGTAGAGCTGCTAACTAAGTTGTTAAGCGCAACTGTGAGCGGGAAAGAGGTGTAATCGCTGAAAGAAGCCCCAAACAGAAACTCATTCCAGATATTGGTAAACTGCCAAATGACTGTGACCACAATGATGGGAGCACTGTTAGGCAACAGGATGCGGAAAAGTACCCCAAAGAAATTTGCACCATCCATGCGCGCAGAACGCACCAGTTCGTTGGGGAACGCAGCGTAGTAATTTCGGAAAAACAGCGTGGTGAATCCAATGCCGTAGACAACGTTCACGAAAACAAGTCCTTTTACAGTTCCTGCCAGCCCCAAGAAACCCAGTGTTTTTGCCATGGGTATCAGAACAATTTGAAATGGTATAAAAACAGAAAACAGCATGGCTGCAAAAATCAAACTTGCACCACGCATATTGAACTGGGTCAAGATATAGCCATTGAGTGCGCCAATTAAGGTCGAAATAATGACCGCCGGTACCACCAATAGGAACGAATTGATAAAGTACGGCTTGAGTCCGGTGGGCTGTACGCCAATCTGCGCTGTACTCCAAGCGGTAAGCCAAGGCTCAAACGTCCACGCCACAGGTATCGCCATTAGGTCGCCACTGCGAATTTCGTCTAAGGGCTTGAGTGAATTCACCAACATCACATAGACTGGCAGAACAAAGAGGATAGCCGCTGCGACTAAAACCGCGTACAGCACGAATCGTCCTAGTTGCGCTGTCAATTGACTGCTTTTTGTACTGTTAAGCAGCACAGAGGGAGTGTTATCCATTTTTAACTTTCCGCATTTCACTGTATAAATAAGGCAGCACCACGACACCAATTGCCACCAACATCAGCACCGAACTGGCAGCACCTATTGCCATTTCGTTGCGTGTGAATGTGTACTGGTACATGAACACAGAGGGCAACCAAGTGGAGCGGCCTGGGCCTCCGTTTGTCAGTGCTATTACCAAGTCGTAGGACTTAATCGCCATGTGGGCCAGAATCACAAAAGACGACACGAACACCGGGCCAAGTTGTGGAATGATGATGTGCAAGTAGATTTGCCAAGTCTTTGCGCCATCTAACCTTGCAGCATTGATTTGCTCTGAGTCAACACCACGCAAACCGGCCAAGAACATCGCCATCACGAACCCCGCGGTTTGCCATACAGCAGCGATAACCACGCAATAAATGGCCTTCTCGGAATCTTTAATCCATCCAAAAGTGAAATTGCTCCAGCCTAGGCCTTGCATAGTGTGCTCTAGGCCCACACCCGGATCCAACAGCCATTTCCACGCAGTGCCAGTGACAATAAATGACAAAGCCATCGGGTATAAAAAGATAGACCGAAATGCGCTCTCAGCCCGAACTTTTTGATCTATTAAAATTGCCAGTGCCAAACCAATTGCCATAGCAAAACCAATATACAAGCTAGCAAAGACCCACAAGTTGGACAATGAAACTGCCCAGTTTTCCAGGCCAATCAGGCGGCTGTAATTTGCACTGCCGGACCACCCATAAGAAGGCATCATCGTAGAGCTGGTAAACGACAAATACACAGTGAACATGATGTAGCCATAGACACAGACCAGTACCAAAATAGCACTGGGACTGAGCAACAACTTTGGCAAGAGTCCGGCACGCATAATTAAATCCTACTTATATTTTTGGAGCCGCAACCATGGCGGCCACAGCTTTTTTGTCGTCGAGTTGCCCATTGAAGTGGCGCGTAACAACGTCATAAAAAGCATTTTTTACAGCCGTTGGTGCTGCATGGCCATGTGCCATTGAACCCACTAAGGTATTGGATTTACTTGCTAGCGCCAGTTCCTTGATGGCACGTTTTCCACACGCATCAAACGCAGCGTCTGAAACATCGGAGCGTGCAGGTATGGCACCTTTAAGCACATTAAATTCAGATTGCACCTTGGCGTCATAACTTGCTTTGGCCATGGCTGTTTGCGATGCGACTTTGTCACCAGTAACCTTGAACATCGCAAACTGATTTGATAAGAACGAGACCGTTCCTTGGGTGCCAGGCACTGGGAAGCACAGATAGTCTTTACCTGGCTCTTTTTTGGCATTGGTAAATTCGCCTTTGGCCCAGTCACCCATGATTTGGAAACCGGCTTTACCGCTAATCACCATACCCGCAGCAACGTTCCAATCACGCCCCGAAAAATCTTTGTCAATTAGCTTTTTGAACTGCCCCATACGTTGGAATACTTTTTCCATAGTGGCAGAACCCAATGCTTTCTCATCAAGTTCAATCAATGCTTTACGGTAGAAATCTGCGCCACCCGTGGCGAGCACTACGCTGTCAAATACAGTTGCCTCCTGCCAAGGCTGTCCGCCATGGGCAATGGCAATAAACCCAGCCTTTTGAACCTTCTCTGCCGCTGCGATAAATTCATCCCAATTTTTAGGCTCACCAACAACGCCGGCTTTCTCTAAAATCTGTTTATTCGCCCAAACCCAATTGATTGAATGGATAGCCAGTGGTGCGGCAATCCATTTACCTTCGTACTTGGTAAACCGCTGCACAGCTTGGGGGATGGTTTGATCCCAATTTTCTTGCTTAGCCAAGGTATTCATATCGGCCAAAACACCTTGTTTTGCCCAATCCGTCAAGTCGTATCCCATCAGCAAAGCTGCTGCAGGAGGGTTGCCCGAAGTAACGCGGGTACGCAGGGTTGTCATAGCCTGTTCACCGCCGCCACCTGACACTGGCATATCGTTCCATTTAATGCCTTGCTGGTCTAGCTTATTTTTCAGCACATTCAGCGCTGCAGCCTCTCCTCCAGATGTCCAAAAATGCAGTACCTCAACTGATTTCTGTGCATGAACTCCAACAGAAAATAATACAGTAGTTGCAAGCAGTGTGATTATTTTTTTCATATCATTCTCTTCTTATTGTCAAATTTAGACATTGGTTTTGACTGAGCGGTCTATGTGACCGCCCAGTCAGTTTGGAAATTAACTTTTAGCAGCTGATGCTAGCTCTGCTGCAGCTTTTTTCGCATCAATTTGACCGTTAAAATTGCGTGTAATAACGTCATAAAATGCATTCTTAATTGATGCCGGGACGGTATGGCCTTGCGCCATTGAGCCCACCAAAGTATTTTTCTTGTTTGCTTCTGCCAAGTCTTTAATGGCTTTTTTACCGCAATCATCAAAAGCTGTATCTGCAACATCGGAACGCGCTGGTGCCGAGCCTTTAACAACGTTAAAAGCAGATTGGAATCCCGGGTTCAAAATTGCTGAAGCCAATTTTGTTTGCGCTGCCATCTTGTCAGCACCAACCTTAAAGATTGCAAATTGATCTGCATTGAAGGACACAATGCCTTGTGAACCTGGAACTCTGAAACAGAGAAAATCTTTGCCGGGAGATTTTTTAGCCGCTATGAACTCACCCTTAGCCCAATCACCCATGATTTGGAAGGCCGCTTTGCCGCTGATGACCATGCCCGCAGCCACGTTCCAGTCACGGCCAGAAAAGTCTTTGTCTGCATACTGGCGCAGCTGCGCCATACGCTCAAACGATTTCACCATGGTGGGTGAATTGAGTGCTGCTGGATCTAAATCAATGAAGGCTTTTTTGTAGAAATCCAAACCACCGGTGGACAACACCACGCCATCGAACATAGTAGCCTCTTGCCATGGCTGGCCGCCTTGTGCCAGCCCAATAAAGCCGGCTTTCTTTACCATGTCTAATGCAGTGATGAACTCTTCCCAGGTCTTGGGTTCAGTTTTAACACCGGCCTTGTCGAGCACCTCTTTATTGGCCCATACCCAATTGGTTGAGTGAACGTTCACGGGCGCAGCAACCCATTTACCGTTGTATTTAGAAAATCTTTGCAATGCGGAGGGTATGGTTTTATCCCAGCCTTCTTTTGCGGCCAGCTCAGTCAAATCGGCCAATACGCCTTGCTTAGCCCAGTCTTGAATATCAAACCCGAGCATTTGCACTGCTGTAGGGGGATTGCCAGAGGTTACGCGGGCACGCACTGCTGTCATGGCCTGTTCACCACCACCACCCGCTACCGGCATATCGTTCCATTTGACCCCCTCTTTTTCTAGGTTGCCCTTAAGAACACCTAAGGCAGCGGCCTCGCCACCAGAAGTCCACCAGTGCAACACCTCCACGGCTTGCTGCGCCATGACAGGAGCACTGACTACGGCGGCTATCGCCAGACTTATAATTTTCTTTTTCATAAAATATCTCCGATTTAGTAAATAAACAGGGCATTGACTTTGTTTGCCCCAGTGGTATGCCACACGAATATGGCGGTGAACATTTAAACTGATTCCAGTTCAAATGAATTAGTTGTGCACTGCAGGTGGGATATACCAGTCGGTACGTGGCCCTAAATGCATATGCAATGTTTTAGTTTCTGTGTAGTCCTCTGTTGCAAAGCGACCCAACTCGCGGCCAATGCCGCTCTCGCGGTAGCCGCCAAACGGCAACTCTGCGTGGCCTTCCAGAAAAGTGTTAATCCAAACAGTGCCCGCTTTGATGCGGCGCGCTGTTGCCAAGCAAGTATTGAAGTCTTGACTCCATACTGCAGCAGATAAACCATACAAAGTGCTATTAGCCAGATCGATAGCTTCATTCAGCGTTTTGAAAGTCAGTACGGCCAGCACAGGGCCAAATACTTCTTCGCGCGCAATGGCCATGTCTCGGGTAATACCAGTCACCACGGTGGGCTCTATGTACATGCCAGCGCCAGCAATACGTGCACCGCCAAGCTCCACTTTGGCACCCTGCGCTTGAGCGCTTTGAATGTGCGCAAGGATGGTTTCTAGCTGTCTTTCGGTGGTGATGGCTCCAACCTGCATACCGGCAATTAGAGGGTCGCCTACTTTGACCAACTTTGACCGAGTGATGACCTCCTCCACAAACTTCGGTGCGATCGACTCTTGCACCAAAATTCGACTTCCACTGTTGCAGCATTGGCCCGCATTAAAGTAGATTCCATAGACGGCTGCATCTACCGCGGCGTCCCAGTCACAATCTGCAAAAATAATTTGCGGATTCTTTCCGCCCAACTCCATCGATACCTTTTTCAATGTGCTTGCTGATTTTGCAACCGCCGCTTTCCCAATTGTTGTGGATCCTGTGAACGACAGCATGTCAACATCTGCATGCGTCACCATAACTTCACCTACGATGCTGCCTTGGCCTACCAAAATGTTAACTGCCCCTGCAGGCACGCCCGCATCTATCAGAATTTGACCCAGCATGACGGTGGAGCCGGAGGTGACCTCTGCGGGTTTAACTACGGCCGTACAGCCTGCTGCCAGCGCAAAGGGTAATTTTTGGCTGACGATGAGAAAAGGGAAGTTCCATGGCGTGATTACGCTGACCACGCCGATAGGGTCGCGCAACACAACGCCTAACGTGTTTTCACCTAGCGTGTTGTAACTGTCGCCATGCAGATTACGCGCTAACGTCGCAGCGTATTGCCAAAGGTCTGCTGCTCCTTCCACTTCTGCCAAGGATTGAGCTAGCGGCTTGCCATTTTCTAAAGTTTCAATTTCTGCAATAGAGTGCTTGCGTTCAAGTATGAGATCTGCCACCTTGCGCAAAATTCTTGCTCGATCAGCGCCTTTCATGCGAGGCCAAGGGCCATGGTCAAATGCTTTGCGTGCTGCAGCAATGGCCAAGTTGGTATCTGCTGCACCCGCTTGTGCATAGACGGCTACCAATTGGTCATGTGCTGGAGATTTTCGCTTCAGTTGGCTTCCATCCACAGCGTCCACCCACAGGCCGTCAATCAATAATTTGCCTTGAAACGGTGGGCGGCTAGGTAAGTCTGCAGCGGTGAGAGATAGTGTTTTCATTTTGATCTTTATTTAATTTAAGTTGCGACTGTTGCTTAACGGCCAAGATAATGAGGTTTGCGTTTTTCACGAAAACTGTTGAGTCCTTCTGCCGCATCTTGGGTGGTGGCCGCCAATGCCCCTGCCATAGCCTCTAATGTAGCCGCTGCATCTTCACCTGCGGATGCATTGATCAATTGCTTGGTAAGCTGCATGGAAACGGGCGCCTTGCTGGCCATTTCTTGTGCCAATTCTTGCGCTCTGCTGAGCAAGCTGCCCGACTTAACTACCTCGTGTACCAAGCCAGTTCTTAGCGCATCATTTGCGTTGATTTTTTGACCGCTTAAAGCCAAGTACTTTGCATGGCTTGCCCCAACCAAACGCACCAATCTTTGGGTGCCTGACCAGCCTGGGCAAGTTGCGATAGATGCCTCTGGGAGTGCAAACTGCGCTTCATCTGACGTTATGCGTACATCGCCCACAATGGCCAGCTCAAGCCCTCCTCCATACGCATGTCCATTGATAGCGCTAATGACAGGCTGGCGTAGCCGTGCCCATTGGTCAAATACTTGGTGTCCACGACGAACCCAGCGGCGCCACATGTCCAGCGGCTCAAATGATGCCCACTCATGAATGTCGGCACCTACACAAAATGCTTTGCTACCTGATCCTGTCAAGATCACGACCCGCACCACAGCATCCGCCTCCAGCTCACGGGCGCAGTCCTCTAGCTGGTTGAGCATTGCAGATGTCAAGCTATTGAGCTTGGCTGGACGGTTCAAAGTCACTGTCGCAATTTCGCCAACGCGGGCTAATTCAATATGGTTTTCAGCCATGAGTGACCCCGTGTTTTTTAAGTGTTAGCCCAAATGGCGAATCACAGTACAGCGCTGCGTCCATGAGACGCAGGTTGGGGCTGACACGCAGTGGGATGTCAGCCTGGTCAAGTACATCGCGCTGCAAATCTATGCCCGGCGCAATTTCACGCACCACAAGTGCATCGTGTTCGAGGTCAATCACACAGCGCTCGGTGACGTAAGTTACCTTTTGACCACGCTGCCTTCCGATCACGCCACTAAAGGTTATATGCTCCGAAGTTTTGACAAACTTACGTGTTTTGCCTTCTTTGATAATTGTTAACTTGCCGTCGCCCACCGCGAGCTGCGCACCAGCTGTAAAAAATCCCGAAAATACAATATGCCGCGCATGGGCTGATATATCTACAAAGCCGCCACATCCTGCAGTGAGGTACGGTTTGGCCCCCAGCTTGGATACATTGACGCTGCCGTTTTCATCGACCTGCAAGAACGACAGCAGGGTGGTATCAAACCCCGCACCTTGGAAATAGGTAAACTGGTGTGGCGACGCCATGATGGCATCGGCATTAGACGCACAACCAAATGCAAAGCCCAACAATGGCATGCCCCCTACGGCACCTTGCTCGATTGTCCAAGTAACTTGTCCGTGCAAGCCTTCTTCTAAAAGGATACGTGGCACGTTGGCCGATATGCCGAACCCCAGGTTTACTGCCGAGTCTTGGGCTAATTCCATAGCCGCTCTTCGGGCTATGACTTTCTCGGGTCCGAATGATTGCATTTCAAATGAATGCAATGGCTGTGTAATCTCGCCACTGATGGCAGGGTCGTAAGGGGTTTGGGTGGTTTGCCACTGGTCTGGGTCCACCACAATGAAATCCACCAAATTGCAGGGTACGCGCACATCGTGCGGCCGTAGGCTGCCCGCTTTCACCACGCGCTTAACTTGCGCTATGACAATACCGCCGTTGTTGCGCGCCGCCAGCGCTTGGTCTAAGCCCCCTAGCAATGCGCCTTCGTGTTCGTAGGTTAGATTGCCATTTTCATCTGCTGTGGTAGCGCGGATGATGGCCACATGGGGGGCAATGGCGGGGAAATACAGCCATTCTTGGCCATCAAATGTTTCCTTGCGCACGATAGGCTTGGCCGCTGCCGCTGCGTTCATGGCACAGCCTTGAAATGCAGGATCAACAAAGGTGCCCATGCCAATTTTGGTAAGCACTCCTGGCCGTTTAGCGGCGGCATCGCGGTGCATGTCAAACAATATGCCGCTGGGAATGTTGTACGCTTCCACTTGATTGTCTACCACCATGCGCCATATGGCAGGCATGGGCATGGATGACGGCCCGCTGGGGTAGGAGCCCGCAAGCACACGGCTTAACAAGCCGGGCTTGGCAATATGGTCAATGCCTTTGATGCCATACATGTCACCTGCTGCGATAGGGTTCAGCGTGGTGAGGTTGGTTGGCGCACGCTCTGCATCAAAACGCTCGCCTATGGCTTGCAACACTTTGTCCGGACAGCCCAAGCCACTGCTTGAACTGATGCTGACAACATCGTTATTTTTGATTAACTTAGCAGCTTGGGCTGCTGTTATGACCTTGTTTTTCACCCTGCACTCCGTTAAATCGAGATAGCCGCTATGGGCTGGGCCTTGCCTGTACGGCATGCTTGAACTACTGCCAATGCAGCGGCCAGAGACCTGACACCGTCCAGTGCAGTAGCCGCAGGTGTTTGTTGGCCCAACATTGCTGCACAGAACATGGCTACGCTGCGCTCATACAGGTTCTCGTGCTCTACCGGGATGGTTTGCTCTCCTGCTGCATTGCGCAACACAATCTCTCCTACGGCCTGCTGTGTCATCACATTGCGGCCAATGATGGTTCCGGCATCACCATGGTACTCAATGCCCGTATCGGCATGCTTGACAGTGAACGCATCGTGCAATTGCGCCAGCATGCCGTTGTCAAACCTTAGCACCGCCATTACGCCGTCTTCTAACCCTGCTTTTGCTAACGAAGCCGATTGCGACATTGCTATTGCCTCTACCGGTTCTGCACCCAACGTGAAACGCAGGGTGTCGACGTCGTGCACGGTAATGTCCAAAATCACGCCGCCGCCAGCTTGCGGCTTGTCCAGCCGCCAACCTTGCAAATGTGCTGGTAAGTACACCGCGTGAAAGACGCGGGCAAACAGCAGCTTGCCGATGGCGCCGCTTTGTATTAACGATTGGATTTTTCTGTGTGTTGCCGCGTTGCGTAAATGGTGGTTGGTAGCCATGATGACACCCGCTGCATTGCAGGCGTGAACCATCTCTATGGCATGCTCAACATTCAGTGCCAAGGGCTTTTCACACAACACATGCTTGCCTGCTGCCGCTGCTGCCAACACTTGGTGGTGGTGCAGCTCATTGGTTGTACTAACGTACACCACGTCGACTGCAGGATCTGCTAGCAGTGCTGCCAAATCACTGTAGGCACTGGGAATGGCGTTTTCTTGTGCAAAAGCATTTGCCCGTGATGGGCTAGTGCTGTGCACGGCCACGATATGGTGCCCGCTTTGCGCACGTATGGCGGAGACCATGTGCTCACGCGCTATGGTGCTAGCGCCTATAAGACCCCATCCGGTTGATTTGTGTGTGCTCATTTGCGTTTTTCGACTAAACTTATTGGAACGATATAATAGATTATTGGAACGTTCCAACTTTTAGTCAATTACTTTTTGATAAACTAGGGAAAACACCTAAACGCCATGAACGACAACCCATCTCGCTCACGCGCAATTACCATCGTGGAAGTCGCTGCAGAGGCTCATGTTTCCAAGTCAACGGTTTCTTTGGTGCTTAAGGGCAGCCCTTTGATCAAGGGGGATACTGCCGAACGGGTTCGCGCCGCCGCCGTCAAGCTGGGCTATGTGTACAACCGCCGCGCGGGTGAGCTAAGGGGCAACGCATCCAATGCGATAGGGGTCATCATCAATGACCTGATGAATCCATTTTTTGCTGAAATTCTTGTAGGTATTGAACGCAAGCTGGTAGAGGCGGGCTATGTAGTTTTAATGGCGCACACCAACGAGAGTGTGGAAATGCAAACGAAAGTTCTGATGTCTATGCGTGAGCAAAATGCAGCAGGCATCATGCTGTGCCCTGCCCTGAATACACCACGTACATTGCTCAAAACTATCGAGTCTTGGGGTATTCCGCTGGCTGTGTTTGTGCGTAACTTGGGGCCAGGCAATTACGATTTCGCAGGATCTGATAATGAGCGTGGTGTGTCGCTGGCCACCACACACTTGCTTAACGCAGGGCACACTAAAATCGCTTTTTTAGGCGGTCAAAAAGGCGTAGTGCAAAGCCAGCGACTCTCAGGCTACAAAGCCGCTTTAGCCAAAAAGCTTGTGGCCTTCAACCCCGACTTGGTGTTACCTGCCAAACCCAATCGACAGGGCGGCTACGACAGCATGAGCACATTGCTGGGTCAAAAAACGGGGGCCACGGCAGCGGTATGTTACAACGATATTGTTGCATTTGGCGCCCTGTCTGCTTTGGGTGAGCGCGGCCTGCGTGCGGGGCCAGACTTTGCACTGATCGGCTTTGACAATGTGCTGGACTCCTCCCATTCCAACCCACCACTAAGTACGGTGGATATTCGACCTAGCGAGCTAGGGGAGCAATGCGCACAGGTTTTATTGCATCGCATGAAAAATCCCCATGCTGAACGTCAACTGTATTTAGCCAAACCGAGTTTGCTCCTGCGCCAAACAGGTTGAGAGCAGCAGCTCAATGGCCTAGGAGTTGTAGCAGACGCTGAAATGACGCGTAAAAAATCAGTGCTTATCCGCCGGGTTTAATCGCCATCTGCAGGGGTATGACTGCGCTATTTGATTTTTGACAACGGCAAAGTGAGCTTTAGAACGACTACATCGCTGGCACTGTCAACCAGGGCCAGGTCACCTCCGTGTGCGCGGGCTATTTCACGCGCTAAGCTTAAGCCCAAACCATTGCCGTCAATACGGCGGTTGTGCGCTGCGTCGCACCGGTAAAAGCGCTCAAAAAAGCGGGCACGGTCTTGCTTGCTGATTTCACTGGTATTGTTAGAAAAAACCACCTCAACCCCAGACGGCATGGAAAGGGCGGTCAAGTTGATCCAGCCCCTAGGGCTGCCATAGCGCACGGCATTACTCAGCAAATTGTTAAATAATTGCACCAGCAACACCGCGTCGCCTTGAACGACCAATTGCGGCGCAATGTGGCTTTGCACATCTTGGCTTGTCTCCAGCATGTGCGCATCTGCGGTAATTTCATCGAGCATGGTACTCAGGTCAACAGGTTTGCGCTGCAAGAGCAGTAGCCCTGAATCAGCCTGCGATAATAACAGCAACTTGCGTGTGATCGATGACAGACGACCTACCTCGTCCAGCAGGTCAATGAGTTCATTTTGCAATGCGGGTTGTTCAGACTTGGCCAAAGCCTGTTCAATGCGCCCTTGCAAAATAGTCAATGGTGTTTTCAGTTCGTGCGCAGCATCAGCCGAAAAGCGCGAGGCCTGTTGGAAGCTGGCTTCTAAGCGGGACAGCATGGTGTTGTAGGCACCAATAAGCACCTTGAACTCACGGTCTTCGCCGTCGCTAGGCATGCGCTGGTCGAGCGCTTTTTGGGTCACCACTTGCATTGCATTGCGCAATCGGTTGACTGGTCGCATCGTTAATGCTGACAGCAACCAAGCGCCTAGCGCAGTCAGTGCAAGCGCCAGCGGTATTACCATTTCCAGCGCCTGTTTGAGCGCACTGTGTACATCGGCCCGTGTAGCCACTAGGTCAGCAGCCACTATGCTGCGCCCTGCATCAACCGTAAACCTGGCAGCCCGCCATGCCTTGTCTTTAGCTTTGAACGAAGCAATAGAGCAGGCACCCATTTGGTTGGGGCGATCCCATCGCGGTCGCCCTTTATCGTAGGGCGGTTCGTTAGGTTGCTGGGGTTTATTACCCAATAACGATGGCATACCTTCTTCTGCGCGCAGCGTAGATTGCCAACTTTGGTGGCTTAGCTCCCCCGCGCTGCCCAAACCAGTGGCGGTGCGCCATACTGCGCCGTCTAATGCGGACTCTGGTTGTCCTTTGACTAACATGAAGTTCTGGCCCTCAGTGCGAACCTCAAATTGCATTAGAAGTTGATCAGGCGAAGTTAAATTAAGCTTGATTAAGATATCCGCCGCCAGACGCACCATGTCTTCGCCTCGCATCGGTTGCGTGGCAATGCGCTTGGCCTCCATGCACAGCCTTTGCTCTAGGCGCTCGGCTTCAAACGCAAGCACCCTGGTCCAACCCACCAACATGACAACCGTAATTACTGCGGTGACGATCAACCCAGAGATAACAAAAAGGCGCGTGCGAAAAGAAATGGTCACGATTGTTTAAACCTGTAACCCGTGCCTCGCACTGACTCGATGGGGGTTGCCGTATCTCTGGGCTCTTGCAGCGCGGCCACCTTGCCACGAATGCGTTTGATACACACGTCCACCACATTGGTGCTGGGGTCAAAATCATAGCCCCACACGTGCTCTAAAATTTGGCTGCGGGTGAAAGTCTGGCCCGCAGAGCGCATTAAATACTCTAGCAAGCTAAATTCTCGGGTTGTCAGTTCAATCGTTTGGCCGCTGCAACTGGCTTGCCTGCTGATGCGGTCAAGCTTAAGTTGGCCCACCTGCAAGATGTTTTGGCGATCGCCTGCCAAACGGCGCAGCAGCGCATGAATGCGTGCGGCCAGTTCTTCAACATAAAAAGGTTTTGCCAAGTAGTCATCAGCACCCAGGTTCAGCCCCTCAATGCGGTCGCTCAGCGCATTGCGCGCTGTCAGCAAAATAACCGGGGTGGCCGCTCCGGCACTGCGCAGTGCTTTAAGCACCGACAGGCCGTCTTGGCCCGGCAGCATGAGGTCCAGCACAATCACATCGAAATTGCCCTCTAGCCCCTTAGCAAGGCCTGTGTTGCCATCATCACAATGGGTGACCTGCAAGCCACGCGCCTCTAAACCTGCACATACAAAGTCTGCAATTTTTTGTTCGTCTTCAACCAGCAGAATCTTCATGTGATTTACTTTTTGACTGGTGTTGCACCGGGTGGAGGTGAAGGTGGGGGCGGTGCACCATCGCCAGCTGGGCGCGGCGGCGGTGGGTCTAGCAAGTCTAGTTTTTCGGGGCTAAAGCCTGCAGCTACCAGTGCAGCTTCTAGCTCGCGGTTGCGGCGCAAACCTGCATCACGCAAGGTGCGTTTGATGGTCTTGGCATCTTGCGCCGTCAGGTTGGCGCTTTTGTAAGGTGCTAGCACGGCTTTAACTGTGGCCAGTTCAGCAGCCGTTAAGGGTGCAGGCGCGGGCGCACCATTAGGCTGTGCCGCGCCTGTACCCCGTGGAACTGAAGCAGCTTGGCTGTAAACAGCGCCGGGGACAAGAGCGCCTGCAAGAGCGCCGGCTATCAACAAGGTGGTGGGCAGTTTAAACAATAACATCGCAGTCTTTCTGTTGTTTGCACAATGCGGGTTGGAATCTTTGTATTAAACACCTAAGCATGGCTACTCGCATTACATTGTTGTCATGTGAGTAAGCATGCTTACAGCTTCAATCGACTGCAAATTAGCTATAACTGTAATAGCATAGTATCCAGTATTTCCTTGGGCGATAAGCTGCTTTGAGCATAAAAAAGCGCCTATGCAGGATGGCGCTTAATTGATGCCCTTATGGACTTCGGCAGTAAATGGCGGTCAACAACCGCACATGTTAAGGACTACTTGGCCGCTACCACGCGCACCATCTCTAGTGTTTTGTTGCTGTAACCCCATTCGTTGTCATACCAGCTCACCACTTTGACGAAGGTGCTGTCCAAGGCAATGCCTGCGTCAGCGTCAAACACGCTGGTGCAGCTCTCGCCTCTAAAGTCGCTGGCCACCACTTTGTCTTCGGTGTAGCCCAGCACGCCCTTCATGGCACCCAGGCTTTGGGCCTTCATCTCTGCACAAATCTCGGCGTAGGTGGCGGGTTTTTCCAGCTCTACAGTCAGGTCAATGACCGATACATCGCTGGTGGGTACGCGAAACGACATGCCTGTGAGCTTTTTGTTCAGCTCAGGAATCACCACCCCCACGGCTTTGGCAGCGCCCGTGCTGGACGGAATAATGTTTTCTAAAATGCCGCGTCCGCCGCGCCAGTCTTTGTTGCTAGGGCCGTCCACGGTTTTTTGTGTGGCGGTGGCCGCGTGCACGGTGGTCATCAAGCCGCGCTTGATGCCCCATTTGTCGTTGAGCACTTTGGCCACAGGGGCCAAGCAGTTGGTGGTGCAGCTGGCGTTGGACACTATTGCCTGGCCTGCGTAGGTTTTGTCGTTCACGCCGTAGACAAACATAGGCGTGTCGTCTTTGCTGGGCGCAGACAACACCACCTTCTTAGCGCCTGCATCCAAATGCTTTTGCGCGGTAACTTTGTCTAGGAACAAGCCGGTAGATTCAATTACCACATCGGCGCCGACTTCGTTCCACTTCAGCGCTGCTGGGTCGCGCTCTTGAGTGAGGCGAATACGTTTACCGTTGACCACCAAGGTGCTGCCATCAACCGACACGTCGCCCTTAAACCGGCCGTGCACGCTGTCGTACTTGAGCATATAGGCCAAGTAGTCGGGCTCTAGCAGGTCGTTGATGCCGACGATGTCGATGTCAGAAAAATTTTGAACCGCCGCGCGAAATACCATGCGCCCGATGCGGCCAAAGCCGTTGATGCCTACCTTGATGGTCATACCAGTTTCTCCCAGAGTTCAAAAAGTCAATTAAATACGGCAGCCGAGTTGGCCTTTTTTCGCATTCTCAAAGTAAGTCAAATCGCCTGGGCAGGCTACTTTGGCTGCTGGCAGCGCGGTGTTGGCTTTGGCGGTGCAAGTGAAAGCTTGGGTTTTCTTGTTTACGCCAGGCTTGGCCAGCTTCCAGCCTGCAGGGCAGGTCTCAGCGGCCATGGCTTTGACTGGCGCTGCAGCTACGGGTGCAGCTGCTGCAGGGGCTGCAGGGGCTGGTGCGGCTACAGGTGCGGCAGCAACCACTACGGTGGTTTTCATGTCTTTGCCACTGCACTTGAGCGACGAACCCGCCTTGGTAGGCTCTACCGATATGGTGTAGGTGCCAGGCTTGGCATAGGTATGGTTGCCAACGCGGGGCACATCGCTGGGGCTGGTAATGCGCTCGTTGCTGGTGGTGCCGTCGCCCCACACAAAGAGCAAGCCGCAGTTGATGTTGTCGCCTTTAACTTCCAGTGCAGCGGTGAGTTTGACGGATTCGCCGACTTTAGCTTGCGCTGGCTCGGCCTTGATACCGGTCAAAGTTTGGGCTGACACAGCTGATGCGCACAGTGCAATAAATGCAGCGAGGATGTAATGGGTTTTCATGGGGTTTTCCTTGGGTTAATTAGTTAGAGTGGTTAAAAAAATACCTTGGCAGCGCAGCTACTTACTTACGCTGGCGTAAAACGGCTTGCACCGTTTGGGCCACATTATCGGGCGTAAAACCGAAGTGTTCAAAAAGCACCGGCGCTGGGGCTGACTCGCCAAAGCAGTCGATGCCCACCACAGCCGCGCAGCCGTACTTCCACCAGCCGTCACTGCTGCCCATCTCTACCGCGATGCGCGGCATGCCTGCTGGCAATACCGATTTTTTGTAAGCAGCAGTTTGTTTGTCAAAAGTGGTGGTGCTGGGCATGGACACCACGCGCACGGCAATCTTCTTTGTGGCCAGCAGCGCTTGGGCTTTGAGGGCCAGTTGCACCTCCGAGCCCGTGGCGATGATGACGGCTTGGGCTTTTTTGTTGATGCCCACTTCGCTAGGCTCGGCCAGTACATAAGCGCCTTTACTGATGTTGTCCAGGCCCGAGGCATCGGGTGCGGCTTTGGACGCAGCCTTGGGAGCGTACACAATGTTTTGACGCGACAGGAGCAGAGCGGTGGGTTTGCTTTTGTTTTGCAAAGCCACAGCCCATGCCACGGAGGTTTCAGCCGTATCGCCTGGGCGCCACACGTCCAGATTAGGAATCAAACGCAGGCTGGCAGCATGCTCTATGGACTGGTGGGTGGGGCCGTCTTCGCCCAAACCAATGGAGTCGTGGGTAAACACATGCACCACGCGGCGCTTCATTAGCGCGGCCATGCGGATGGCGTTGCGGCTGTAGTCGCTGAAAGTTAAGAAGGTGCCGCCGTAAGGAATAAAGCCGCCGTGCAGGGTAATGCCGTTCATGATGGCGGCCATGCCAAACTCGCGCACGCCGTAGTTAATATGTCGGCCCAAACGGCCTTCTGCGTCCCGCTTTACGTCGCCTGCAGTGTCTATGCGCAGGGGCGGTGTGCACTTGGTGTTAGTCAGGTTAGAGCCCGTCAGGTCGGCGCTACCGCCCAGCATTTCGGGCAGGGCGGCAGTAAAGGCTTCTAGCGCGATTTGCGATGCTTTGCGCGATGCCACTGTCTCGGCTTTGGTATCGGCGGCCACGATGGTGTCGAACGCCACTTGGGCAAAGTTCTTGGGCAGGTCGCCTGCCATACGGCGCAAAAACTCGTTCGCCAGATCAGGGTAGGCTTGGCGGTAGCCTGCAAAGCGGGTGTCCCAGCTAAGCTCGGCCTGCGTGCCTTGGGCCAGTGCATTCCAGTCGCTGTAGACATGGGCAGGCATCTCAAACGGGGCGTGTGCCCAGCCTAGCGCGGCGCGGGTGAGGGCAATTTCTTCTGCGCCCAGCGGTTCGCCGTGGGCTTTGCTGGTGTTGGCGCGGTTAGGGCTGCCTTTGCCGATGTGGGTTTTGCAAATAATCAAGGTGGGTTTGTCGGCGCTGTTTTTGGCATCGGCAATGGCGCGGTCAACCGCATCTACGTTGTGGCCGTCCACGTTGTCAATGACTTTCCAGCCATACGCTTTAAAGCGCTGGGCCGTGTTGTCAATAAACCAAGGGGCCACTTGGCCGTCGATGCTGATGCCGTTGTCGTCGTACAGGGCAATCAGCTTGTTCAGCTTCCATGCACCGGCCAGCGCGCAGGCTTCGTGGCTGATGCCTTCCATCAGGCAGCCGTCGCCCATAAAGGCGTAGGTGCGGTGGTCCACAATGCTGTGGCCGCCTTGGTTAAATTCTGCAGCCAGCAACTTCTCGGCCAGGGCCATGCCTACGGCATTGGTAATGCCTTGGCCCAACGGGCCGGTGGTGGTTTCTACGCCGGGGGTTACGTCTACCTCCGGGTGGCCAGCGGTTTTGCTGTGCAGCTTGCGAAAGTTCTTCAGCTCGCTCATGGGCAGGTCGTAGCCCGTGAGGTGGAGTAGGGCATAAATCAGCATCGAGCCGTGGCCGTTGCTCAGCACAAAGCGGTCGCGGTCAGCCCAATGTGGGTTGGCAGGGTTGTGGCGCAGGTGGCGGCCCCACAGGGCCACAGCCATGTCGGCCATGCCCATGGGCGCACCGGGGTGGCCAGAGTTGGCAGCTTGCACTGCGTCCATGGCTAAGGCGCGAATGGCATTGGCCATGTCTTGGGTGTTGGAGGTCTTGTGGGAAGCTTGTGGTGTCATGGGGCGGTGCACACGGTGTGCCGGTGGGCGGGTTAGGCGGGGGGTTGAAAAGGCTAAATCTGGTAAGCCCTGAGATTTTAACGGGCTGGCGAGGGGCCGGGGTTCGTTTAGGTTTCTGCTGCAAATTAGATGGCGCATGCAGATGCCTGGCTTGCTTTACAGTAAGTCTTTATGCAAGGCCTGCACCTCACCGCTGATTTAACCCTCTGCCAGTGCGATGCCGCTTGGCTGACCGATGCTGCGCGCCTTGCTACTGCCTGCGCGCAAGCCGTGCAGGAGGCGGGGCTGAAGGCGGTGGCGCAACTGGCGCACGCCTTTCCTTCAACTAGCCACGGCCCTGGCGGCGTGACAGCCACCGTGCTGCTGGCCGAAAGCCACCTGTGCGTGCACACATGGCCCGAGCAGCGCGGCGTGACGCTGGACGTGTATGTGTGCAACTTTGGCGGCGACCACAGTGCCAAAGCCCATGCACTTATGGACGCTTTGTTGGCGCTGTTTGATGCCCAGCATGTGACGCGCCAGCAGCTGCTCCGTGGTTAACTAAAGACTTCACACTTGACCTCACACCTCAAACGCGCGATAGCCATGGCTTTAGCCTCAAGGGTGAAACCAGCGTCTAACAAAAGCTACTTTGGGTGCGGCGGGCATGATAATTAAGCATGCCCGCTTTCTTAACGCCCACTGACCACCCTGCCCGCACCTGGCAGTCAGCCCCTGTTGAAGGGCCCAAAGCCCAAGCGATGATCCTTGCTGCTGGCCGCGGTGAGCGCATGCGACCACTGACTGACACCTGCCCCAAACCATTGCTGAACGTGCGCGGCAAACCGCTGATGCAGTGGCCCATGGAGGCACTGGCCGCCAACGGCTTTGCGCACCAGCTGGTCAACACCGAGTGGCTGGGAGAGCAGGTAGAAGCTTATTTTGACAGTATATTAGCCCTCAGGCCCAAGGAAATGCTGCACGAGCAGCTATTAAATTCAGAGCAATTGCATATCGCCTATTCGCATGAAGGCGCTGACTTTGGCTACGCCCTGGAGACCGCAGGCGGTATTTGCCGGGCGCTGCCCATGCTGGTAGAAGAGTTTTGGGTGCTGGCCGGCGATGTGTACGCGCCCACTTTTAGCTACAGCTGCGCTGCCTACGCCCAGTTTGCAGCGTCCAACATGTTGGCCCACCTGTGGCTAGTGCCCAACCCGCCGCACAACCCGCGCGGCGACTTTGGCCTGTCTGCCGACGGCTACGCGCTGAACCTGCCCAAAGATGCTGGCCACACCCTGTACACCTACAGCACCATCGGCCTGTACAAGCACGCCTTGTTTGCCCCGCCCTTTTGCACAGTGCCGCCAGGCAACCCGCAAGGCACCGCTTTAGCCCTGGCCCCGCTGCTGCGGGCCGCTATGGACGCTGGGCGGGTAAGCGCTGAGGTGTTTACCGGGCCATGGACCGATGTGGGCACGCCCCAACGCTTAGCGCAGCTTAATGCAGCGCCATGGAATTGACCCACCCCAAGTTGATTGCGCAGGCAAAAACGAGGTGGTACTTTTGAACCGCACTTTGGCTATTATTTTTCCCCATGTAATACAAAACGCAACACAGTAGTTGCGTAGGTTTTCAAAAAGAAGCGTCGAACCTATCAGACTTACTAATATGTAACTACGTGTAAAAAGTAGTACGATTCATCAAAGCCTTATTCAGCCAAAGGTCAAGATGAACAACCCAAAAAAACTAAAACGCACTTACCTGGAATTGGCTGCATTGGCTCTTTCGCTGCTTTGCACTGGGGCGCTTGCACACAGTGTTGGGCAGGTACAAACCACCAAGTTTTTATCGCCACAGACAATTCAGGTCTTGCAAAACCGCATTGCAGCTGGCCAGCCGGCGGGGTTTCAAGTAGGCGATGTGCTTACCTACATTATTCAGTTTACGCCCGTTAGAAACGGTGCCAACACGGGCGTAGCGGGCTACATCACTGACTATATTCCGCCAGGAACAGAGGTCGTGGGCGCGTCTTTTGTGCAAAAGGACGCTGCTGGCAATTACTCTAATATTGCACCAGCATTGCCAGGCGGCATAGACAGCGGTTGGGGCGACAGACTGCAAAAGACTTTTTTGGCGGCAACACCTTTTGGCACCAACGCTTACGACCCTACTGGCCGGTGCGCGCTGGCTGCCCCCGCATTTACCAACAATTGCAACGCCCGCTTGACCGAGCTGCACGCCGACACAGGTATTTTTTATTCTACCGATGCGCGTACTTCAGTTTTCCCTGCCCTGCCCACGCGCGTGCAGCAAAGCACTAACGGGTACAACATTATCCCCACGGCGGCCAACCAGCTTAACCCCATCATTGGCCAAGCCCAAGCCACTACGCACAACCTGTGGGATGCGAACCAAACCAATGCTTTTGGTAGCACGCAAGGCAATATCAACACCCTGGCAGCACCTAAATCAGCCGCAATTGCAGTAGGAAACGCCGGCACAGGGGCAACGCCTTATTTTGCAGGCTCTGTAGTAGCAGGCCCTCAAACAGGCTACCAGCTGGACAACACGGGCGCTGTGGGCCCATGGCAGCGCATTGCCTATTCGGGTTCGCGTATTGGCGACCCTACTACCGGGCCAGCCACTGCACTGGACTTATCGTTTACAGCGATTGGTGGCTTGCCTACCTCGGCTGGCGTGGCATTGTCTACTGCAGCCCCATTGCCCGCAGCAACCAATGCAGTGCGCTGGGCCGCTGGCAAACTGCAAGTGGGCGAGATTAAATACGTCAGTATCAGTTTGCGTTTAACTGCGCCGGTACCCACTGCAGGCGTGCAAAACCAGTCCGAGGTATTTGGCGGTGATGCAGCCGAAACAGATGACGGCAAAGACAACGTGTGGCGCTACCATGTGCCTAGCGTAGCCGATAGCAACTCTAATTTGTATGTCTACAAAACGCCTTGCCAGTACGACCCGACAGCCACCACCTGCTTGCCCCTAGCGGGCAGTGCCTACGCTGCCAATTCCACTATTACCTACCAAATTTCTTACCTCAACACAGGCGCACTGGCGCAAACTAACGTGGTATTACGTGATATTTTGCCGTGCCAAACTGCTATTAACTCGCAGATTCGGGTGGGCAGCGTCACGGGTCCTCTAGCCGCCTTGATGTCGGTGCCATTTGTAACTACTACCAATGTGGCCGGCAATTGCACCACCACGCCTGATACGGGCTACACACTGACATTTCCCACCATCACATCGCTAGCAGCTGGTAGTGGAGGCAGTGTGGTTATAAACATACCCAATTCGGCCTCAACCTTGGGCGATGTAGTGAGCAACCGCGCAACCCTCACATCCGACGGCGTACCTGGCGGCGTTAGCTCTAGTGGCGTGACGGTGGTGGGCAACAGTACTTTGCCAGTGCTGATGGTTCAAAAAATTACCACCACCCCCAGCACTTTGCGTGGAGGCACCGCCCAATACACCATCGTTTTGCGCAACCTAGGCACTGGTCCGGCCACAGGCTTACAGATGGATGACTTTTTACCCACCGCAGGGGGCACCGTCGTAGATGCCACGCGGCGGTTTAACTTCTTACAACTTAACGCGGTAACCAGCAGTGGCCTGACTACCAGCACCGCGCTAGTTACCGGCACCACAACCGCGGCAACCACTACCGCGCTGGTGCCCACCACGCTAGCGCCTTACGACACAGAGCCCGGTGCAGTCAATAGGGTGCGTGTCAACTTTAATTTTGGCACTGCATCGTCCCTGGCAGCTGGCGGCATTGTCACGCTGACCTTTACAGCCAGCGTGGGCAGCAACCTGACTGCATCGCCGCCGCCCTACACTAACGATGCCGTAGCCCGCAGCACCACTGGCACCCTGGTTCGCGCAGACACCAACGCCGCTGCCCCGGTTACCATTATTCGTCAGGCATTCCTGTCTATCAGCAAAACCAATAGCGTCAGCAGTGTGCTGGCTGGTGCCACCACGGTCTATACGGTAGTGGCCAGCAACGCTGGCCCCGATGCAGCTGACGGTGCAATCGTCAAAGACAGCTCCAGTGCGGGCCTGTTATGCACTCTGGTCACATGCCCCATTGCCAGCCTTAGCGGCGGTGCCACCTGCCCCACCACGCCAAACGACTTTTTGTCGCCTGCTGGTGCTACGCTGCCTGCCTTGCCCGCCAATAGCACTGTCACTTTGTCGGTCACCTGCTCTGTGTTGGCCACAGGGCTATAGCCAGCCATTGCTCAGCCCACACGACAAACCACCTTCTTTTAGCCGTATCGCCCAAGGAAATGCTAGATAGTATGCTATTTAATTAAGGCTATGTCATCGTTAACTGTTGATTCGATTTGATACCCAACGAGGCCGACAAGAAAGCCGTGCGTGAGCTATTGTGATGGTGACTGTCAAGATAC
>JAYWGO010000177.1:0-92428 GCA_043778205.1 Polaromonas sp. | reverse complement strand
CTTTGATGCGGGGTCAAAGTCTCAATGTTCGCGGCTAGGGCTTGAAAGTCTTCTCGTCTCATGGCATCACCTAACTTGTTGATTCATAAGGGTTTAGTGTATACCAATAGTTAACGATGACATAGCCTAAAAAAGATAGCAAAGGTTCAAACTTTATTAGGCCTGATCAATAGCTTACAAAGCGGCCGCCGCTGGCCAGCACGCCCAGCTCTACAAACTTTGAGCCTACATAGGGCGCGGCGCTGTAGTCCAGGCTAAAGCCACCCAGGTCAAAGTTACGCAGACCTGCCAGCGCATTGCGCAGGCTGGCGCGGCTCACCTCGCGGCCCGCGCGCTGCAGCCCTTCAGCCAGCACCATGGTATTGATATAGCTCTCTAGGCTGCCCGAGGCAAACTCTGCCTTGCCTGCAGCGCGCATGGCCGCCTGGTAGTCACGCACCACGGCAAATTTAGCGCGGTTCGCGTCGGGAAACACCATGGTAATGGCAATGCCGGCTGCCGCCGCACCTAACTGTGCAATACCATCACTGGTCAGCGCCACGCTGAGGCCTGCAATCGGCATCAGTGGCGATATTTTCTTAATCGCGGCAACCAGCCCGGTGGAGGCTGCCCCTGCAGTACCTAAAACTACGGCGGCAGGCTTGGCAGCAATCAGCTGGGCTACAGCAGCGTCAAGGTTCTTGCCGTCAGCGGCCAGCGCCACTTCGGCTATCGCCTTGACACCTTTAACGGCCAAAGCGCGCTGCGTGTCGGCCAGCACTTCTTTGCCAAAAGGATTGTCTAGGTACACAATCGCAATATTGCCAATCCCCATGCCCACCAGCCTGTCGGCCAAGCGCTGGGCTTCTTCGGTGTAGCTGGCGCGCACGTGAAAAATGTTGCGCGAGGTGTTTTTACGCAGGCTGCTAGCACCAGAAAGCGGTGCTACGTAGGGCAGGTTAAGCTCATCCACCAGGGGCATGATGGCAGCGTTGTTGGGGGTGCCAATGCATGACATGAGAGCAAACACGCCACCGTCAGCGGCCATTTTTTTCACGTTTTCAAGTGTGCGGGCGGGTGCGTAAGCGTCATCTACCATTTGAAACTGCAAAGTGCGGCCGTGGATACCGCCCTTGGCGTTAATTTGGGCCATTGCGGCATCGACACCTGTTTTCAGGTTTACGCCATAGGCACCTAAGGGGCCACTCAATGCGCCAGAGCTGCCGATGGTGATGGTCTTGGCATTAATGCCTTCTTGGGCCCAAGCGCGGGTAACAAAGGCGGGGGCGGCTGCCAGCACGCTGGCTTGGCTGATACGGGATAAAAATTGACGGCGTTGCATCGTGTCTGTCTCTCTGTAAGGGCGGCTGCGGGTAGCGGCTGTCGTCTTGTTAACCAAAATGCGAAGGCGGGTAAGCCTTCGCGCTAGGGGTGGATGCATCAAGTTTTGCGCTGTGCACTCTCTGGAATGCCGTAATTATGGAATCGAAATCGGTTTCGGGATAGCAAATTAATAGGGTTTACCCTCAAGATTGCCGTGATATTTTGCGCAGTCTGCTACCAGCACGGGGCGACTGTTGCTAAGCTTATAGCTCGGTGGCCCAAGGAAATGCTGCACAAGTAGCTATGTATTTTGTAGTAAGGTGGTTTGCTTTTCTTGGGTGCTTTTAAACCCCATGGCAACGCCTCCCCATCAACGGGCAATTTTGAAATTGAACGAGCCCGTACCCAAAGCGCCCATCGCGCGCAGCCAGATAGGCATCAGCATTTCTGCACCACGGCTGCTGGTAATGTCGCCCAAGTCCAGTATGTCCCTCCAGCCGAAAGATTGCAAAATACCTTGCACGGTGTGCTTGGCCTGTGCGTCGTTTCCGCTCATAAAAACGGTGCTGTCACCAGCAGCGACTAATTTTGGGTTAACCATCACCCCTGCGGTCATGGTGTTAAGCGTTTTAACCACCCGCAAATTAGGAAATTTAGCCTGAATCTGCTCTGCAAGGCCTGCGCCTGCTGCGTCAGTACTGCGCGACATGGGCGGCATGCCCTTGCTAAGATTTAGATTGTTGGCAACGTCAATCAGTACTTTGTTGCCCACACTGCCTGCTTTGGCTTGGGCTAGTACATCTAACGATACAGCCCCACCGCTGGCGTTAATTAACAGGTCGCCAAACGCAGCTGCATCAGAAAATGCGCTTACACGCACAGTAGGGTGGTCTTTGTGCCAAATACCAAAACCGGGCATGCCGTAGGCATTAGGCTGCGTATTGGCCATCGATACGCTTACGTCACGCGTGCCGATCATCACTTCATGGCCTTTGGCAACCAGCGCAGCAGCCAGCGTTTGACCGACCATACCGGTACCTAAAATTGCGATTTTCATAATGGGCTCCTAAAAAATAAAGGGGTTGTTGATGGGCTCAATTGTGGACTTGCACGGAGCTTTAAAAAAGACATAATCAATCACAACATTCACAACTAATAGTTGAATATAAAACCATGAAGAACCTGCAAACCACCCTGCCCGGCTTGATCAGCGCGGTGCAGACGGCCGACAGCGGCAGCTTTACTGCTGCAGCCAAAGTGCTCAACCTGACCCCTGCTGCGGTGAGCAAAAACGTAGCGTCACTAGAGGCGCTGCTACAGGTGCGGCTGTTTAACCGCACTACGCGCCAACTGTCGCTGACCGAAGAAGGCAAAGCGTTTATTACGCAGACACGCGAAGGTCTGGGCAGTTTAGAAGCAGCGGCGGCCCAGGCCACGCTGGGCCGCGTACCACAGGGTTGGGTGCGCATGAACTGCCCCGTGGGCTTTGGACGGCGTTTTGTGCTGCCCTTACTGCCCGAGTTTTATGCAGAGCACCCCCAAGTGCAGGTGGAGCTGAATTTGAACGACCAGAAGGTTGACTTGGTGCGCGAAGGTTTTGATGTGGGTATCCGCGGTGGCGCGCAGCCGCCCGAGGGCATGGTGGCGCGCAAAATTTGCAAACTCAACCCCGTGCTGGTGGCCAGCCCACGCTATTTGAAGTCGCGCGGCACCCCAAAGCACTACAGCGAGCTGGCAAACCACGATCTTCTGCGGGTAAAGTTTTTAACCGGCTTGGTCGCGCCGTGGTTGTTCAAAGATAAAAATAAACTGGTGGCATTTGAGGGACGGCCCAAGCTGCTCATCTCGGACCCTGAAGTGATTTTGGACGCAGCCTTGTTGCACATGGGCATTGCGCGCATGGGCCGCCACCATGCGTTTGAGGCACTGCAAACCGGTGCTCTGGTAGAAGTACTGCCACGCCAGCACCACAGCAGCGACGCGGGCATGGCTATTTTTTACCCGCACCGCGCAGGCCTGGCACCGCGTGTGCGGGTGCTGGTAGATTTTCTTGTGGCCCAGTTGCCTAAAAATTCTGCGCTGCAGGGCTAGCGCAACGCATGTGCCGCCACGATACCGGCAAAAAAAGTAAAACCCAGCCAATGGTTGGCCCGAAACGCGGTAAAACAACCATCGCGGGCACGGTGGCGAATCAAGGTGTAATGCCAAACTACCTGGGCCAGTGCCCCGAAGCTAACTATTAAAAGTATAGCTACTTGTGCAGCATTTCCTTGGGCCATAAGCCAAATAGCCATATAAATGGCATAAAACAGCATGATGGCAGGCACATCCCAGCGGCCCAGTGTGATGGCGGAGGTTTTCATGCCCAGTTTGACATCATCGTCACGGTCTACCATAGCGTATTCAGTGTCGTAGGCCAGCACCCAAAACATATTGCCCAGCAGCAAAATCCAGGCTATGGGCGGCACCTGGGCCTGCACTGCGGCAAAGGCCATTGGTATACCAAAGCTAAACGCCACGCCCAGCACCGCTTGGGGCATAGACACCACACGCTTGGCAAACGGGTAGGCAATTGCAATGGCCAGCGCTGCAAACGAGTAGCCTATGGCCAAAGAGTTGGTGGTCAGCACCAAGCCAAATGCAGACAGCGCCAGCGCTGCGCCCAGCAGCAGCGCTTCGCGCTTGCCCACTTTGCCACTGGTCACAGGACGGCCTGCAGTGCGCTTGACGTGCTTGTCAAACTCCGCATCGGCCACATCGTTCACGCAGCAACCCGCACTGCGCATGAGGATGGTGCCTAAGGTAAAAACAATCAGCAAATGCCAGCCCGGCCAGCCACCTGATGCGATCCACAACGCCGACAGCGTAGGCCACAGCAGCAGCAGCCAGCCCGCAGGACGGTTCCAGCGAACCAGGTCAAGGTACAGGGCTAGCTTGGCTTGCATAGATAAAGCAGCGTAGTGCTGAAAGCCAAAGAGGCCAACCGGGTGACAAGGGCGCGAAGGTTGCCCCTTCGTGTCCGGAAGTCCGGTTTTAAAACCTCAGCCCTTCAGGCAGTTTTTAAAACGGGATGTCGTCGTCCATGTCGTCAAAGCCACTGCCCGCCTTAGACGCTGCAGGTGCTGGGGCCGGTGCAGGCCGCGCTGCAGCTGGGCGCGAGGCCGGTGCGGGCGCGCGCGTGTAGCTACCGCCGCCTTCATCACCCCCCGGTGCGCCTGCGCCTTGGCGGGTGCCCAGCAATTGCATTTCGGTGGCCACGATGTCGCAGGTGTTTTGCTCTAGGCCATCTTTGTTAGTGAATTTGCCGTATTTGATGCGGCCTTCCACATACACGGGGTTGCCTTTTTTCAGGTACTCGCCGGCAATCTCGGCCAAACGGTCAAAAAAGGTAACCCGGTGCCATTCGGTGCTTTCCACGTTCTCGCCGCTTGTTTTGTCTTTGCGGCGGGTGGTGGTGGCAATGCTGATGTTGGCCACCGCCTGGCCGGAGGGCAGGTAACGAATTTCGGGGTCGCGCCCGCAGTTGCCCATCAAAATAACTTTATTGACCGATGCCATGGTGTGCTGTCCTTGAAAATTAGCGTTATGTACGGTAGATATTATGGCCCTATTTGCAGCGCAGCTAAATCTGCCTGCCAAGCTAATCAAGGCAGTACAGCCGCAAAAATGAGGGCCAGCGATCTGCTGGCACGGGGTTTAGCGAGGCTCACAGCTATAAAATGCAAGTAAGTCAAAAAGGCTCATTATGAAAAATGTTGTGAAATTGTTTTCCCACGTGTTACACAGCTTTATTGTATTGACGCTGGCGCTGTCCGCCTTGGCTATACCGGGTCTGGCCAGTGCGCAAACATCGGTGACCAACGCGGGTCCGCCTTTCTTGTGCGATGCGCGTTTTTACCAAATACGCACTAACGGCACCATTACCTACTTGGTGCGTTATCCGAGTTTGACCGCTGGCTCCACACCCGATAATCCTTATGGCGGTACTAACTCGATCGGGCTGGGTTTGAATGCTTTAGGTTTTAACCCTAGGGACGGCTACTTGTACGCTTTAGGCGGCGGCGGCAGTGCTACCGCCAACAACAACCTCTACCGTATCGGTCAGTTGGGTGCGGAGTTGGTGGGTGCAATTCCTGGATTACCTGGAACTTTCAGCAGCACAGGGGGGGTTTTTGATGCCACCGGCAATTATTACTTTGCAGGCCAGAACAATGGGGGAGCCAGCGCCATCACGCCTGCCGCTTTCTATCGGATAGACAATGTACCGGTATCCGGTACGGGCGTTCTCGCTATTGCCAAGCAGTACAACCTATCAGGCGCCTTGGCCAATATTGGTGACTTTGCCTTTTCAAGAACCTCCGAGGGTATCAACGGAATTCTGTACGGTGGCACGGGCGGAAACTTCTCCAGAATTACTTTGAACGATGCCGCAGCAACAGCCAATGTGGCCACCGTAGGGGTGGCTCCTGCAGTGGGCAATATTGGCTCTGCGTTTTTTGACCGTCCGTCCAACCGGATCATATTGTTTGACAATGGTGCCAGCAACTTTGTTGCGGTGACTAACTTTGCGGCGGGTGCGGTCACTTCTGCGGCCACAGGGGTCAATAATCCCACCTTTTTTGCCGTCACCACACCTGCCTTTAATGCGGGTGCTACCGACGGTGCCGCGTGTATTTTGGCAGGTGATCCGCCCCAAGCTGATCTTGGCTTGACTAAAGCTGTCACGCCCAACACGCCACGCCGGTCGGGAGACACTGTTACATTCACTATCTCGGTAGGTAATTCTGGTCCCAGCCCTGCGCAATCCGTCACCATTGCCGACCCTTTACCTTCGGGGCTGGCCTTTGTCAGTGCATCACCCAGTGTGGGCACTTACAACACCCCTAACTGGGTCATTCCCAACCTGGCAGTGAACACCACACAGACTCTCACTCTGGTGGCTATCGTGTCCAGCGGCAATTCAGGTACGAATACCCTGAGCTTTGTCAATACCGCCACTATTGCCAGCAGCAACCTGTCGGGCACCACCACCGTAGTGGCTTTAACAGACCCAACGCCCAATAACAACCGTGGCACAGCCACCGTCACGGTGTCTGTGAGTTCGAACCTTGCCATAAGCAAAACCGATGGTGTGGGGGCCGTGCAGGCGGGCGGCACCACCACTTACACCATCACGGTCAGCAACAGTGCTCCTGGCTTTAATGTGGCGAACGCTATCGTGCGCGATCCGGCTGTGCCAGGCCTGCAATGCACTTTGCCACCCACCTGTAGCATCGCACCACCGACGGCTGGTACCTGCCCGGTTACGGGGGCAGGGGCTGGGCAATTGTCGGTGGCTAATTTACAAAGCGCAGGTGGTGTGGTGATTCCGCTGCTCAATGTAGGGGCCAACATGGTTTTTACGCTGACTTGCAGTGTCACAGCCACAGGGCTCTAGCGCATTTTGGTTCACACGGCCGGTGCCAGTCCATATTGAAAGGGCAGGCGGGTTCGGGCTATGATGCTAGGTTGTTCTCAATCTGGCAATGGCTGTGAATTCTTCTACTGACGGTAAATACCTAGGCTCGCTGGCACTCCAGCAAATCTCTGTTCGGGGTGCGCGCACGCACAACCTGAAAAACATCGACCTGGACATTCCGCGCAACCAGTTGGTGGTGATTACGGGGCTGTCGGGTTCGGGCAAGTCGTCGCTGGCGTTTGACACGCTGTACGCTGAGGGCCAGCGGCGCTATGTGGAGAGCTTGTCCACGTATGCACGGCAGTTTTTGCAGCTGATGGACAAGCCCGATGTGGACGTGATTGAAGGCCTGTCACCGGCCATTTCCATCGAACAAAAAGCCACCAGCCACAACCCGCGCTCTACGGTGGGCACGGTGACGGAGATTCACGACTACCTGCGCCTGCTGTTTGCCCGCGCAGGCACGCCGCACTGCCCTGACCACGATATCCCCTTAGCAGCGCAAACCGTGTCGCAGATGGTGGACGCCGTGCTGGCGCTGCCCGAAGACACCAAGCTGATGATCCTTGCGCCGATTGCGCGTGAGAAGAAGGGTGAGTTTTTAGACGTGTTTGAAGACATGCAGGCGCGCGGCTATGTGCGCTTTCGGGTGGGCAGCGGTAAAGACGCGGCGCTGTACGAGTTTGACGCACTGCCAAAGCTAAAAAAAGCCGAAAAGCACGACATTGACGTGGTGGTAGACCGCCTGAAAACCAAGCCTGAGATGAAACAGCGCTTGGCCGAAAGCTTTGAAGCCGCACTGCGCTTGGCCGAAGGCCGCGCGATTGCGCTGGAGATGGACCCCAGTGCTGAGCAAGGCGCTGGTGCCCCGTTTGGGAAAGCGCATTTGTTCAATGCCAAATTTGCCTGTCCCATCTGCAGCTATTCCATCAGCGAGCTGGAGCCGCGCCTGTTTTCATTCAACTCGCCTGTGGGCGCTTGCCCCACCTGCGATGGCTTGGGCACGATGGAGTTTTTTGACCCCGCCCGGGTGGTGGCCTTCCCTTCCCTGAGCTTGGCCAGCGGCGCGGTAAAGGGCTGGGACCGGCGCAACGGCTATTACTTCAGCATGCTCGAATCGGTGGCCAAGCACTACGGCGCTGACATTGAGCAGCCCTTTGAAAATTTAGAAGAAAAAGTTCAACTGGCCATGCTGGTAGGCAGCGGCGAGGAAGACATCAAGTTCAACTACACCATGGAGTCGGGTGCATCACAAGGCAAAAAGCTCACCAAGAAGCACCCGTTTGAAGGCATTATTCCCAACATGGAGCGGCGCTACCGCGAGACCGACTCAGTCATCGTGCGCGAAGACCTCTCGCGCTACCGCAGCGTGCAAGCCTGTGTCAGCTGCGAAGGCACGCGCCTGCGCCGCGAGGCACGCAGCGTCAAGCTGGGTGAAGGCCCGCAAGCCAAGCGTTTGTTTGAAATTAACGCCACCACGCTGCGCGAGTGCTACGCCTACTTTTCTACGCTGCAGCTTAAAGGCGCTAAAGCTGAGATTGCCAGCAAAGTGATCAGCGAAATTGCGGCGCGTTTGAAGTTTTTAAACGACGTGGGGCTGAACTACCTGAGCTTAAACCGCAGCGCAGAGACGCTCAGCGGCGGCGAGTCGCAGCGCATTCGCCTGGCCTCGCAAATTGGCAGCGGCTTAACCGGTGTGATGTACGTGCTGGACGAGCCCAGCATTGGCCTGCACCAGCGTGACAACGACCGGCTGATCGACACACTCAAACACTTGCGCAACATTGGCAACAGTGTGCTGGTGGTAGAGCACGACGAAGACATGATTCGCGCAGCCGACCATGTGATTGACCTGGGCCCCGGTGCAGGCGTGCACGGCGGGCGCATTCTTGCGCAAGGCACGCCTGACCAGGTGCAGGCCAACCCAGCGTCGCTCACGGGCCAGTACATGAGCGGTGCGCGCAGCATCGCTATTCCGGCGCAGCGCCATAAGTGGATGCCCACTGTTAAAGCTGCGCCCACGGCTGCCAAAAAAGCGGCGGGCAAGTCAGCCCCCAGCCGGCAAGCGCTGGCCTGGGCCGAGCGCAATGCGCACCATATGGCCACCCAGGGCGACATGCAGGCCATTCGCATCATCAACGCCACGGGCAACAACCTGCGCGGCGTAACCGCTGAGTTCCCGGTAGGTTTGCTTACCTGTGTGACGGGGGTATCGGGCTCGGGCAAATCTACACTGGTGAACGACACCCTGTACTCTGCGGTAGCCAAATCGCTGTACCGCGCGCACGACGAGCCAGCAGCGCATGAAGATATCCAAGGCATAGAACACTTTGACAAAGTGATCAACGTCGACCAGTCGCCCATTGGCCGTACACCGCGCAGCAACCCCGCTACGTACACCGGTTTGTTCACCCCCATCCGCGAGTTGCTGGCCGACGTGCCTATGGCGCGCGAGCGTGGCTACGGCCCAGGGCGCTTTAGCTTTAACGTGGCCGGTGGCCGCTGCGAGGCCTGCCAAGGCGACGGTATGGTCAAAGTAGAGATGCACTTTTTGCCCGACGTGTACGTACCCTGCGATGTGTGCAAAGGCGCGCGCTACAACCGCGAAACCTTGGAAGTGCTATACAAAGGCAAAAATATTTGGCAGGTGCTCGACCTGACGGTAGAGGCAGCGCATGAATTTTTCAAAGCGGTGCCCACCATTGCGCGCAAGCTGCAAACCTTGCTGGACGTGGGTTTGAGTTACATCAAGCTGGGCCAAGCCGCCACCACCCTCTCAGGTGGCGAGGCGCAGCGTGTCAAACTAGCCCTTGAGCTGAGCAAACGCGACACCGGCCGCACACTGTACATCCTCGACGAGCCCACCACCGGCCTGCATTTTGCCGACATTGAACTGCTGCTCAAAGTGCTACAGCACCTGCGCGATGCCGGTAACACGATTGTCATTATTGAGCACAACCTGGATGTCATCAAAACTGCCGATTGGCTGATTGACATGGGCCCCGAGGGTGGCGATGGCGGTGGGCAGGTTGTCGCCGTGGGCACACCTGAGGCGGTGGCGGCCAACGAGGCCAGCCATACCGGGCGCTATTTAAAGCGTTTGTTGCCCACCTCTACTATCTAATTAATAGCTGCTTGTGCAGCATTTCCTTGGGTCAGAGGGCTATTTGGCTCATGAAAATACAACTTTTTGTCTTTTGTGCACCTGCCCAGCTGCGAGCCATCATGGGCCGCACACAAGGCGCACACAAGGCGCAGAGAAGACGCCTACAGGGCGCGCACAGGGCGCATGTTTTAAGCCCCACGCTGTAATTTTGCGTGATAATATTCACACACATATTGAAGCAAAGTTACAGCATGTTTAAAAAAATCTTAGGTACCCGCGAGCCTTCCGATGCACTTACCGATGAAGCCTCCAAACAGCGCGACATGGAGACATTGGATGCTGAGCTGTTGACCGGATTTTTGTGCAGTTCTGAATGCATTACCCCCATGACCAAAGCCGAAGCCAAAATTGCAGCCAGCTATATGCGCGCAAGGCAGTACGCGGACGGTGACATAATTTTAAAAGAAGGCGACAAAACCAGTACCTCCCACATGCTGTGGATTTTGCATGGTGAAGCAGTGGTTGAAGCACTGTCAGTAAGTGCCAGCAACCCCATTACGGTGACGGTACTGGGGCCCGGCACTACGCTGGGAGAGCTCAGCCTGATGGACGGTGGCGCACGCTCGGTCACCTGCAGTGCAGCAGGCGCCACACGCTGCGCCGTGCTAACCAAACGCATGCTGCAAAACATGCTGCAAGAGCACCCTGAAGTGGCCAGCAAACTCATGTCGCTTATTTTTATCGGCGTGGCCGTGCGGCTGCGTGATTTAACTGAAAAGTTCAAACGCTACGTGCGGCTAAACGACACCATGACCGAAGAACTGCGAGATTTTATCCCCGCAAAAACGCTACGCTAACGCACGCCCACCGGCCCACCCTAAGCAAAGCAGCGCAATATGCCAACTTCAGCCGCGCAACCCTCTGCCTTGCTGCACTGGCTGGGCACATTGCAGATGCAAAGCTACGAGAGCGCTTTTGTAGACAACGACATCAGCTTTGACCTGCTGCCCCAAATTACAGCCGACGATTTGCGCGATATCGGCATTGCATCGGTTGGTCATAGGCGGGTGCTTTTGCAAGCCATTGCCCTGTTGGCCCAATCTACTGCAGCTGCAGTAACAGCCACTGACACACCCAAAGCCACACTCACTGCCACTGCAACCATCACAGCGCCCAACCCTGCACCAGCAGCGCCTCTTGTAAGCGCAGTGCAAACCGTGCGCAACCACCAACACCGTTTGCTGACTGTGATGTTTTGCGATCTGGTGGGCTCCACCGAGCTGTCCAGCCGACTAGACGGCGAAGATTTGCAGTCTCTGCTGCAGGCCTACCGCGAGTGCATTCGCGCGGTAGTGCACAAACACAAAGGCTACATCGCACAGTACCTGGGCGACGGCGTGTTGGTGTACTTTGGCTACCCTAGCATTAGCGAGTCGGACTGCGAGCGTGCGCTGCGTGCAGCCCTGGACGCACTGCGCGCGATTGCACGCGTCAAGCCGATTGCGGGGGTGCAGCTGCAGGTGCGTATGGGCTTGGCCACAGGCACCGTGGTGATTGGCCAGCTAGTAGGCGCTGGGGATACGCATGAGATTGGTGCCGTGGGCGAAACGCCCAATTTGGCCGCGCGCATGCAAAGCTTGGCGCAGCCTGGCAGCGTAGTGGTGGCTGGCACCACACGCGACGCTGCGGGCGACTTATTTGCCTTTCGCAGCCTGGGGCAGGTAGCGGTCAAAGGTTCGGCAGCACCCGTCAATGCGTGGGAGCTGTTGTCTGAGCTACAAAGCCAAAGCCGTTTTCAAGCCACCCGTGGGCGCAGGCGCATTGGCCCGCTGGTGGGCCGCGATGTAGAACTGACTTTTTTACGCGACAAGTTTGAACGCTCCCGCAGCGGACGCGGCCAGGCAATTTTGCTGCGTGGCGATGCAGGCACCGGCAAATCGCATTTGATTACGCGCCTGTATGCTGACGTGGGGCCTGGCAACTCGAGCGCACCTGTTTTGCAATGCTCGCCCGACTACAGCCAAACCCCGCTGTACCCGTGCATTCAGCATATTCAAGCCGCCGCCAAAATTGGCTATGAAGACAGCGACACAGAAAAGCAGCGCAAACTAGAAGCACTGGCGGTGCACTATGGTTTGGGCAGCAATGACGACTTTTTTGCCTTGGCCGAACTGCTAGGCCTGCGCAGCGTAGGCGCGCCGCACATGGCGGGTTTGAGCAGCGACACTGTGCGCAGCCGCATTCAGGGTGCCCTGCTGCGCTGGCTGCACGGCTTGGTGCGTGAGCGCACCCTGGTGGTGGTAGAAGACCTGCACTGGGCTGACCCAAGCACCAACGATTTACTGAGCCAATTTGTCAGCGAGCTGCCCCGGCAAAGCGCCATGCTGATCGCCACCTCGCGGCCCACCAAAGACAAAATGTTCAGCGACGGTGCCCACGTGAGCGTGCTGCACCTGGACCGTTTGCCCGAGGACGACATTCGCACCATCGTCACCGGCCTGGCTGCGCCCAGGCTCATGCCTGAGGCCATCATGCGCCAAATTGTGGACCGCTCTGATGGCGTGCCTATTTTTGCCACCGAGCTGGCCCATGCCATGCTGCTGCGCGAGGACTTTGACAACCCCATAGGTACCAAGGGCATACCGTCTACGTTGAGTGATATTTTGCTGGCCCGGTTGGACCAGCTGCAGTATGGCCGCATGACCGTGCAGCAAGCCGCTGTGCTAGGGCGCGAGTTTGACATGGCGCTGCTGGTAGCGTGTGCCAAAGACCTGATGGAGGATACCCAGGCGGCCATTGAAGAGCTGTTGGAGGCGCAGCTTTTTGTACAGCGCACTACGCCCAATGGCATTGTGCTGAGTTTTGACCACATGCTGGTGAAAGACGCGGTGTACCAGCGCATGCTGCGCGCAGACCGGGTGCGTTTGCATGCCAAAGTAGCGCAGGTTATGGAGCAAGAGTTTGCGGTGTCGATTACCAATACACCCCACTTGCTGGCCGTGCACCACACCGAAGCTGGCAACACAGAGCGCGCCGTGTTCTTTTGGGAGCGCGCCGCTGAACTGGCGGCTAACCAGTTTGCACCCAAAGAAGCTGTGGCGCACTACAGCCGCGCACTGGAAATGCTCTCTGAGATACCCCAAAGTAGCGAGCGTGATGCCCATGAGCTGGTCATTTGCATGGCGGTTACGGGGCCCTTAATTGCCACGCGCGGCATAGGCTCACGCAAGCTGGTGAACATCGTCGAGCGCGCCTATGCCTTGTCCGAAAGCATGCCACTCAGCGAATACCAAGTTTCAGCCCGCTACCTCAAATGGGCTGTGGCGCTGAGCGGTTGGAATTTAGCCGATGTCAACCACCTGGCAACCCAAGTGCGTGATGCTGCGCATACCAATAACGATATAGACCGCTTGCTGTCACACCGTGCCATGGGTTTTACCTGCATGATCCAAGGACAACTTGTGCAGGCGCAGGAAGAGCTAGAAGCCTTCCTCAAACTCTACGACCCCGATGTACACGGCAACTCTGCGGGTTTTCGCTTTAGCTCTAACAGCCACGTGTGCTCGGTGTTGCTGGCGCTGGCCACCACCTGCTCCCTACGCCAGCAAGAAAAAGCCTCTACCCACTGGCGCGACCAGGCCCTTGCATACGCCCAGCGCAGCCAAAACCATGTCTCCATTTGCCAAGCCTTGGTGTTTTGTGGCGGCCATATCAGCGGCCTGTGGCAACGCGCTGAAGACATGGCGCGCTACGCCGGGGAAGCACACGACTACGCCAGCAAACACCAGCTGCCCATTTGGGCACCCTATACCGACCTGATTACTGCGCTGGGCCATTTGATGCTGCCTGCTGTGCCTAGCCTGCACGTTGCCGCCTACATCGACAAAGCCAATGCCTGCGTGGATGTACTACTGACCCAGCACAGCGCTTACCTGACCACCTGGGTCGTGTTTTATGCCCGCGCCTGTTTAACCCACGGCTATGTTCAAGATGGGCTGGACGCGCTAGCGCGTATTGAAGAGCGCATCAACATGGGCGAGCGCTGGATGGAGCCTGAGTACCTGCGTTTGCGTGCCCGTTTGCAGTATGCAAAAAATCCGAACGCGTTATTGGAAGCGCAAGAGATGCTGCGCAATGCTTTGGCAGTCGCTCACCAGCAAGACGCTCAAATTTTTATGGGTGCAATTGCTCAAGACATCCAAGCACTGGCGCAGCCGAAAGCACTCTTCAATAAACCGCCTAAGGTGCCACCGATGGAAGAGCCGCACGCATGACTTTGCACGCACAAGAACTAATTACGGAGTTTGAGCAAAGCTACGCAGAGGATCTTCTCAAACGGCTTAAGACGCAACTGATCAACGACCACCCAGATGGGCTGATGCCGCGCGATGCGCACCCCAAAATGCATGGCTTGGTGCGGGCTGAATTCACGGTGCATAGCAACTTGGAAGATGCTTACCGCGTGGGTATTTTTGCGCAACCTGCAACCTACCCTGCCTGGGTGCGTTTTTCTAACGCCAACAGCACCGCGCAGCCCGACGACAAGCGTGACATCCGGGGCATGGCCATCAAGCTTGAAGGTGTGCAGGGCGACAAACTCAGCGACGAATCTGATTGCGCTGAAAATCAAGATTTTTTGCTCATCAGCACCAATGCATTTATATGCCGTGATGTGAAGGCCTTTGATGGCATGGTCAGCGCAATCCAAGGGTCGTTGTGGAGCAAGCTGCGCTTTTTTGCTGGCAACTTGGGTGTGGTGTGGCGGCTCATCGGCGCGTTCAAGGTGTTTGCCAACCCTTTGTCCATCCGTTACTTCAGCAGCACACCGTATTTACTGGGCGAGCATCCGGTAAAGTTCTGCATCACCCCGGTTGCGCCGCTGGCGCAACCGGTGCCCGACCATCCTGGCGATAACTTTTTGCGTGATGCGATGGCCGCGCAACTGAGCCAGAAAGGTGCTGAATTTGTATTTGGCATTCAGCGCCAAACTGACCCCAAGCGTATGCCTGTGGAAGACGCTAGCGCGCAATGGGACGAAGCTGCTTCGCCCTTCGAGCCCGTGGCCACGCTGCGCATAGTGGCACAAAACTTTGACACGCCCGAGCGCAACCGCCAAGGCGAGGACATGCGTTTTTCCCCATGGCACTGCCTTGCGGTGCACCGCCCACTGGGCAGCATCAACCGCGCGCGGCGTGTGGTGTACCACGGCATCTCTGAGCTGCGCCGCCGCGTCAATGGCGTGGGCTAAAGGCAGCGCGCAAGACAGCGCTGCACGCCAGCGCAGTAGGCTTATGTGGGGTCAATCAAGCCCCTGGCCACCAGCCGCAGCGCCGTAAGACTGGGCACAAAGAAGTAGTCGCCACCGCGCGTTTCTACCAAACGGGGAATGTTGCGCACAAACCGCGGCGGTGCATCGCCCGTCGGGTCAGCAGCATGCACTACGCAAGTGGGGTCAAAGGCATGGTGGTTACCCAACAATACTTCTTTGTCGTTGCCTTCACGGAAATCATTGCCGTAGTTGACCCATTGCTGTTGGATAAATTCATACTGGCGGCCGATGTCGGCGTTCAGCATCATCATGATCACGCCGTGGTTACCTGCGTCGCTGCTGCGCTCCGTGCTGTTGCCGTAGGGCAGGCCACGCCGCAAAACGCGCCGCCGGTTGGCCAAAGCCCCAGGTGTGTCAAACGCGCCCTTGTCGCTCGCAAACTCGCCGGGACACACACCCGCCTTGATCTCCAGCGAGGCGCGCGGATTGAGCCTGCGAATATGCGCGCTCATGGGGCAGCGCGCGCCGCTCATGTCCTCGTCGTAGACAAAATCGCTCAGCATTGCATCACGCTGCTCAGGGCTGGCCTGCGCATACTGCGCGTCCCAAGCCTGCTTGGCTTTCGCGTCGGGGGCATTCACCAGCGGCGCGCCATTGTCGCGCCAGCGGCCCACAAACTTGGCTGCCAGCAGCTCTGGGCCGCCTGGGTAGTGTTCGCCTTCGCGTTGCAAAAGCGTGTCAAACGAGGCTACGTTTTGGTGCAGCTTGCGATATACCATGTAGGTGCCATTGCGCGAGAACAGCACCGGCTCTGGCGCGGGAGGGTACTCGTGGGCCTCGTCAATGTGCCCTAGCAAGAACTCACCCGTTGCCAAAGGCTCCCAGGTGCCGTCGTCCATTTGTTTGCCACGGCCTTCCACGCGATAGCGCGGGTCAGCAATGCCTTCAAAATAGGGGTCGCCAATACCATCGGTATAGCCAAAATGCTCCTTGGCGGTGGGCAGGCCGTGCTCCCACAGCAAATGCCCTTCTTGGTAGGGCAAAAGTTGCCCGTCCTGGCCGAGATGGCCATCTAGCAAGGCAACTGCGCCTTGGCTGTCTGCCAAGGTCTGCACAATAGCGTCGTATTGCTCTGCCATGGCCTTGGGGCTTTGTGCGTTCAAGGTCAGCAAGATGTGCACCGCTTTGCCAGCCTCCGTGCTGCGCCACACCGGATCCCAATAGTCTGGGCCGCTAGGGCCATCGTCGCCGATGATGTCTCTGCGCCTGCGCATGCCCATGGTGAACTCGTGGGGAAAGCTGTTTAAGCTGGCGTTGGGCACGTCCAGCGCCACAAAACCCGCATGGTTGATGGCCATGTTCAGGGTGGCAACCGGTTTGGGTATGCAGCCCTGTGCATCGTCCCATGTGGCCGAGGTGGTGATGCGCGGTATCACCCCCGCCAGCCATTGGCGACCCAGCCGGCCATCACGCACATTGAGCAGCAGATAGCGCGCCACTGGAAAGCCAAAGCGTCCATAAGGCCGCACGACATTGCCTTGGATGTCCCATAAATCTAGCACTTTGGTCATGGCTGTGTACTTTCTTGTTGGACAATCTTCTGTGCGGCTGTCCAGGCAGGAATCAGTTGCAGGGTTAACTCATTTTTTGCGCCCGCTGGCCATGAAGGGCCGGTGATGTCGCGGGGTTTGACACGGAGCATGAACTCTCGGTAGGCTTGGCGCAATTGCGCTGCTGGCAGGTCTTGGGTGGTTTGTGCGAAACGCGAAAACTCTTGCTTGATATATAAAGCTTTGAGCTGTTCGTCCAAGGGGTCGTCGTTCGAGCCTACAAAAAACAATGTGGCATCGAGCTGGCACAGCTTGGCATACGCTGCGAAGCTGTCGGCATCCGTCACCTTGTCAAAACCATAGCAGTACTGCCACACGTTGTGCACAGCATGCTCAGCATGGAGCCACATGCCTTGTAAATAGGTATCCAGATCACCATGGAAATTGCTGGTGAAAACCAAGTAGCGCGACTGCAAGTGCTCCTCACAGGGCAACGCTTCGAGGCGGCTCTTTTTAGACAGCACTGGCCAAATATCAGAGACCGTGTCCCATATGCCACCACCCGGCAATGACTGCGTATAGACATCGTCCAGAATGTAGTAGCGGCACAAATAGGTGTTAGGTACGCGCGCCATCGGGCTTTGGCGCAGTTCGTTCCAGGCCTCTAGTTTGTCGCGCAGCACATCACCAAAAGCGGCACTGCCTTCTACACCCGGTTTGATTGGGCACAGCATAGTGAGCGCGTAGGCTTTGCCGGATATGTTGCTACTCATACGTGTTCCTTGTACCCTTTCAAGGCACTTGCTGAATGCAGACGCTCTTCGTCCAGGCGTTGCTGCACGCAGTGCGCCGCCATGCTGACAATCGGCGTGTGGCGCATGCTGCCCATGTCGTGCTGTACATCACGCAGGAGCAAATGGAATTGCTTTTGAAAGGCTTCGTCGCTAGCGTGCACGTCTAGGCGGGCATCAAAATTTATTAACGCCAGGCGCAATTTTTTGGCACTCTTAACATCATTGGCGCTGGCCATGGGGTAGGCGCTGTAGTAGTGGATGGTCTCGATTTGGTTGTAGCGTATGTAGTCGTGGAACGGTGTGAGCGGCACCGACTTGGGGTAGCGCACGTCCCATTTCCAGAACATGTCCAGCCCGCTGGGAATGGCAAAAGTGAACGAGTCTACGTACTGGTCCCAGCTGCCATTAAAGTTACTGAAAAACAGCATATAGCTGTAGCGCAGGTTTTCTTTGGGCTGCTCGGGTGCCAGATGGGGGAACTGTTTGTTACCCACAATCACCCAGCGGGCGTAATGGATCAATGACAGCGACACCAAGCCTTGCAGGGTGGAGGGGCGTTTTTTAGCGATCCAGAAAATCAGTTTATTTAACCACGCAGCCCACCCGCGCACTGGCGTGATGACGTTCATGGCATAGGCTTTACCTGCAATATTGGACACAATGGCCTTTCACTGATGTACTGTGGATCGGCTAATTTTAGTTACAATTTTAAAGCGACTTCCGCACTTAATCCAAATGCTGAACCGAGAGTTGAGGCGCTTAACACTCAAACACTACTTCTAGCGCGCTTGCAATTCCATAGACTGACTTACAGCTACATAAGACTAGCTTAAAATCTATTTACTACTAAATTAATAGCTACTTATTCAGTATTTCCTTGGGCGACAGGGCTATATCTTCAAATAATTGCCTTTTCCTTTACCCATTACCAATGCTTTTTTGAGTGTCCGCTTCTTTCACCGTGGCAGGTTTTTCAGGCATGCAGGGCTTTTAGGCGCTCTGCTTGCGCCATGGTCTGTGCATAGCCTGCGCGCATGGCGCGTTCCCTGAACTCGCGGCTGGTGCTGACGTAATAGCCAAAGTCAGGGTGCAGGGTGATATCGGCGGCTCTGGCATCGGGTTCGGTCAGGGCGCGTTTGCGCAGGTCGCCTTCGCGGTAGCGCTGCGCACTGTCGGGGGCTTTGTCTTCGTGGGCTGATGCATCTATGGCCACTACTTTGGCTGCGCCCAGCGCGCGGGCCATGCGCACGGGCAATGGCACGGCCAGATCAGCATCTACATACTGCTGGCCTCTGATGCGCACCGGGGTAAAGGTTCCTTCAATAGCGCAGCTAGCTTGCACAGCTACGCCGCAGTTGCCTGCGTTAAACAGCATGGGGCTGCGGTTGTCACGCGCAATCACGGCGGCGGCAAAGCGGGTGCCTAGTTTTTCAATCGGCTGCTGGCGCAGCTCGCGGTTGATCAGCTCAGCTATCGGGGTGCCTGCAAAGCGGCCTTCACCCGTGACAGCCAGCCGGGCCATGTCGGTCATGCCCAATTCAAGCGCCATGCGCTCTAGGTCGCTGCCACCGATGCCGCAAGCATACAAGGCACCCACCAGTGCACCTACCGAGCCGCCTACTACCAAGTCAGGTTTGCAGCCCAGCTCGTCCAGCGCTTTGAGCACGCCCACATGCACAAACCCACGCGGCCCACCGGAACTAAGCACCCAGGCTACGCGGGCGGGCTTGACCAGTGCGGTGTCGTAACGGGGCGCGTCGTCGCTGGCATGGTCGTAGTCGGGGGCAAAGCTGCAGCCAGTCACTGCGCCACCACCCAAGATGGCTGCGCTAGAGAACGATAAAAATTGGCGACGTTGCATGCTGCGAATATGCCTAAGACCCCAAGCTAGAGCTGCTTGGCTAAAGTTTAGACTCTGGCGCCACGCTTTGGTTCTGCGTGGGTTGAGCGCTGACGGCAGGTGGCGCGCTCTGGGGTGGGAAGCACATTTGCGTGCCATCCCACTGCTGGCCGCACCAGCAGCGGCCTTGGTTGTCGATCAGGCAATGGCCCGTACCGCAACACCTTGGATCATCTTCCATCTTACAAGCCCATCCCTGCAGGTCAAAAATGGTGCGGCTGGCGGGGATCGAACCCACGACCCTTGGCTTCGGAGGCCAATACTCTATCCACTGAGCTACAGCCGCACAGATGTTGGCATTGTAGTGCGTATGGCTTGCCCAAGAAGGGTGAACGGGCATCGCACGGTTATAATTATCCACGCTATATGCAGCTTAGGTTTTTGATTTTCCTTAGCCCCCTGCAGCACATTTTTGTAAACACCTGGCCGCGCAAGCCACACTGACCGAGATCACCATGAGCAGCACTGATTCCCACGACGACCACCACGAAGGCCCCATCAAAACGCCGATGCAGCTGCTGATGACGGTGCTACTTTCTTTTGTGGTGCCTGTGTTTGTGATTATTGGCTTGGTGTACTACGTAACCTCTGCGGCCAAGCCTGCTGGTGATATGTCCAAGGTGTCGCAGGCTGGCTTAACTGAGCAAGAGCTGCAAAAAACCGTGGCCATGCGGATTCAAAAGGTAGGCACTGTAGAAATTCGGGACGCTAACCGCCCCTTGAAAGCAGGCGAAGAGATTTACAAAGCCCAGTGTGTTGCCTGCCACGGCGCAGGGGTAGCGGGTGCGCCTAAATTTGGCGATGTTGGTGCTTGGGGTGCACGGATTGCCACTGGCTACCCAGCATTATGGAACTCTGCCCTTAAAGGCAAGGGCGCAATGGGTGCGCAAGGCGGCGGTGACTACGAAGATGCCGAAATTGGCCGTGCTGTGGTGTACATGACCAATGCTGCAGGCAGCAAATTTGCAGTGCCAGAGCGGGTCGCTGCAGCCGCTGCAGAGGGCGCATCTGCTGCAGTAGCGGCCAAATAGTTTTTTGCTGCGCTAGTACGCAGTTAACGTAAGCCACTCTAAACCGCCTTAATGGCGGTTTTTAACATTTTAGCCTTGTAACCCAAGGAAATGCTACATACTTAGCTATTATTTATATAGCAAAAGTTCTATTTAACTGCGCTTGCGTGGTGTGCTTGCGGGCTGCGCACATAGCCATAACGCTGCGCAAGTTCACCTGCTAGTGCTTGCTGTGGTACCCACAGGCCTTGCTCTACGGCCTGGGCCGCTACACCTACATCTTGTGTGTGGACCAGGCCAAAGCCGGCGCTGGTTTCCATGTACACGCGCCCGTGCTCATCCAGAATGCAGCGCTGGGGATGCACAGCCAAACCCGTATGCGCTACTAAACTAAAGTCACTTTGTACGCGCCATATATAGGGCGTAGCTTGCAGCTCTACATACACCCGCTGCGGGCCGTTTTGAAAGTACCACTGGCCTTGCGCATCAGCGGCGTAATTGCGGTGAATAAAATCGATCAGCTTTTCATGCTTCAGCTCCGAGCCTTTAGCCCCTGCCAGCCCACTGCTAAAGCTGCCCAACGCTTGGCATGGGTCATCACGCATCCACCACTGCCCGCGCGCGTCCAGGCCAAGCCAGCCAAAGCAGTGCGGCACATGGGGCCATTTGGCCATGGCTTGGCGTACGATATCGTCCATGGTTCTTCTTTGGAATGTACCTGCTAGATTTTAAATGCGGGCTTTCAGCCAACCGCCTACCGCGTCGGGCAGCGCGCGAACATGCCCTGGCGCGCCACCCGCCGTAAATCCCACATGCCCTCCATGCTGGGGCTGCCACAGCGTGACATGAGGGCCTACCTCGCTGCGCCCGGGCAAGCTGTTGGCAGGCACAAACCCATCATTGAGTGCATTGAGCACCAGCGCAGGGATGCGGATACGGTGCAAATGGGGTTTGGCTGAGGCGCGGTGCCAGTAATCATCTGTATTCTTGAAACCATGCAATGGTGCGGTAAAAAGGTTGTCAAATTCGTACAAATCGCGTGTGGCCAGCAATTTTTGCCGGTCAAAAAGTCGCGGGTGCAGTGCCAAGCGCTCTAGCGCCTTGGGTTTCATGCTGCGCAGAAACATGCGGGTGTACACCTGCCGGTTAAAACCACGCCCGATCGCATGCCCGGCGGCCGTCAGGTCTACCGGTGAACACACAGAAGCCACTGCACACAGCGTATGCACCGCCGTGTCGCCCGCCTCTTGTGCCCAGCGCAGCAACGCATTGCCGCCCAACGAAACACCTACGGCCACCATCGGTCGCGTGCCTATCTGCTGGCGCAAACGGCCAAGAATCCAGCCTATTTCTTCGTAGTCACCCGAATGGTAGGCACGAGGAGCGCGGTTTATCTCCCCACTGCAGCCTCTAAAATGTGGCACTACATACTGCATGCCATGCTGCGCCGCCCAGTCCGCAAAGGCCTCGGCATAATGGCTGTGTGACGAGCCCTCAAGGCCATGAAAAAGCACTAACAGCGGCGCATTAGGCGACTGCACTTCTATTGCCGCCAAAGAAGCAGCAGCTTGCACAGGTATGGCAAAGTCAACGTCTATAAAGTCGCCATCTGGCGTGTCCCAACGCTCACGCCTGTAGTGTGGTTTAGGACCAAAATAGCGGCGCGCAAAGAGCGCAGGCCAAATTGTTTGCGCCTGCCCGCCGGGTAGCCATCGTGGAGCACGGTATTGCATGGGTTCAGTGCAGCACCAAAGGTGCGTCCGATAGCTCACGCATTTCGTGCGGCGTGCCCGGGCTGGCGTGGTGCGCCACCATGCGCCAGCCTTGGGCTGTCTTATGGTACACATTGGTCGCAATCACGTAAGCTTCACGCGGACCATCTTCAGTTAACACTTCAATTTTCTCTAAAACGCTGTGCACTGCACTGGCCAAAGAGTCAATTTTTCGTACACGTTGGGGTGTGGCTTTGATCGTGCCATTAGAAAACATACCGTCAAATGCAGCGCGTATTGCCTCGATACCCACCACACGCGGACCGCCTGGGTGCACACAAACTACGTCATCTTCATCAGCCCAGCAGGCCATTAGCTTGTCGATGTCACCAGTTTGCAAGGCTTCATAAAAGCCAGCCTCAATATCATCGGCCGTACCGCCGCCCATAACGGATTGAAGTTTTGATTTACGCATAAGCCTGATTATCAATAAAAAACCACTTCTGTGAGTGGTATTAACTGTGTATGTGAATTGCAGACGAAAAAAAACGCCAACCGAAAAGGTTGGCGTTGTGTATTGGTTGCGGAGGCTAGATTTGAACTAACGACCTTTGGGTTATGAGCCCAACGAGCTACCAGGCTGCTCCACTCCGCGTCATATTTCTATTTTACCTTGAATGCTCTAACTTTGCGAGCAAACAGGTAAATATACTGTAGGTTTGTTATGCGTTAGTGGCATCTGCCGCTGCATTGGTGTCGGGGCGGTCTACCAGCTCGACGAATGCCATTGGCGCGTTGTCTCCCACACGAAAACCCATCTTTAAAATACGGGTATAGCCGCCTGGTCGGGTTTTGTAACGTGGGCCGAGTTCAGCAAACAGTTTAACCACCATGTCGCGGTCACGCAGGCGGTTAAACGCCAAGCGCTTATTGGCCAACGTAGGCTCTTTGGCCAGCGTGATCATCGGTTCGACAACACGGCGAAGTTCTTTGGCCTTGGGCAAAGTGGTTTTGATGGCCTCGTGCTGAATCAGCGAGTTCATCATGTTACGTAGCATAGCGAGACGGTGCTCGCTAGTCCGGTTGAGTTTACGAAGTCCTTGTCCGTGGCGCATGGTGCTTTTCCTTTCAATGTAATCGAGATGGCCGTATCAGGTACCACCTACGCACTTGCCCCTGTATATGCGATGGGGCGCTTAAAAATTCTCTTAAACTAACTAATGTTTCTTTGCACCTCGCTGGTCAGCTTAGTGCACTTCTGTATTTAAAAATTAACCGGTTTAGTGCTTGTCCAACCCAGCTGGTGGCCAAGCTTCTAGACGCATGCCCAAAGTCAAGCCACGCGAAGCCAACACTTCTTTGATCTCGTTGAGCGATTTGCGGCCTAAATTAGGGGTTTTAAGCAGCTCATTTTCGGTACGCTGAATCAAGTCGCCGATGTAATAAATATTTTCTGCCTTGAGGCAATTGGCGGAACGCACCGTGAGCTCCAACTCGTCCACTGGGCGCAACAAAATAGGGTCAAACTGCTGGCTGGCGCGCTGGGTTGGCGCGTCAAATGCAGCCAGTTCGCTGCCCTCGAGCTGTGCGAACACAGCAAGTTGTTCAACCAAAATCTTGGCCGATGCACGCACAGCGTCTTCCGCAGTAATCGCACCGTTGGTTTCAATTTCCATTACCAATTTATCAAGGTCGGTGCGCTGCTCTACGCGGGCGCTTTCTACTGTGTAGCTCACTCGCTTAACTGGAGAAAAAGATGCATCCAACACAATGCGGCCAATCGACTTGGTAGGCTCGTCACCGTAACGGCGCATGCTGCCAGGCACATAGCCACGGCCTTTTTCAACCTTGATCTGCATGTCGAGTTTGCCGCCCTGTGACAAATTAGCAATAACATGTTCTGGGTTGATGATTTCGACGTCATGCGGCGTTTGAATATCACCTGCAGTGATAATGCCTTCACCGTCTTTGCGCAGTGACAACGTTACTTCATCACGGTTGTGGAGTTTAAATACTACGCCTTTGAGGTTAAGCAAAATGTTAACTACGTCTTCTTGAACACCGTCGATCGACGAGAATTCATGCAGTACACCAGCAATAGTCACCTCTGTTGCAGCATAACCCACCATAGACGACAAAAGTACGCGGCGCAGACCGTTACCTAAAGTGTGACCGTAACCGCGTTCAAACGGCTCCAAAGTTACCTTGGCACGGTTGTGGCCCAGTTGTTCAACGTGGATAGTTTTGGGTTTGAGCAGAGTAGTTTGCATGCAGTCTTCCTTGGGATGGCCCCCAGTTCGTTACACCGGTAAGGCTGGAAAACCCCGGCACAGATGCATCCGTGTCGGGGAGCTTGATCACAGCCAACGTCTTGGCTGCTTCTTTGAATTAACGTGAGTACAGTTCGACAATCAACGATTCGTTGATATCAGCCGCAAATTCGTCACGATCAGGCACCTTTTTGAAGGTGGCTTCAGTTTTATCCGCATTGGTTTCGACCCATGCAGGAAAGCCTACTTGTGCAGCCAGTTGCAGCGCCTCAGCCACGCGGATTTGTTTCTTAGACTTCTCGCGTACCGACACCACATCACCTACTTTGATCATGTAGGAAGGAATATTGACAGATTGGCCATTAACCAGCATGGCCTTGTGCGATACCAATTGGCGGGCTTCAGCGCGGGTAGACGCAAAACCCATACGGTAAACTACGTTGTCAAAACGGCACTCTAGGAGCGACAACAAGTTAGCGCCTGTATTGCCTTTGCGGCGATCAGCTTCTTCAAAGTAACGGCGGAACTGGCGCTCCATTACGCCGTACATGCGCTTTACTTTTTGCTTCTCGCGCAGTTGCAAGCCGAAATCGGACATGCGTTGACCTGAAGTACGGCCATGCTGACCGGGCTTGGAGTCGAATTTTGCTTTGTCTGCAATTGAGCGGCGTGCGCTCTTCAAGAACAGATCGGTGCCTTCACGGCGTGATAGTTTAGCCTTAGGGCCTAATAGACGTGCCACTTTATATTCCTTTGTTCACGTGATTTTTAACTACCGCAGGACTTGCTGCGGGAGCCAAAGCAGCAAAGTTTTCAAAACTGAACACTTATACTGAACTGGCGGTGGGTTTCAAACGAAGATTGCTCAAAACAACCCTCTATTATAGCCAAAGCCGCTGGCCTTCGCTCAGCGGCTTTAACTTTATCTAAAGCAGTGCTTTAAATACGACGGCGCTTCTGAGGACGGCAACCGTTGTGCGGTACAGGAGTCACATCACGAATAGATGTAATCCGGATCCCAAGCGCGCCCAGAGCACGCACAGAAGATTCACGGCCTGGGCCAGGGCCTTTGATCTCAACATCGAGATTCTTAATGCCTTGTTCCATAGCAGCACGACCAGCCATTTCAGATGCAACCTGGGCTGCAAAAGGTGTCGACTTGCGTGAACCTTTAAAGCCTTGGCCACCTGACGATGCCCAAGATAATGCGTTACCTTGGCGATCTGTGATCGTGATGATGGTATTGTTAAATGACGCGTGAACGTGCGCTACGCCGTCTGCAATATTCTTGCGGACTTTTTTGCGAACACGGGTCGAAGATGAGTTTGAAGGTGCTTTTGCCATACTATTTCTCTTTTACTGGCTTATTTTTTCAGCGCCTGGGCACCTTTGCGCGGGCCCTTGCGGGTACGTGCATTGGTACGCGTGCGTTGACCACGCATTGGAAGACCACGGCGATGACGGAAGCCACGGTAGCAACCGATGTCCATCAAACGCTTGATGTTCATCGTTGTCTCGCGACGCAAATCACCCTCGATGGTGATCGTAGCGATAGCATCACGGATCTTCTCGAGGTCGCCATCGGTCAAATCTTTGACTTTTTTAGCGTAAGCAATACCTGTTGCTTCGCAAATTTTGCGTGCTCGGGTGCGACCTATACCAAAGATAGCGGTTAAACCAATTTCAGCGTGCTGATGTGGCGGGATGTTAATGCCAGCGATACGTGCCATAGCGTTCCTCTAAATCTTTCAATTAACCTTGACGTTGTTTATGACGTGGATCTGTACAGATCACACGCACAACACCCTTGCGGCGAATGACTTTGCAATTACGGCAAATCTTTTTTACTGAAGCGGACACTTTCATGTCTTTTCTCCTAAAACTCTCAACTTGGAGTGTTAAATCAAATCTTTAAATTGGAAATTAGTGTTCAAGCGTAATACGCTATACAACCAAATTACGCTTTAAAGTTGGCCTTCTTTAACAACGACTCATACTGCTGACTCATCATGTAGTTTTGTACTTGGGACATAAAGTCCATCGTAACAACCACAATAATTAACAACGAGGTACCACCGAAATAAAACGGTACGTTATATTTCAAAATCAAAAACTCTGGCAACAAACATACAAAAGTAATGTACAAAGCACCAATTAATGTCAAGCGAACTAAGATCTTGTCAATGTAGCGCGCAGTTTGGTCACCTGGACGGATACCTGGGATGAAAGCGCCACTTTTCTTCAAGTTATCAGCGGTTTCGCGGCTGTTAAAAACCAGTGCGGTGTAAAAGAAGCAGAAAAATATAATTGCCGCAGCATAGAACATCACATAAACAGGTTGCCCAGGTGTCATCACACTTGCAATGTCTTTAAGCCAACGCATAGATTCACCGGTACTGAACCAACTCACCACTGTAGCGGGCAGCAAAATAATTGAAGATGCAAAAATGGGGGGGATTACACCTGCCATATTCAGCTTTAAAGGCAAATGGGAGGATTGACCGCCATACACTTTATTGCCAACTTGACGCCGCGCATAGTTCACTAAAATTTTGCGTTGTCCACGCTCTACAAAAACTACAAAATACGTTACAGCAACCACTAGCGCAACAATAATAATGGCAACCAATATGCTCATTGCTCCAGTGCGAACCAACTCAAGCAAGCCACCAATAGCACCTGGAAGACCTGCCGCGATACCACCGAAAATCAAGATAGATATACCGTTACCCAAACCGCGCTCGGTAATTTGTTCACCAAGCCACATCAAGAACATGGTTCCAGCAGTCAAACTCACCACTGCAGACATACGGAAACCAAAACCTGGCGACAACACGAGGCCCGCCGAACCTTCTAAAGCCATTGCAATACCTAAAGACTGGAACAGCGCCAATCCTAGCGTTCCGTAACGGGTGTACTGGGTTATCTTGCGGCGACCTACTTCGCCTTCTTTTTTCATTTGCTCAAAAGTAGGAACTACATAGGTTAGTAGTTGCATGATAATTGAAGCCGATATATACGGCATGATTCCCAGAGCAAACACCGTGAACCGGGACAGCGCTCCGCCAGAAAACATATTGAATAAACTCAATATGCCGCCCTGTTGGCCTTTGAACAATTCCTGTAACTGTGTAGGATCAATACCAGGTACAGGAATATGTGCACCAATACGGTAGACCACCAAAGCCAGCAACAAAAAGACGAGTCTACGGCGAAGGTCGCCGAACTTGCCGGTTTTTGCTAATTGTGCGGATTGGGTAGCCACTGCGCGTAGTTCCTGTAGTTTTGCTTAAGATTTTAATTAAGCAGCAACAGAGCCGCCGGCAGCTTCAATAGCTACTTTAGCTGAAGCTGTAGCACCAATACCTGTCAGCTTGACAGCTTTGGTTAAAGTTCCAGTGTGAATGACTTTCACGACTTTAGCCAATTGACCCACCAAGCCTGCCTGCTTCAATGCCAACACATCCACCTCAGCGGCACCTAGCACTTCTAGGTTAGTTAAAGTGATTTCAGCATTGAATTTGAGTAAATGCGATTTAAAACCACGCTTTGGCAGACGGCGCTGCAATGGCATTTGACCGCCTTCAAAACCCACTTTATGGTAGCCACCTGAGCGCGATTTTTGACCTTTGTGTCCGCGACCTGCAGTTTTACCTAGTCCTGAACCTATGCCACGACCCACACGGCGACGTGCTTTTTTAGACCCATCGGCAGGAGAAATTGTATTGAGTTCCATATTAAAGAACCTTCACGAGGTAGCTAATTTTATTGATCATGCCGCGCACTTCTGGTGAATCTTGCAGCTCAGATACTGAACGAATCTTGCGCAGACCTAAACCACGCACAGTAGCACGGTGGGATTCTTTGCAACCAATCGGGCTACGCACCAATTGAATTTTTACAGGGTTGGTTTTGGCTGTTACTTGGGTAGTCATTATGGTACTCCCGGTTATGCGAAGATGTCTTCAATACTCTTGCCACGCTTGGCAGCGACTTCTGAGGGGGTTGTCGACTTCTTCAGTGCGTCCAGAGTAGCGCGCACCATGTTGTAGGGGTTAGTGGATCCGTGGCTTTTGGCTACGATATCGGTAATGCCCATCACTTCGAAGACAGCACGCATAGGACCACCTGCAATAATGCCAGTACCCTTTGGGGCAGGTGACATCATGACGTTTGCAGCGCCGTGCGAACCGTACACGCGATGGTGAATGGTTCCATTTTTCAAATTGGCCTTGAGCATACCGCGACGTGCTTGCTCCATGGCCTTGGTAACAGCAACTGGCACTTCTTTAGACTTGCCTTTGCCCATACCAACGCGTCCGTCGCCATCACCTACTACAGTGAGTGCTGCAAAACCGAGGATACGACCGCCCTTGACTACTTTGGTGACGCGGTTAACCGCAATCATCTTTTCGCGCAAACCGTCTTCAGGACCGTTTGCTGGTGTATTTGCTTGTAATTTAGCCATGCTTTTTCTCGCTTCGCTTATTCTCTGTTTCGTTAGAACTGCAAACCAGCTTCACGGGCTGCTTCGGCCAAGGCCTTCACACGGCCGTGGTATGCCATACCCGCACGGTCAAATGCGACTTTATCAACACCAGCAGCTTTGGCTTTCTCAGCAATACGCTTGCCGATCATCGTTGCAGCCGCAACGTTACCGCCCTTGCCAGAAGCACCAATAGCTTTGACAACTTCAGCCTCTGAAGTGGATGCCGAAGCAATTACTTTTGAACCATCGCCAGAGATAACTTGTGCATAGATGTGGAAATTCGAACGGTTCACACTCAAACGTGCAACGCCTTGGTTGGCGATGCGAATACGCGTTTGGCGTGCCCGACGAAGACGCTGCTCTTTTTTGGTCAACATAACGCAGCTCCTTATTTCTTCTTAGTTTCTTTGATCGTGATCTTCTCATCCGAATAACGGATGCCCTTGCCTTTGTAAGGCTCAGGAGGACGAACAGCACGGATCTCAGCGGCGATCTGACCTACACGTTGGCGGTCAGCACCTTTGATAATAATTTCTGTTGGCGCAGGTGTTTCCACCTTGATGCCCGCAGGCATGTCAAAGTTAACAGGGTGCGAATAGCCTACGGTCAAATTCAACTTGTTGCCTGTAGCCTGTGCTTTGTAACCCACACCAACGAGGTTCAACTTCTTTTCAAAACCCTTGGTTACACCAACTACCATGTTGTTCACCAACTGGCGTAGAGTACCGCTCATGGCATTGGCTTCACGCGACGCATCCGCAGGAGCGAAAGTCAGCTTGCCAGCATCGTTTTTAACAACTACCAACGCATTGGCGTTAACAGCTAACGTACCACCAGCACCTTTGATGCTGATTTGATTGTTGCTCATCGACACATCTACGCCAGCTGGCACAGTGACGGGCATTTTTCCTACACGGGACATTTCAGTTTCTCCTTCAATGTGCCGTTAAGCGACGTAACACAACACTTCGCCGCCCACGCCTGTAGCGCGCGCTTTGCGATCGGTCATGACACCTTGCGGAGTGGTCACAATTGCCACACCCAAGCCGTTCATGACCTGAGGAATAGCGCCACTGCCTTTGTAGACGCGCAAGCCTGGGCGACTGACGCGTTCAATACGCTCAATTACCGGGCGGCCTGCATAGTACTTCAAGGCAATAACCAGTTCAGACTTGCCAGCTTCTTGAACAACTTTAAAGCCGTCCACATAACCTTCGTCTTTTAAAACCTGTGCAATGGCCACTTTTACTTTAGAAGCGGGCACTGACACAGATACTTTAGCAACCATTTGCGCGTTACGAATACGCGTCAGCAAGTCGGCGATAGGATCACTCATGCTCATTTGATTTTTCCTTCGCTTGAGATTACCAGCTGGCCTTGGTCATGCCCGGGATTTCGCCCGAGAACGCCATCTCACGCACTTTCATGCGACCGAGACCAAACTGACGGTATGTACCACGTGCACGACCGGTAATAGCGCAGCGGTTACGCTGGCGAGTCGGGTTTGCGTTACGCGGTTGTTTTTGCAATTCGAGACGTGCCGCCATGCGTTCGTCGTCTGGCTTTTTGGCATCGTTAATGATGGCCTTGAGCGCTGCGAATTTAGGTGCGTACTTAGCGACAAGTTTGTCGCGCTTAAGTTCGCGTTGAATGAGTGCCATTTTAGCCACAGTTCACCTCAGTTCTTGAACGGGAAACGAAAACCTGTGAGCAGTGCTTTGCACTCTTCATCAGTTTTAGCGGTAGTGGTGATGCTGATATTGAGACCGCGCAAAGCATCTACTTTGTCGTATTCAATTTCAGGGAAAATGATTTGTTCTTTAACGCCGATGTTGTAGTTACCACGGCCATCAAATGCACGGCCCGAAATACCACGGAAGTCGCGTACACGCGGCAAAGCCACAGTGACAAAGCGGTCCAAGAATTCGTACATGTGCTCACCACGCAATGTAACCATGCAACCAATTGGCAATCCTTCGCGGATTTTGAAACCAGCGATAGGCTTTTTAGCCTTGGTTACAACCGGTTTTTGGCCAGCGATTTTGGTCATGTCACTGACCGCGTTGTCCATAACTTTTTTGTCAGCTACAGCTTCGCTCACACCCATGTTCAAAGTGATTTTGCTTAGGCGTGGCACCTGCATAGGTGACTTGTAGCCAAATTGCTTGATCATGTCAGGTGCAATTTTGTCGAGATAGTGTTGTTTGAGACGTGCCATTTAGTTGTACCTCTTAGGCTGCCTTGATTTCTTCGCCGCTGGACTTGTACACGCGAACGCGCTTGCCATCAGCCAAGACTTTAATACCCACGCGGTCCGCTTTGCCCGACGTACCATTGAAGATGGCAATGTTGGACTGGTGGATTGGCATGGTCTTTTCAACGATGCCGCCCGTGGTGTTTTTTAGCGGATTAGGCTTGGTGTGTTTTTTCACCAAGTTAATGCCGTCAACTACCACATGGCTGTCATCTTTGCGCAACGAAACAACGCCGCGCTTACCTTTGTCACGACCAGCGATAACAATCACTTGGTCACCTGAACGAATTTTATTCATGGCTGTATTAACCTTACAGAACTTCGGGTGCCAATGACACGATCTTCATGAACTTCTCGTTGCGCAGTTCGCGCGTAACAGGTCCAAAGATGCGGGTACCGATTGGCTCCAGCTTGTTGTTAAGCAACACGGCAGCGTTGCCGTCGAATTTAACCAGCGAGCCGTCCGAGCGGCGAATGCCTTTGGCAGTACGCACCACTACAGCACTGTACACTTCGCCTTTTTTGACGCGTGCACGTGGAGCAGCTTCTTTAATGCTCACTTTAATCACATCGCCTACAGAGGCATAGCGGCGTTTAGAGCCACCAAGCACCTTGATACACAGCACAGATTTAGCGCCCGTGTTGTCGGCGACATCGAGTCGAGATTCAGTTTGGATCATTTCAAATCTTCCCAACTTGCCTTCGGCTACTTGCACTTTGCAAATACACCGAAACCAGTCTTGGGCCCGTCGCCACCAGCCCAGACAAAATCTTAGGCCCGCGTCGTTTGGGCGGATATGCGCAATTAGCTGTTGCAACTTGCGCGAAGCCTTTGATTATGCCAGAAAAATCTACCCGCTGTCAAATCTTTCTGCAAACCATTGCCAATCCGCTCGGAACTTGGTGTTCGTCTGTACTTTTTAGCAAAATTTATAGCAGCCGATGACGCGCAGACTTGTGATGAGGCGGCCCAGCTTAACTAGGGCATGCTTTTAGAGATTTTGACCTACAAGCTTCGCCTCCCTGTTGCGGCGTTGTAACAAGCGGCGCTGTTAACAAGGCACGTTACATGCTTATTCATATTTCGCCAAGGCTGCTTCACACTGCTGATGTATTCTGGTGCGGCATTCGTTACCCACATTACTTTCAGGAGTTGACTTTCAATGCCTATAAAAACACCTGCTACAGCAGCGCCTAAAACCGTGAGTTTGGCGCTGCAAGGCGGCGGCTCACACGGTGCCTTTACCTGGGGTGTGCTGGATGCCTTGCTCGAAGACGGTAGACTGAAGATTGATGGCATCAGCGGTGCCAGTGCAGGGGCCATGAACGCATTGGCCCTGGGCCATGGCTTTGTATTGGCGCGTGACAAAAAAAGTGACCCCTACGAGCAAGCGCGCGACTCACTGGCCAACTTTTGGAACGAAGTTATCAGCTTGAGTGCGGCCAGCAGCCTGCAGCGCAGCTTGGTAGATGCTTGGATGGGCGGCTGGAAAATGGCCGCTCCTGCCGTGCAAAGTAACCTCTCGCCCTACCAAGTTAACCCGTTGGACATTAACCCGCTGCGCCGCTTGGTCGAAAAATCGTTCGACTTTGAACGCATTGGCAGGCTGGCTGAACCACGTATTTTTATATCGGCCACCCATGTAAATACTGGTAAGGCTGAAATTTTCAGCGGTAAGCGCCTAACTGCAGCCTCGTTGATGGCATCGGCCTGTCTGCCCATGCTGTTCCAGGCTGTAGAGATTGACGGCGAGCACTACTGGGACGGTGGCTACTCTGGCAACCCGGCCATGCACCCGCTAATTTACCGTTGCCATGCCAGCGATGTGGTGCTGGTGCAGATTAATCCGCTGGCACGCAATGCCGCCCCTACCGAGGCCTCCGACATCATGGACCGCATCAACGAACTTACCTTTAACGCCAGCCTGCTGGCGCAAATGCGGTCGATTGACTTTGTCAACCGTATGCTAGAGCGTGGCAATTTGGACACCAACCGCTACCGGCCCGTGCTGCTGCACCGTATTGATGGCGGCGAAGCGCTAGAGGCTTACCCAGCGTCCAGCAAAACATCGACCGATGGCGCGATGGTGAACAAGCTGCGTGATTTAGGGCGTGAATGCGCGCAAAAATGGCTGAAAAGACGCTTTACAGACATAGGTAAAAAAACCAGCATCAACATCGAATGCGACTACCTGGACGATATGCGCATGGGCAGCTTGGGTGACTAAAACCGTAGTTGGATGGCAGGTTAAATATGGCAATGCAATTTGCAGATATTTTAAGGCTTTTAGCCCTATCGCCCAAGGAAATACTGCACAGGCAGCTATTTAATATATAGCATGTGAGTTCACTTAGTGCAACAAATCAGGCTCTGCTTTGTGGCCAAAGCGGGTTTCTACCTGCTTGCGAAATTCGCTAGGCGTAGTGCCTTTCACGTCTTGAAAGCGGCGGTTGAAGTTAGCGATATTGTTAAACCCCACTTCGTAGCCGATTTGCGCGATGTACTGGTCGGTCTCCATCAGCAGCTGGCAGGCGCGGTTGATACGTATACGGGTGACGAAATCGGTGAATGTATTGCCTGTGGCGCGGCGGAAAAACCGGGAGAACTTGCTTTCGGTCATGCCCAGCTCGGTTGCCAAATCTGCCGCTGTGAGCGGTGCCGCCAAATTTTGCGTGATACGGCCCACAATGCCATTGATATGGTCTAGCTCGGTGTCGTTGTCCATGGCCTGCATGGGCACATGTGACAGCAAACGGTACTCGGTGCACTGCGCAAGATCGCTTAGAAAGGAACAAAACGCGGCAAAACGTGCCAAGCCTTTGTGCGATTTAACGTGGTGCCAATGGTGTATGGCCTGCTCCGACATGTCAAAGAACTCGATGCCGTGCTTGGCCCGCTCCAGCAAAGGCAGCACTTCTTTCAACTCGCTGATCTGATGGCTTGCCGCCAGGATGGGCTCATGCGAAAACTGGATCACCAAATCGCGCTCGGCCACGCCACTGTCGGGCAAATCCAAAGAAATCCAGTTGTGCGGCAGCTTGGGGCCTGTTAAAACCAAGTGTCCGGGCTGAAAATAGCCAATGTAGTCGCCCACAAAAGCTTTACCTGATGTGGCCACTATCAAGTGCAATTCATACTCGTCGTGGTAGTGCCATCGCGCCAGCGGTGTGGGGTAGCCATGGTTGAGGCAACGCACAAAGCCCACATCATCCGAGGCCTCATAACCCAGCGAAGGGCTGCGGGCTAATGCATGCTCGAACTGAGGTTGCTTTTGCCGGACGTGCAATGTGTCTTGGGTAGTCATACGCTATTGTGCACAGCGGTTAGCTCATCACGCAACCACCATCGACATTGAGGGTTTGCGCCGTGATGTAAGAAGCCTCTGGGCTGGCTAAAAATACAGCAGCACCGGCTACGTCGTCTGGGGAACCCATGTAGCCCAGCGGTACGGCCAGGCCAACTTGCCTTTTCTTTTCACCCAGCGGTAAATTTTCGTATTTGGCAAACAGGGAGTCCACGTGCTTCCACATCGGGGTGTCAATCACGCCCGGAGATATCGCGTTTACCCGAATCTTGTGCGGGGCCATGGCCAGCGCCGCTGACTGGGTGTAGCTGATAACGGCAGCTTTGGTAGCGCAGTAGTGCGCCACCAAAGCCTCGCCGCGCCTACCTGCCTGCGATGCCATATTGATCACGCTGCCCTGCACCTGGTACTGCACCATATGGGCCAGTACCTTTTGCATCACAAAAAACATGCCCTTCACGTTGACGGCAAAAAGTTTGTCGTACATAGCCTCGTCGCTTTCCAGCAACGGCGCCAGGTCAAACACAGCGGCGTTGTTAAACAGCACGTGGATGGGCCCCAGCTTATGCACCGCAGTTGCTAGCAAGGCCTCAATCTGTGCAGACTGTGTAATGTCGGCCTGGACATAGGCAATACGGCCAGGCCACTGGGCCATCAGTGCACCCAGGCGCTCAGAGGGCGCGGCGGCTATGTCGGCTACCGTGCAACTTGCCCCTTGCGCCGCGTAGGCCGCCGCCACGGCCAGGCCAATGCCGCCATTGGCCCCAGTAAGCAAAGCGTGGCGTTGGGCTAGGCGGGTGCTCATTGGGTGTGTACTTTCATAAAGTGTTCAACTCTTTGGTAGGCTTTTTGCATTGCTGCAATCAAATGTGGGTTGGCCTGTAAATCGCCCCACAGCACTGCGTTATGGCAAAAAGCCTCTACTGGGTCTGTAGCCTCGCAGATGCTATGGGCCTGTTGGGGGTTCATAGCCTGGTCTTGGTAGGTGTAGGGGATGGCTTGGCGATGCCACTGCTGCAGGTAGGCCAAAAACAGCGCGGGCAACATGGCCACGCTGTCGATCGGCGCGCTACGCGCTAGGCGCTCGCGGATGGTGGGCGCAATAAAACCGGGAATTTTAGAAAACCCGTCCATTGCTACACGCTGGTTGGTATCGGCAATGGCAGGGTTAGCGAACCGGTCCAGCACGGTGTCGCGGTAGGCCGCCAAATCCAGCGGACTTGGCAGCAGCACAGGAATCGTGTCGTTAGTCACATAGTCGTAAGCAAACTGGCGAATGACAGTGTCCAAGCTGCCTTCATGGATGTAGGTATAGCCCTGCAATGTGCCGGCCCAGGCAATGCAACTGTGCGTGGCATTGAGCAGGCGAATTTTGGCCTCTTCGTAAGGCGCAACGGATTCGACCATCTCTACGCCCACCTTCTCCCATGCGGGCCGTCCCGCAATAAAGTTGTCTTCCATCACCCACTGTATAAAGCTCTCGCCCATCAACGCGGCCTGGTCGTCCCAGCTCGTTGCGGCCTTCACGCGCAAAGCTACATCGGCTGTGGGGCGCGGCGTAATGCGGTCTACCATCGCATTAGGGCAGGTGGTGTTAGCTTGTACCCAGCGGTACAACTCGGTATCTTCCATCAGCTCTATAAACTGCAAAAGTCCATCGCGTGCAAGGTCGCCGTTATGCCTTAAGTTGTCACAATTTAGCAGCGTTACAGGGCCAGATTTGTGCAGCATGCGCAGGCGCAATATGGCCGTCAATGCACCGTAAATGGTTTGCCCTGCGCGCTGCAGGCCAGCAGCTAGCAGATCATTTGCAATGTCAACAGCGCTGATGTTGATACGGTTTTTTGCGTCCAGGTAATAGCCCGCCTCGGTCACCGTGAACGAGATTATTCTGGTATCGGCATCCGCGCCTATGCGCAGTAGCTGGGGGATGCCTAGTTCATATGGCACCACGGTGTGGACAGATTCCACCCGCAAATAGCTGTGCTCGCCCTGGGGAGTGACTGTCTCTAGCGTGTAAGCACCGCTCTGCTTTAGCAACGCGGCAATGCTGCCGTCCAGGTCTGGGCGAATGTTGCCCCCCGCTAATGCCCAGCTGCGGTCACCCGTTTGCTGAAGTTGGTGCATGTACACAGCTTGGTGCGCACGATGGAAAGAGCCTAGACCCAAATGCAGCATGCAGTATGTCAAAGAAGAAGTCATCTGCGGATTAACCTTTTGAAACGGTAAGGGAGGGAGATCTTTGTACGCGCCCTGTGTCACTGAAAACATGCACCTGCGCCATGTCTATCTGCACCCCCGCAGCGTCACCCACACGCAGTTGGGTGCGGGCCGTCTGGCGTGCCACCAGCTGAACGCCTGATGGCGTGCGCACATAAATCAAGGTTTCCGCACCCAGGGATTCAATGATCTCAATCTTGGCCTGCAGCTGACCAGTGCCTGCCTGCACAACCGTTACGCTCTCTGGCCGCAGCCCTATAAACCCCGCTTCGTTGCTTGGCAAATTCAGTGCTCCTAGTAAAGGCTCAATATCTTTGAAAGCCAGCACATTCATGCGCGGTGTGCCAATGAATTGCGCTACAAACTGGTTGGCCGGACGGTCATACAGCTCAAGCGGGGTGCCCACCTGTTCAATTTGCCCATCGCGCAAAACCACCACGCGGTCAGCCAGCGTCATAGCTTCCACCTGGTCGTGGGTTACATAAATCGTGGTGGCACCCAGCGCGCGGTGCAGGTTGGCGATTTCGACGCGCGTTTGGCCGCGCAGCGCTGCGTCCAGGTTAGACAAGGGCTCGTCAAACAAAAACACCTTGGGCTCGCGCACTATCGCCCTGCCAATGGCCACACGTTGGCGCTGGCCGCCCGATAAATCTTTGGGTGTGCGCGCAAGGTAGGGGGTGAGGTCTAAGATGCTGGCTGCACGCTCCACTTTCTCGCGGATAATTTTCTCGTCCACCTTGGCTAAGCTCAAGGCAAAGCTCATATTCTCGTACACACTCATGTGCGGGTACAGCGCATAGCTTTGAAACACCATGGCCAAATCGCGTTTAGACGAGGCCTCCTGCGTAATGTCACGGCCATCTAACACGATAGCGCCAGCATCAACAGACTCTAGCCCTGCAATCAAGCGCAGCAGGGTTGACTTGCCGCAGCCTGAGGGCCCCACAAAGACAATAAATTCACCCGCTTTGATTTGCAAGTCAATGCCCCGAATGACATGGGCATCACCAAAATATTTTTCCACGCCGTTAAGCTGTAAGAAGGCCATGGGATATTCCTAATCTTATTTTTAAATTATTTGACAGCGCCAAAGGTCAGGCCCTGCACCAGTTGCTTTTGGCTGAACCAACCAAAAACCACAATCGGCGCAATGGCCATGAGCGACGCTGCTGACAGCTTGGCCCAAAATAAACCCTCAGGGCTTGAGTACGAGGCGATCAGGGTGGCCAGCGTGCCGGCTTTGGCCGCACTCAGGTTGAGCGACCAAAATGCCTCATTCCAGCTCAGCACCAAGCACAGTAGCCCGGTAGAGGCGAAGCCACCTAAGGACAGCGGCAGTAGAACACGCGTGAACTCTTGCCACAGCGTAGCGCCGTCCATGCGCGTAGCCTCTAAGATTTCGCCAGGTATGTCTTTAAAGTGTGAGTACAGCATCCACACCATGATGGGCAGGTTAGACAGTGTGAAGATGATGATCAAGCCAAGCCGTGTGTCCAGCAAAGAGCTCTTTTGCGCCAACACATAAATAGGCACCAAGGCACCCACAGCGGGCATCATTTTGGTAGACAACATCCACATCAAAATATCCCGCGTTCGCCTGGTGCTGAAAAATGCCATGGAATACGCTGCAGGCGCCGCAATGGCCAAACCTAGCAAGGTGGACACTACGCTGGTAATCAGCGAATTCAGGGCGTATTGCATGTAGTCGCTGCGTTCTTGCACCTCGTGAAAATTCTCCAAGGTGGGGGTAAACAACACCAACGGAGGTACTGAAATAGCCTGCAGCTCGGTTTTAAACGCGGTTAAAAATAACCATCCCAATGGAAAAAATAGCACCAGAGTGACCAGCCAGGCCGCGCTTATGCGCAGCACATTACCTGGTCGAATTTTTTGCTTTGTGGGTACTCTCATGGTGTTAGTCCAAGTTTTTACCGACCATGCGAATCAAAAATACCGCCGCAATGTTGGCCAAAATTACTGCGAAAAGTGCCCCTGCGGAGGCCACGCCGGCATCAAAATTTAGCAAGGCCTGCTTAAATATTAAAAACGCCATGTTGGTGCTGGCATCGCCTGGGCCGCCACCAGTGGTTATAAAAATCTCCGCAAACACACTGATCAAAAATATCATTTCAATCATGATCACCACAGCCACCGAGCGGCCAAGGTGTGGCAAATACATGTAGCGCACTTGCTGCAGGTAGGTTGCGCCGTCCATGCGCGATGCTTCAAGCTGTTCGCGGTTCAGCGACTGCAGTGCCGTCATAAAAATAAGGGTTGCAAACGGCAGCCATTGCCAAGCAATCATGATGATGACGCTGAGCAAGGGCCAGTCCGTCTGCCAGTCCACGGGTGTGGCACCAAAAAATATCCATACCTGGGCTAAAACACCGTATATGGGGTTCATCATCATGTGCTTCCACAGCAAGGCATTGACTGTGGGCATGACGAAAAATGGGGAAATTAGCAACATGCGCACGATGTTGCGGCCTGCAAAAGGCTCGTCGATCAACAACGCCAGGCCAATGCCTAGCACCACGGTAATCACAATCACACTGCCTAAGAGCAAGACCGTGTTGGTAACTGAGGTCCAAAAAGACGGGTCAGTGACAAAGTACTGAAAATTCTCCAGCCCTACAAAACCCACTTGCTCTGGCTGCATGAGGTTGTACCGAATGACCGAGAAATACAGCGTCATTACCAAGGGAACAATCATCCATAAGAACAGCGTCAGAACGGCCGGGGTCAATAGCAGGCGCGGGATTAATCTATTTTTCACTCTGGTAGACCCTAAAAGACCCGGAGCCACTTGGGGCAAGTGGCTCCGGGTAAGCCATCCTTTAACGGACGTATGTCAAACTCACTTTTCAGAAATTACTTGTAGTAGCCGCCTTTTTTCATTTCGCGCTCGGCGATCACTTGCGCTGCTTTGAGGGCAGCGTCTACTGTTTTCTTGCCTGCCAAAGCGGCGGTCATCTCTTGGCCTACTGCTGCGCCAATGGCCTGAAACTCAGGAATAGCGGCAAACTGAACGCCCACGTAGGGTGACTTAGGCAAGGTGCTGTCGCTAGGGTTGGCAGTGTCGATGGCCGTACGCTCTGCAGATGCGAACTTGGCTGCACTTATGAACTTGGGGTTAGCGTAGGTGCTTTTGCGTGTACCGGTGGGCACAGAGCCCCAGCCAACACTGTTGCCCACTAAGTTGATGTACTCTTTAGAGGTAGCCCAGGTGATGAACTTTTGCGCTGCGTCTGCGTTTTTGGTGCCCGCAGGTATGGCCAGCGCCCAGGCCCAGAGCCAGTTAGCGCCTTTGGGCGTAACGGCGGTAGGTGCTTGTGCAAAAGCTACTTTGTCAGCTACTTTGGACTGCTTTGGGTCGGTAATAAAAGAGGCTGCGATGGTGGCATCGATCCACATGCCGCATTTGCCTTCGTTGTAGAGTGCCAAAATTTCGTTAAAGCTGTTGGCTGCAGAGCCTGGAGGGCCGTACTTGGTGAGCAGGTCCACGTAGAAATTGATGGAGTCTTTCCATGGCTTGGATTCCAACTGTGGCTTCCAGCCCATGTCAAACCACTGGCCGCCGTTGGTGTTGACCAAGGTGGTCAAGAAAGCCATGTTGTCGCCCCAGCCCGGCTTGCCGCGCAAGCAAATGCCGTAGACACCATTTTTAGGGTCGTGAATTTTAGCGGCCAGGTCTTTGATTTGTGTCCAAGTAGGGCGGTCCGGCACTTGCACGCCTGCTTTGTCAGCCAGGTCTTTGCGGTACATCAGCATCGAGCTTTCGCCGTAGAAAGGTGCGGCGTACATTTTGCCATCCACTGACAGGCCACCGCGCATGGCGGGCAATATGTCATCAGCGTCGTAAGCGGCATCGGTCTTGAGCTCTTGCAGCCAGCCTTTTTTGCCCCAAATCGGGGTTTCGTACATACCGATGGTCATCACATCAAACTGGCCGCCTTTGGTGGCGATGTCGGTGGTAACGCGCTGGCGCAGTACGCCTTCTTCCAAGGTGACCCATTTCACTTTGATGTCGGGGTTGGCCGCTTCAAAGTTCTTGGTCTGTTTTTGCATCTCGATCATGTGGCCGTTGTTGACGGTGGCTACGACGAGTTCTGTAGCAGCGTAAGTTGCGCCCGAAAGAGCCAGTACTGCTGCGCACACAAGGGTGGATTTGAATTTCATTCGATGTCTCCTAGAGCTAGACGTTGGGTTAAGAAATTTACAACGCTGCAAAGCCGCACCGTTGCTGGGTCTAAGAATAGGCTTTTAGCAAGCCAATGATGGTATTTAAACTGCGAGGCATGGTACTAATTTGCAGCTCTGGCCTAGGGATTTCACTAATTTGATGGTATTTAGTGTTACCAAACACGCTTGTCCGTAGCCGTAGCAGAAGAAGATTGGAACCTGTGGCGCCGGCTGGGCGTGCTGAAACACTTTTCACTAACGCTCTACGGGCCTTTACAACCAGTTTTTTAAGCATTTTAGCCCTATGGCCCAAGGAAATGCTGCACAAGCAGCTATTAAATAAATAGCGTACTGGCGGCGGCAGCATCACTGCGCGCTACGGCCGCCCGCGCCGCACTGAAATGCCCGCAGCCCATAAATGGCGCGGGCGGGCGCAGGGCGGACAGTGGCGAAGGGTGGTTGGCTGTCAGCACGGTATGGCGTGCATTGTGGTTGTGCATGGCCACCAAAGGCAGCTTGGCCTGTGCGTGGCTGCCCCACAGCAAAAATACGACAGGGCTGGTTTTTTGAGCGCAGGCTTGGATAACTGCGTCAGTAAGTACCTGCCAACCCTGCTTGGCATGGGCTGCGGGCTGGGCATCTTCTACGGTAAGGGTGGTGTTCAGCAGCAGCACACCTTGCTGGGCCCAGCGGTGCAGGCTGCCGTGGCGGGGGGGCGGCAAGCCCAGGTCGCGCTGCAGTTCTTTAAAGATATTGCGCAAACTGGGCGGTATTTTGACCCCTTGCGCTACCGAGAAGGCCAGCCCTTCAGCCTGGCCGGGGCCATGGTAAGGGTCTTGCCCCAGGATAACCACCCGCACATCTGCCAGCGCAGTCAGCGCCAAAGCGCGCAGGGGCTGCGCCGGGTAGATGGTGGCACCCGCAGCCAGGCGCTGCTGCAGGTACTGGCCCAGCGCAGCGCAGGCGCTGCTGGCGGCAAACTGGCCCACCAGTGGCTGCCAGTCGGCGGCCACTGGCCACGCGCTGGGCTGCCAGCTTTGCAGGCACTGCACTGCCTGGGCGCTGGTGCTATGGCCAGTGTCTTCACCGAACAAATTAAGAGTCAAATCGGCCTCTGTCCCAAGGAAATGCTGCACAAGCAGCTATGAAAATAGGAGTATTGTTGGGTAGTTAAGGTTTTGTACAGCCACCCTACTTAGCCAAACAATGCTGCCAGCGCCAGCCCTGGCTCCTCAGCGCGCATGAAAGTTTCGCCGACCAAAAAGGCATGCACTCCGGCTGCACGCAGGGTTTGCACATCGTCCCGGCTGGTGATGCCGCTTTCGGTCACCAGCAGGGTGTCGGCTGGCACATCGGCCAGCATGCCCAAGGTAGTTTGCAGGCTAACCTCGAAGGTTTTAAGGTTGCGGTTATTGATGCCCAGCATGGTTTTATGGGGCACGTTTTTCAGTTTCAACGCACGCGCTAGCTCGGCGCGGTCATGCACCTCCACCAGCACCGCCATGTCCAAGTCCAGCGCTATGGCCTGCAGATCGGCCATCATCGCATCATCAAGGCAGGCAGCAATCAGCAAAATACAGTCTGCGCCCATGGCCCGCGATTCGTAGATTTGGTAGGGGTTGACCATAAAGTCTTTGCGCAACACCGGCAGCGGACAGCTGGCCCGCGCTTGGCGCAAAAAGTCAGGCTCGCCTTGGAAAAATTGTCGGTCAGTAAGTACTGACAAGCACGCAGCGTTAACCAGCGCTTCGGTTTTCTTCTTGGTCTCGGCATTGCCATCGGCATAGCTTTGGGCAATATCGGCGGCAAAAAACGCCTCGCGCAGCACGCCTTTAGAGGGACTTGCCTTCTTCACCTCGGCAATCACAGCCGCCTGCCCCGCTGCAATCTTGGCCCGCATAGCGCCCACATAGTCGCGCACCAGCACCCGGCTTTCTGCATCAGCGCGCATGGCAGCAAAGGGCGTTTTTTTGACCGCCGCTGCGATTTCCTGGTGTTTTACTTCTACGATTTTTTGGAGGATGTCGGACATGGTTGCATTATCGCCGACACGCTGCGCCTCACCATGGGTATCAGATACGAAGCGTAAGAAAGAAGTAACGCGTAGCCCGCGCTGACAGGCAGTGAGCTTTGCGTACCTGACCGCGTTTACACCAATGGCCCTATGTCGCTAGGAAATTCGGTAGCTTTATCCCATTGTTCTTTAGGAATATCCTCAGGCACATTGCGCCGATACCACGCACGATTAAGGTGAGCGTACACATGCCCCAGCTGAATACGAAATTCCACATCAGAATACTCAGGATCCGAGACCATGTCTTTAATTAAAACACCTAAATGCTCGTGGGCATCCTCTAGCTCATAGAGCAATAAAGCCCAGCCAACATAATGATCCTTTGGATTAATCATGCGCAAAATTTCTGAAATTGACAGGGCAGTGGTAACAACAAAATCTACGATTTCCGCCGCGCCAGCAGCCACGGCAGTCGCACCAAAAACTCGGTAAACAAGCGGGTGTGCATCCACGTCAGCAACACATTGTCGCGCAGGTACTTAAAGTGGGACACGCCACCTTCCTCCAGGCTGAAGTATTTGACGGGTGCGTCGATATTGATGGGTTTAACGCCCTCCCAGCACAGGCGCACGGCCACTTCGGGGTCGAAGTCGAAGCGGCGCATCCAGCGGCTGCGCTGCATGATGGTGCTTAGTGGCAGCAAGGGGTAGACGCGAAAGCCGTACAGCGAGTCGCCTACGCCTGCGCCCAGCGTTTCCAGGTTGGCCCATGTGTTAGACACTTTGCGGCCGTTGACGCGCAGGGCTGGGGCGCTGGCATCGAACACCGGTTTACCTAAAATCATAGCAGCAGGCGTAGCCATAGAGCGGGCCATGAACTGGCCGATCAGGTCTGCGGGGTGTTGGCCGTCGGCATCCATGGTCAGGGCGTGGGTAAAGCCTTGCTTAAGTGCCTGTGTGATGCCGTGCAGCACGGCGCTGCCTTTACCGCCGTTGGTGGGCAGTACCAGCACTGTAAGCCCATCGTCCTGGGCTGCCAAATCGCACAGCAAACGGGTGCTGTCGTCGGTGCTGCCGTCAACCACTACCCACACCGGGGCCCACCGCTGGCGCACGCTGCGCACCATCTCAACCACCTTGGCACCGGGGTTGTAGCAGGGGATCAGCACCAAATGGGTGGCGGACGGGGCAACGGGCATGGCAAAGTGGGCTAAAAGTAGAAGGTGAAAGCAGTTAGGGGGCTAGCTTGGGTTGGGCTACATGGGGGGCAAATACCGCCTCTGGGTGCGGCACTTGGCAAAACAACGAATGATAAAATATTGTTTATCTAATTCCAACCATAGGCTAAGTTTAATGGAATCCCCAGCAGCAACAGCAAGCATCGCGGTACCGCAGCACGAACTGGAGTCAGAAGTCATTGCGCTGCTCATTAGCGCGCTTAACTTAGAAGTTGCCCCCAGCGAGGTCACCGCCGACACCCCACTGTATGGCGACGGCCTGGGTTTGGACTCGATTGATATTTTAGAAATTGCGCTGGCAGTGTCTAAGCGCTATGGCTTTCAAATGCGCTCTGACGACCCGCGCAACGTAGAAAGCTTTGCCTCCATACGCGCGCTAAGCAGCTACATTGCGCAAGAGCGCACCAAGTAAGCTTGGCTTAGCCCATCTGAACCAACGCAGCGCTACCCCAAGTGAGTGGATTGTTCAAAGGCGCATGCATTGTTGCAGTGATAGCACTTTATGCGCTGGCCAGCCACTTTGCGCTGATTTTGCCGCAAGGCCAAGCCATTGCAGCAGCGCTGGCCTTAGGCGTACCTGCCATTGCACTGGTGGTGTTTGTTTTTCAGTGGGTGGCAAAAAAACTCAGCGCGCAGCCGCCCTCACCCACCCACCCTAAGTTGCACACGGCGCTGCGCTACGCGCTGGCCATACTGGTGGCCACGCTGCCTGTAGCGGTATTTTTATGGCACGTATGGCCGTTTGTAGTATCGAACGCGCAGGCACTGTATTTTGTGCAGCATGTGGGCACTAATGCGCTGCTGGCTTGGGTGTTTGGCCACGCCCTGGTGGCAGGCGCTACACCGCTGGTGGTGACGTTTGCGCGCATGGTGCATAAGCAGCTACCGCCTGAGATTGAAGCCTATGCACGTAAAGTTACGGTGGCATGGGTGGTTTTTTTCTTGGGCACTTGCGCGCTGTCTATTGCGCTTTTTTTTGCAGCACCGCTGGCAGCCTGGTCTACCTTTGCCGTGCTCTTGCAGTGGCCTTCTGTGGCGGTGTTTTTTGTAGGCGAATATGCACTGCGCAAGCGGCTGTTCAGGCAGTTTGACCACGCCAGCATGAAGCAGGGGTTTGACGCTTACAACCAGCACCGGGCTGTGCCGCAAGCTCTGGTACCGGCACCAGGCCACCCAGTGGCTGACAAGCTGTAATGCCGCGTCCTATGTTGCCGCTCATTACCCACGCCGACCTAACCCGTCCCTTGGCTTACCGCCAGGGCTTAGCAGTGTCTGCAGCGCAGTACCTGGCCGACGTGCAAGCCTGCGCAGCGCAACTGCCGAGCACACAGTACGTGCTGCTGGCTTGCCAAGACCGTTACGCCTTTGCCGTGGGTTTCGGGGCCGCGCAGGTGCGTGGGCAAAGCTGTTTGCTACCGTCTACACACACCGAAGAGCTGATTGCCAATTTGGCCAGCACGCACACTGGCTTGTACTGCTTGACCGACGAAGCTGCTTGCGTCATAAAGTTACCGCTGGTACAGATTGCCCCATGGCTCTTGCAGGCTGCAGTGCACATGGCGCCGCAGGTTCCCATGATTGCACAGGGCCATGTAGCAGCCTGTGTATTTACCTCCGGCAGCACTGGGCTGCCCCTGCCGCACCGCAAAACCTGGGGCAAGCTGGTGGTGAATGTGCAAAGCGAAGGTGCGCGCCTGGGTATCGTGGCCGGTAGCCGCTATACCATTGTGGGCACTGTGCCGCCGCAGCACATGTACGGCTTTGAATCGACGGTGCTGATTGCGCTGCAAAACGCCTGTGCGTTTGAATCAGGCAAGCCGTTTTACCCCGCTGACATAGAACGCGCCATGGCCAGCGTACCGCGGCCACGTGCCTTGGTGACCACGCCGTTTCATTTGCGCGCGTTCATTACCGAGGTACAGGCGCCCTCACCGATTGACCTGCTGGTATGTGCCACAGCGCCGCTGGCCGCACCACTGGCCCTGCAAGCCGAACAAAAAACAGGTGCTCCGCTGCTAGAGATTTACGGCAGCACCGAAACTGGCCAGCTCGCCACCCGCCGCACCACCCACACCGCCGACTGGACTACTTTTGATGGAATATCGCTTGCGCAAACTGACGGCACTTCATTTGCCAGTGGCCTGCAGGTAGAAGGCAGCGTGCCCGTGAACGACATGCTGGAGCTTAAAGGCGAGTGCGTATTTGTACTGCATGGCCGCACGGCAGACATGGTGAACATTGCCGGCAAAAGCACCACGCTAGACCATTTAAACCACCAGCTTTTGTCAATTCCCGGCGTGACCGATGGCGCTTTTGTAGTGCAAGGTGCAGATACAGAAGGCGTGGGCAACACTGGGCGCTTAGCCGCCGTAGCCGTAGCCCCGGCCCACACCGCAGAGACTTTGCTGGCCGAACTGCGCCGCAAAATAGCCCCTGCGTTTTTACCGCGCCCGCTCAAACTCATAGCCCGTTTACCGCGCAACGGCACCAGCAAGCTGCCGCGCGAAGCACTACTGGCCTTGCTAAAAACTACTGGGCCTGCGTGATTCTTTGTGACAATTTAGCTATGCCCAGCCTACATATCCCTTCAGACCACGCCTGCTTTCCGGGCCATTTTCCGGGACAGCCAATTTTGCCGGGCGTGCTGCTGCTAGAGCGGGTCATGGCGCAGGCGCAAAGCCAGTGGGGCCGCACGCCAGACCAGTACACGCTGGTTAACACCAAGTTTTTAGCTGCCGTGCTGCCCGGTGACACTGTGCGCATTGAACTAACTGCCGTCCACCCTGGGGAGTCTAAATTTACGGTACACACTGTTAGCGCAGAAGGCGCAGACGCGGTGCTGGCATGCAGCGGGCAGTTGCGCATAGCCCCCTCGCCAACGCCTGCAGGCTCTTAAAACGCATGCCCAGCACACCACCGCCAGCACCACCGGGCACACACGCAGCAAAGCCTGCCGACACCGAGAACGCGCACAACTGGGCAACACAAACCGAGCGTGGCAACATGCTGGCGCTGCGGGTGATGACGTGGATAGCCTTGCACCTAGGCAGGCGTATCTCGCGCTGGGTGTTGGTGTTTATCGTGGCCTATTTTTACATTTCATCCCCCACAGCGCGGCGCGCATCGCGTGATTTTTTAGCCCGCATTCCTGGTCAAAGCTACCGCGCTGGCGCAGTTTTTAAGCACTTGTACTGCTTTGCCGCCGTCACACTGGACCGTGTGTACTGGCTCAATGGCCGCATGGATTTGTTTGATGTACAAATAAAAGACACAGACAACCAAGCGCTGGGCATGGCCAGCCAAGGCGTGGGCCTGTTTCTGATGGGCGCGCACATGGGCAGCTTTGACAGCGTGCGCAGCATTGCACGCCAGCACCCTGACCTGAAAATGATTTTGCTGATGTACGAAGACAATGCCCGCAACATCAAGCAGCTGTTGCACGCCATTAACCCTGCGGCGCAGCAAGAGATTATTTCACTGGGCAATGCCAACGCCATGCTGCAAGTGCGCGACCAATTGGCTGCTGGTGCTTTAATTGGCGTGCTAGCAGACCGCTCGATCGGCAGCACAGGTAATGTCGAGCTACCTTTGCTGGGCGCGCAGGCTAGCTTTCCGCAGGGCCCTTTTCGGCTAGCGGCTATGCTCAAACATCCGGTATTTTTTATGGTGGGCATCTACCATGGCGGCAACAGGTACACCATTCACCTGGAACCGGTGATGGATTTTTCAAAAGTACCCCCTGCCGAGCGTGCAGCGTCAGCGCATCTGGCTATGGTGCGTTATGTAGAGCTGATAGAGCACTATTGCACGAAGTCTCCTTACAACTGGTTTAACTTTTTTGATTTTTGGCAAAAAAATCAGGCCCCAACATGAATTACTTTTCCGTCTTCGTTTCGGTATGCATGCTGCTATTGAGCGTGTCTGCCCAGGCAACCGATATTGACATGCCCAGCCTGATGCGCTTGTTTGCCAGCAGCCAAAGTGTGAAGGCAAAATTTGCAGAGCGTAAGTTCATCAAAATTCTGGATGACCCCGTTGAATCGAACGGTGAGTTGGTTTTTCAAGCCCCCAACCGACTGGAAAAGCGCACCCAACTGCCACGGCCAGAGACGCTGGTGATTGAGGGTAGCAAAGTGTCTATTGAACGCGGCACCTTCAAACGCACTATGTCGCTAGATGATTTTGCCGACATGGCTTCGCTGGTGCAAAGTCTGACAGCCACCTTCAGAGGCGACCAGCTGAGTATTGAGCAGTCATTTAACTGGAAGCTGTCGGGCCCAGCGAGTAAATGGCAGCTGGTGTTAAAACCCAAAACCAGCAAGCTGTTTATCACGCTGAAAGAAATAAGGCTGGCGGGCGACAATAGCTACGTGCACACTGTGGAAACCACACTGACTGACGGTGACCGGTCACTCATGACACTGGACCGCCCACAAACGCAGTGAGCGCAGGCTGGCGTTGGACTTACCGCAATACCGCCTACGCTGTCTTCAAATCATGCCGCCATTGATGGAGATGATTTGCCCAGTGATGTAGCCGGCCTCTTTACTGGCCAGGAAAGCCACCAAAGCCGCTACTTCTTGCGACGTACCAGCCCGCTTCATGGGCACGATGCGGGCAATAGACTCGGCATCAAAAACCCCGGCGATCATTGGGGACTCAATAATGCCTGGTGCAACTACGTTAACGGTTACCCCACGGCTGGCAACCTCTTGCGCCAATGATTTGGTAGCGCCATGCAAGGCCGCTTTAGCGGCTGCGTAGTTCACTTGCCCACGGTTACCCGCTATGGCGGCCACCGAAGAAATGTTAATAATGCGGCCGTGCCGTGTGCGCAGCATGGGCAGCATCAGCGGCTGCGTCACATTAAAAAAACCGTTAAGTGATACGTCAATCACACTGCTCCATTGCGCTGTACTCATACCTGCAAAGACGGCATCGTCGTGAATACCTGCACAGTTCACAATCACTTGAAAAGCTTTTTCCTCAGCCAACTTCTCTAGTACGCTGCGGGTGGCCTGCGCATCTGTCACGTCAAACTGCACTGCAGTGGCCACGCCACCTGCATCGGTAATTTTTTGCGCTAAGGTTTGCGCTGTTGCCAGTGCGCTGTTAGCGTGGATATATACGGCAAAGCCATCTAGCGCTAAACGCTCGCAAATTGCACAGCCCAAGGCACCGCTGCCACCGGTCACTATTGCGCGCTTCATATCGGTCATGGTGTTTTTTCTTCAGTAGAGGTAAGGGGCACAAGCACGACCGTCGCCCTGCCCTTAAGCAAGGTAGTGTCAAAGCTGCCCACCGTAAATTCGTAGACCATGCTGTTGCTGTCACCCATTATCTGGACAGCATGGATGCACAGGTCGCCAGTGACTGTGTCCAGCCGGTGCGTGCACAGCTCTACAGTGCGCACACTGGCCAAACGCCCGCCCCGGGGCGGTTGGTTGCCGCCAGACAACAGTGCACCGTGCACCGCCATTGCCTGTGCCGCGTACTCTACGCCACACACGGCGTGCAGCATCCCGTTTTCGCGCAGTGGGTTGTCTTGCAAACGGTGCGACACTGCCGTGCAGTGGATGCTTTGCGCATCGTAGTGGAGCACCTGCGCCAGTAAACACATGCTGCCGTGGTGCGGAATGAGACGTGCAATGTCTGCAGCGCCAAGTATGGGTTGCTTCAGTGCTTGTGCCACAGCATGGGTCATTTCAATGCGTCAACTTCAAGCAAGAGCTGCTGGTTGTCAAACATCTCCAACACCAGCAAGGTATTTTTGTAGCCACAGGCCAAGGCATGCAGCATAGGCAAAGCGCGCGCTGCCGGTACGTTGTGGCGCAAAGCCTCTAGGTCTGCGTTGTGCATCGCGGTGGGTACGGCTTTGCCAAGGCTGATTTTCACGCTAGCTAGGCTGGCAGCTGTAGCTTGGGGGCTCACCACCAGTGCTACGCCCATGCTGTGGGCTATCGGCCTGGCCGCACGCAAGGGCTCAGGGTAAGGCGTGTCATAGGCAATAAACAGCACCGGTGCCTGCGCCGCAATAGCTTGCGTGCTGGCCTCTAAAAAGCCCGCCGAAAAGCTGCCGTCAAATGCGCACAGGCTGGTGCTGGCGGGCTTGGCTTGCAGCGCAATGCCCCAATACCCAGACGGTGCGTTATGCACCGAGTTGGTAAACCGCGTAGGTGAAATAAGCCGGTCTTGCGAAGCCAGTGCTTCGCATATCGAGTGGCAGTTGTCGCCATCACCCCCTGAAGAACTGAACACCGAGAGTAAATCGCTGGCTTGGTAGTGCCCCTCGTTCAGTGCATCTGTTGCGGTGGCAAGTGCCAGCTTCACAGCCGTACCCACTCTGCGGCGCTCGGCAGCAGGCAAGTAGCTTGAGGCTGCAATTACCGTAGCGGTTGCGCTGTAGGCAGTTTGGCCCTTAAGCACCACTTGGGCTGCAGCCCAGTTGTCCAAGCCCGGGCCGCACAGCCCTACGGCATCTACATACACAGTGATGCCGCTCATACGCGCTCCAAAACCAAGCTGCAATTAGAGCCGCCAAAACCGAAGGAATTACTCACAATAGCATTAGGCGCACGCTCTATATTTCTCAACAGGTAGTTCACGGACAATGTGGAGTCTAATTTTTGTGTATTGACTCCGCCTGGAATAATGCCGTGCTGCAGTGCCAGTGCACACAGCGCCGCTTCAACTATGCCTGCAGCGCCTAGAGCGTGGCCTGTGTGGCCTTTGGTAGAGCTGCAAGGCGTAGCGGGCCCGAACAGCGAAGCAACAGCCAAGCCCTCAGCAGCGTCGTTACTGCGCGTAGCTGTGCCGTGCAGGTTGATATAGTCGATCTGGCTTGGCAAACGCCCTGCCATGGTAAGCGCCGCTTGCATGGCAGCCAGTGCACCCGCGCCCTGCGGGTGCGGCGAAGACATATGGTGCGCATCACTAGACTCTCCGATACCGGTCACTGCAATAGCGGCGCTTGCATGGGGGTTTTCGCGTGTAAGTAATGCAAAACCCGCAGCCTCAGAAATAGAAATACCCTTGCGATCCTCGCCGTAGGGCTGGCATAACTCTGTTGACAACAGCTCAAGCGAGTTAAAGCCATACAAAGTAGTAAGGCATAAGCTGTCTACACCGCCCACGACAGCAGCATCAATCAACCCACACGCCATCATGCGTGCTGCATTACCAAACACCTTGGCACTGGACGAGCAAGCTGACGACACAGCCACCGACGGGCCTTCCAGTTCAAAGTAATCACGCACAAAACCAGCTACTGAATAGGTATTGTGTGTTTGTGGGTATTGAAAGCTGGGCGGCAGTGCGCCAGATGTCGCATCACGTTGGCGGTAGGCCAACTCGGTCGTCAAAATTCCTGCTGTGCTGGTGCCCAAAAACACCCCTACACGCGCATTGCCATAGGTGCGTACCGCTGCGCGCACCGCATCGCCAAAACCGTCTTGCTCCAACGCCAAAAGTGCGAGCTGGTTGTTTCTGCACAGGTGGTGCGCCAATCGCAAGGGCATTTGCTGCGCCTCAACGCCCACTACTTGGCCAATAAAAGTGGGTAAATCAACCGTTTCAAATGCGCACTTTTGCAGCCCGGTGCGGTGCGCCACAATGGCATCCCAGGTTGATTTTTGACCCAGCCCCAGGCAGGTGGCCAAAGTGTAGTGCGCAATAAATAGAGCGTGCATGGGCAACCTCTTAGTTTTTAAGGTGGGCTAGTACCATCACATTGGCAAAAGGGGTACCCTGGCTCATAGGTTTGGTTTCCACAGAAAAACCCAATTGGGTTAACAAATCCGTCCATTCAGACAAAGGTCTGCAATACAGGCGCGATAGGCTATGGCCCCGGATCGTCATTACCACATTGTCCACCCAGTTACTGACTTTAAAGCCCCAGCCCGCAGCGGCATCGCCCACACGCAAAATCAACACGCCGTTTGGGGCAAGTGCCTCGCGCACCCGCGATAAGACTTCATCTTGCGCGGCATAAGGCACGTAATGCAAAACATCCAAAATCACCACCGCTTGTGCTTTATGAAAGGCCGTAGTGCACATATCGCCCGCTTGAAACGAAAAACGGTTAGAGTGCAGCGCCAGGGCTTTTTGCGCCCGCGCTATGTCTAGCGGCATGAGGTCAATACCTTGCACCGTAACCGCCTGCGGCGCACTGTGCCACTGCGCAGGCCATTGCGGGTGGGACGCTAATGTGTCTGCCGCCAGCAACCAAGCGCTGAGCAGCCCTTGCCCGCACCCTATGTCCACCACGTGCGCTTGGGAAGGAATCAGACCGCGCTGCAAAATTTCTTTAAAAACCGGATCCCCCGTGAGTTTGCCGCGGGCAAAATGCATCGCAAATTTACCAGCTTGCTGGTAAGGCACAACTGCCGTGTTGAAAAGTAGTTTTTCAAAGGGGCTCATCACAAAAACAGTCCAAATAAAAATGAATTATGCGGCATGGCTTAACGCTACTGCAGATAAGCCTTGGTGCTGCATCATGCCCAAAAGCTGAGGTAAAACATCCAGCACCACCGGTTGGCCTTGCAGTGTGTGAGCGCAGTGGCCGTCATGCACCAGCAATATGTCGCCCGCACTGAGTTTGTACGTTAGGCGCTGCAGCACGGTATGCGGATCTTCTGTGACCGTGTCGAATCCGCGCCGTGTCCACGTAGCTAACGTCAGACCAAGGTCTCTCAAAATAGGATCCAACAAGGGGCTGCGCAGACCAGCAGGTGCGCGAAAATACACCGGCTTTTGCCCCGTAATCTGAGAGATAACATCCTGTGCCTGGCTAATTTCATTGCGCAGCGTACCAATACCCATGAGTGAAAAATAATGCCTATGGGAGTAGCTATGGTTCTCCACGCGGTGTCCTCTGCGCACAATTTCTCGGGCTAATTCAGGGTAAGTTTGCACAGCTTTACCAATGCAAAAAAAGCTGGCTTTAGCTTGCCATGAGTCCAAAATATCTAACACGGCGGGCGTTACCTGCGGGTTGGGACCGTCGTCAATAGTGATCGCCACTTGCCTAGAGTCTTGCTGGGCAGCAGACAGCCGCAGCATATTAGGGCCCAGCAAAGTACTGCGCGGCCATAAGCCGATTCCTGTAAGGAGTGCATGGTTGGTTAAAACCGCCGCCGCCGCCCATGGCCACTGTACGCCTGCAGCCAGTGCTACCACTGCGCCCACATGCAGTGCCGCTGAGGCGTGCAGAGTAGGTGACAGATTACGCAAGCTGGGCATGGTCTTACTGGACTTCGCACTGGGCTGTACTGGGGCTGATTTTAGGCAACGGTGCCAGGCTTAAGAATTGATCCCACAGCTGTTTCCACGTTACCCAATCATGGCCGCCCGGAATGGGGAAACTGCGCCCCTTGGGTAAAACTGCAGCAAAAAGACTGTTAGGCAACGCAAAACGGTCGCTAAGCCCAAAACCTATATAAGCTTGTGGAAAACTAGCAGGCGGGTCGATGTAGCCTTTTAGCGAGTTCCATAAATCAATATCCATATTGCCTGTGGCCTGAGATGACCATAACTTCAAACCACCTTGGCGCTCAATGTCTTCGGGGATATCTTTTGCGCCCATATACGGTGCCATGGTAAAAAATCCATCAATAGCGCCAGGGTTTTGCGCAGTATACAAAAGTGTGCCGTAGCCACCCAAAGAAATGCCCACAAACCATATGTTCTTGTAACCCTTGGCTTTTGCAGGTGCCACTACCTCGGCTTCTAATCGTTTTACGATCTGTTGGTTAGTGTAGTAGCGAATGTGCGCATCCACAATTTGAATGTCAGCGTCAATGCGCTGCTTGCGCACTGCTGAGACAAAACCTTGGTCGACAAAGTCTTGCGGCACATCGTAAGCACCAGGCAGTATCACAATCAAAGTTTCGGGCTGTGGTTTGCAAGCCAGCACATCATTCAACAGTCCCATCGGCCCGTCAATAGAGCGCCAAGCAGCGCAACCACCTAAAGTGATCGACAGAAGAAAACATACAGCGCGTGTTAGCTTCATTCAAACTTCCCAGGCTTGGTACTTAGCGGCAAATACAGCCGACAGCACCAGTGCTAAAAATGTGCCTACGCCCACAGTCAAGCCAATGGCGTTCATCACGGGCACGGTTGAGAAGGCCAGCAATCCGAAGCCTAATACAGTGGTGAGATTGGCATACAGCAGTGAGCACAGCATATTGTGATCCTGACCACTGGCCGGGGGCGGTACGCCCATCTTTGCACGCTGGTCAAAAAATAGCGCGTAATTTGAGCCAATCGCAATGACCAACAACAACCCCACTAAATGCAGCAAACTCAAGCTGCCCTTGACGGCCACCACCCCTGCGGCAACCAACAACACAGATGCTAGCAAAGGCATGATGACACGCAATACACGGCGCACAGACCGCAAAGTAACAAACAACAATGCCACGATGGCTATGAAGCCTGCAGCGGTCAATTCAATGGCTTCGCGCAAATAGGCTTTGTAAATTGCTGTGGCCTCATTTTTAAGCTCAACAACAAACACTTTTTCCAAGGTGGCTGTTGGCATATTCGCCAGCGCCAGGTCAACTACTGACGTGCTTATTGCGGTGGCTTCTCCGCTACTTTTGGGCGCTTGCAATACGATTAAGGCAGTCCAAGGATCTGCTGTTTTACCCCCTTGCATCAGCAAGGCATCAAAGCCCAAGCTCAATGACGATCCGTTCAAATCGGCACGGGTAAGCAAAGGACTATTTTTAGCTTTTGCCACATCTGCAAAAAAGTCTTCTAATTTGTCAGCACTCAGAGGCAACCCCTGCAAAGCTTGCCGCATACGCACCTGAAGTTGGGTGCCATCTGGCAGACTTGATTTGCGTGCGAGCTGGGTTTTTTGGCTTGGGAGATAGTGGGTAGGAGCTTGAAACCCACCCAAAGCACCTTTGCTGACCAGACTGTCCAAACGCGTTGCCACTTGCTCCGTCAACTGCAAAGCCTCCTCGCTGGTTGCAGCTTTGATGACGATCAGCATCCCGCTGTCTGAGGCGCCCATATCCGCACGCAAGCCGGCATCAAGCTGCTGCGCAGCGTCTGACACTGGACTTAATCCGCCCAACTCCGTGCTCCATAGCGTGTTCCAGCGCATAGCCAAGCTACCAGCAGCGGCGATGGTTATGACCACAGTGATGAATTTAAGCTTAGGCAGCGTGCTTGCGGTGCGTGCCAATAAGTGTCCCAGCGCCTTGGGCTGACGCACCGTAAAGTTCTCAGGCAGCATAACCGGTAGAACAAAGCGCGTCACTGTTGCGGCAACCACAATACCCACAATTGAAAAAAGCCCAAGCTGCGCTAGGCCCGTGAAACCTGACAACAACAAAGTGCTAAAACCAAAAATAGAGGTAAGTACACCGAGTCTGATGGTGGGCCAAAACGACACTGCGAATGAGCTTCCTGCAGGGTTATCTCCATTTTTCTGCGCGCGCGCTGCGGGCGTGTACTGCACAAAAAGGTAAATCGCATAGTCCACCGCCTCGCCAATCAGGGTAATGCCAAACCCCAAGGTCATTCCGTGCACCGAGTTAAATCCCAGTCCTGCTGCAGCAATACCTGCCACCGCCCCCGTCAGCACAGGAATCACACCCAAAAACAATGTAACCACAGAGCGGTAGATCAACCACAGCAACCCAAGCACCATGAGTGAACCAATAGCCGACAATCGCGCTGCCTCCGATTTAATGGCATCCCGTGCGTTGACAGCAAACACGCCGGGGCCAGAAAATTTAAGTACGGCAGCGCCCGCTGGCGCGCCCAACTGATTTTTGGCTAGCTCAAAAGCTTGTAATACCAGCTTGTGCGCCGCCTCTTGGGCATCTAAATCCGAGCCTTGCGCTTGGCTTTGCAGCAGCAGCAAGGCGCGGGTTTTAGCAGCGTTAAGCCACACCCCTCCCGATTGCGCCGGCTGGTCGCTTGGAATGGCGCGCTTAATGGCTTCTAAGGACTCGCCAGTAGGGTCCCGCGACAGCAAAGACTTGCTAAACAGCCCCGTAGAGCTCGCCACTTCGGCCAAGCTGTCTTGAACTGCCTTACGCAAGCCTTCCGCCGTCATTCTGTCGGAATTCATCGCCGGGCTCAGCACATAGCGCTGGCCAAACAGCAGCGCTTGGTCTTTTGGGCCCGAACTGGTCTGCCCGTTGCTTACGCTTGCAAATTCAGCTTTGCCCTGCAAAAGTTGCGCCATGCGAACGCTTAATTGCACCAATTGGGGCTCTGGCACGCCCTCAATCCCCGCAATCAAGGCCCTGGATGCAAAGCCTTCACTGATTTGGTCGATCAAAATTTGCTGCCTTGCTGACGGCTCGCGCGGCAAAAAGGCCGACATATCGGCAGTGAATTCCGACCGGCTAACGACAAACCCGCAAATCAAGGAAAATGCAAGCCATAGGCCCACTGCAGGATGAAGTAATTTTTTCATATATCTGAATCTTATTTTAAGATCCAGCATGGGCTTTGGACGGGTCAATCTAAAACAGTTTGGAACTGAGCACAATGCTAACAGCCATTTATTCTGATGTAGTCATCATGGGCGGCGGTCTGGCGGGCCTTACGCTGGCTTTACAGGTCAAACAACGTTTGCCGCAGCTTAGCATCACCGTGGTGGAGCGTAGGCCGCACCCGGTGCCGCATGCGGCCCATAAAGTGGGCGAGTCTTCGGTGGAGATAGGGGCCCATTATTTTGAAAAAATACTGGGGCTTAAATCGCACCTGGACGGCGCACAGCTCAAGAAATTTGGTTTCCGTTTCTTTTTTTCCGATGGCAGGAAAGACTTGCACAATGTGACCGAGCTGGGCGCAAGCCGTGTCTTGTCTACACCCAGTTACCAGCTTGACCGTGGCATCTTCGAGAACGAACTGGCGCGCTTGGCACAAGAAAAAGGCATCCGCTTTGTAGATGGTGCTGTGATTCGGTCTTTCGAGTTGTCTGAAAACAACGCTTTACACCAAATACACGCCGATGTGGGTGGCGAAATGCACCATCTTGAATCACGCTGGCTGTGTGACGCATCGGGCCGGGCCGGCCTTGTCAAGCGCAAGCTGGGCTTGGCCGAACTAAACGACCATGATGCCAACGCTGTGTGGTTCCGTATTGCAGAACGCATCGATGTGAACGATTGGTCACATGATGAGCCATGGCTAGACCGGTGCACGCCGCGCAATCGCTGGCTGTCAACCAACCATTTGGTGGGCGAAGGGTACTGGGCCTGGTTAATACCATTGGCGTCGGGCTCACATTCGGTAGGCATTGTGGCCGATGCCAAACTGCACCCTATTGACCAGATCAATACCTTTGACAAAGCCATGCAATGGTTTAAGTTGCACCAACCCGCACTTTTTGATGCTTTGGACAGCAAACGCGATAAGTTGCAGGATTTCGCATTTTTTAAGCGCTTCTCGTATGGTTGCAAAAAGGTATTTTCCGGCACCAACCGCTGGGCCTTAACTGGTGAGGCGGGCCTGTTTTTGGACCCGTTCTACTCACCCGGTAGCGACTTTATTGCTATTTCCAACACCTACATTACCGAGCTGATCGCAATTGACCAAGAGCAAGGCTCGACCTCGATGATGGCCGAGATTTATGAGCAAATTTATTTCTCGCTATACAAGAATATGCTGACTTTGTACACTGACCAGTACAAGATTTTTGGCGACCCTGAGGTTATGCCTGTTAAAGTAATTTGGGATTACACCTACTACTGGGGTGTGATGTGCCAGCTGTTCTTTCAAAATAAGCTGATCGACGTGTCTTGCATGGCACGCATGCGGAGCAAGCTAGCGGCCATCCAAGATATCAACATAGAAATGCAATTGTTTCTGCGCGCTTGGAACCTGGTTAGTGCCAAACGCAACCCAGCGCAAATGCTAGACCAGGCCAATTTACCCTGGTTTGCACAACTCAACAAAGAGTTGCGGGATGATTTAACTGACGCAGAATTTATGCGGCGCATTGACAAGCAGCTCCTGCAGTTACACGCGCTGGCCGCAGAAATTGTAGTGGCGGCGCAACGCGAGTACCCCGGGCTCAATGCCCAAACTTTGGTTGAAAAGCTCAATCCTGCACTCTACGCCCAAGCACACAGTCGGCAGTTACAGTATTTATTTGGCGCTGTGGCATAGCAGTGCCTGTAACGACCACGTCAGCGCCAACTTAGCTCGCCCAAGCAGCCTAGCGATTTACCAGCGCATGCGCAGCTATTTTCATGTGCTGTATGAGCATCTGGCCATGGGTATGGGGCTTGGTGCTTTGGCTATTTTGTGTTTAGCAGGACTGCCTTTCGCGCTTTTACTGCTATGCCTGCCTGCGCACTATAGAGTGCCCTTAGGCCGCAGGTTAATTAGCCGCACTCTGGCCGCCTATTTATGGTTTTTGAAAGTTTTTTGCCGGGTTCACATTGACGCTGGAGCCCTGGACAGCGTGCGAAAAGACCGGCCGCTGATTGTGATTGCCAACCACCCAAGCCTGCTAGATGCAGTGATTTTGCTTGCTAGCCTTCCGCAAGCCACTTGTGTCATGAAGGCCAGCATCAAAGACAACCTGTTGTTTGGCCCTATGGCGCGCCTGTCGGGTTACATAAGCAACGAGAATCCAATGCAAATGGTGCGGCAGGCTTGCGACGCACTGGCAGCAGGCACCCATGTGGTGATTTTCCCGGAAGGTACGCGTACCGTGGTTTTCCCGGTTAACCCATTTAGCCAAACCTGCGCAATGATTGCCATTCGTTCGGGTGCGCCCGTCCAAAGCCTGTTTTTTGAATTCAGCTCAGCTTATTTAGGTAAATCTTGGCCGTTGTTCCAAAAACCAACGCTTCCTTTGAACATAAAGCTGAGTCTAGGGTCTAAATTCGAGGCCGAAAAAGACCGCTTAGCGCTAACTGAAAGGCTAGAATCATACTATCGGGAGTATTTGACGCGCAAATAGCCCCTTAAATTCTAAGAATGGAAAGCAGGGCCATCTCCATGTTGCGGCAAGTTATTGATGATTTTTTATTAGCCCAGGCGAACATCACGCCAGAAAAGTTGGCAGACCCTGGCATCAAAATGGTGGACTTGGGTCTTGACTCGCTGGGCGTAGTGGAGATGTTGTTTGAAGTTGAAGACCGTTACGGCGTTCATATCGACGATGTGATGCAGTTTCAGCACATGACCCTCAATGAGGTGGTGGCCCATATGGAGCAGATCATTTTGGCAAAGCACGGCGGCACATGGCCTGATCTGTCGGAGGCAGCTGGCGCAGACAAGTCTTTAGCGACAGGTACCAGCGTTGCGTAAGGTTTCTATTCGCGGCATCGGCATGGTGACCCCACTCGGGCTTAACCGCATCGACACCTTCGCATCTGCCTTGTCTGCCACAAGTGCCATAGCCCCGGCACCCGATGCCATCTTGAAGTTACTGCCCAATGCGCTATCAGCGCAGGTGCCTGCCGCTTTTGAAATAGGCCAAACACGCTCTGTAGCGGGCCTAGACAGAGCGACCCAATTTACCCTGGCTGTTGCCCAAGAGGCGCTAACCGATGCTGGTTACGAGGCCAACCTGTACCAAAAAAGCCGTACCGGTGTCTATGTAGGCATAGGCATGGGCGGTGCCCATACGATTGAATCTCTGTACACCCGCTTTTTCGACCAATTGCAGCGCGCTGCCGTAGAAAACCGCGACCCAACCATCATGCACCCGCTGGCTGTGCCGCGCATGATGGCCAACGCCGGGGCTGCTGCGGTGTCGATACAGCACCAGCTGCGCGGTCAAAGCTTTACCTACAGCATTGCGTGCGCCTCTTCCGCAGTCGCTATTGGAGAGGCTTACCGGGCGCTACGCCACGGCTATATTGACACTGCCATCGTCATTGGCACTGAAGCCATGCTGACACCGGGCTCTTTTATAGCCTGGAATGCCCTGCGGGTCATGGCCAAAAAACGAGACGCTGACCCACAGGTCAGTTGCCGGCCCTTTGACACACACCGCACAGGCTTTGTACTAGGCGAAGGCGCTGCCGCTTTAGTTTTGCAAGCAGAAGGTGTAGACCCCGCCTGCAGTCGCGCGCCCTATGGCGAATTGTGCGGCTATGGCACCACTACAGACGGCGTGCACATTACGCTACCCTCGGTCGATGGCCAAGTACTGGCCATGCAAACAGCGCTGGCAGAAGCCGCGTTGCCGCCGCAAGCTATTGGCTATCTCAATGCCCACGGCACCGCCACCACAGCCGGCGATGTGACCGAGACCGACTCCATCAAAGCAGCATTCGCCAACCATGCGTATGCGCTAGCTATCAGCTCTACCAAGGCAGTGCATGGCCATTTGATAGGTGCAGGCGGCGCGCTAGAATTTGCCCTTGCCGTCATGGCGCTAGAGTCTGGCAGCATTCCACCCACAGCGCATTTAGACAACCCTGACGCAAGCTGCGATTTAGACTTTGTGCCGCATACAGCGCGCAAAGGTGTTGCATTGCAGGCGGTCATGTCGAATTCGTTTGGCTTTGGTGGTACCAATGTATCCCTGATTGCCCGCAAATTTGAACACTGAACAGCCCCCCAGTCAAAGCGCTTATCGCATGCAAGAACCAGCGATGTCCACACAAATCGAGGCCCATGTTGCCAGCCGCGCCCTGCCGCGCCAGACCGCCGGGCACACCCTAGGCCGCATAACTTGCGGTGCCAGTAATGCAGGCTTTGCAGCAACTACCACGGCCATGGCAACCCAGCATGTTTATGCCAAGCAATTGCACCCTGCCGAGGCCATGTATGAAGAGTATTGGTTCAGCCAACAGCCCACACGCTGCGGGCATGGTGCACAACTGAACTACCACTACAGTGAAGATGTTTTCTTTGGTGTTATTGAAATCCACGAGCCAGAGCACCTGGTAGATGGCGTACACCCGCTTAACCATGCAGCCTACACCGCCTACCTTAAGCTGTTTGACACGCTCGATACCTTCAACTTCAAATACCTATGGCGTGCGTGGAACTACATGCCCAGCATTACGGGCACATCCCACGGGCAAGAACGCTACCAGCAGTTCAATGCTGGCCGGCAACGCGGTTTTGCCCTTAGTAGCCGCAGCGTTACGGGCAATGTGCCTGCCGCTTGCGCGCTGGGGGTTAATGGCGGGCCGCTGAGCGTCGCTTTCCTTGCGGGGCGCAGCCCCACTCGACCGATTGAAAATCCAAGGCAAGTTAGCGCCTACCATTACCCAGCGCAGTACGGTAGCCAAAGCCCCACATTCTCTCGTGCTAGCTTGGCACAAGTGCAGCAGCAAGAGTTGCTGTTTCTGTCGGGTACCGCCAGTATTGTGGGGCACCAAACCGTACATGTGGGCGATGTGAAGAACCAGACCATTGAAACGCTGGCCAATATTCAAGCCGTCATCGACCAAGCCAATCTGCGCAAACAAGGCCACCAGGCGTTTGGTCCGCAAGACCTGCAGTTGCGTGTCTATGTGCGCCATGCACAAGACTGCGATGCCGTTCGCGCTATTGTCAATACGCACTGGGGCTGGGCAGTTCAAGCGGTGTATTTGCAAGCGGATATTTGCCGTGCAGACTTAGATGTTGAGATCGAAGGTATTGCTTGGCATACTATGCCCACACCGCCAGCCACCTAAAATACTTTGACCATGCACTCCACTTTTCGACCTATCGCTGCGCTGGTGGCACTCGTGGCCAGCAGCTTAGTTGCAGCCCAAAGCACGCCCGAAGAGCCTTCTAAAACTGAAATAGGGTTGGGATTGGTGGTGCTGCAATTTCCCGCCTACCGTGGTTCAGACCAAAGCCGCACCTTGGTTTTGCCCGTGCCCTATTTGGACTACCGAGGTGACTTTCTAAAGGCCGACCGCCAAGGTGTGCGCGGTGATTTGTTCGACTCTGAGCGGGTCGAACTCTCGATCAGCGTATCAGGCTCACCACCAACCAGCAGCGACGGCATTACGCTGCGCAAAGGCATGCCAGACCTTAAGCCCTCCTTAGAGATAGGCCCTCAGCTCAACCTGCTGCTCAGCTCCCCGCAAGACAAAGCCGTTAGCTTGAAACTGCGCCTGCCACTGCGCCAAGGCATCACCCTGGGCGGTAAGCCTGGCAACGCTGGGCTGACTTTTTCACCCAACCTTAACCTTGACATCGCCAACCCCTGGGGTGTCTCAGGTGCTAATTTAGGCTTCGTAGCTGGGCCTATTTTTACCAGCCAAAAGCAAAACGACTATTTCTACACCGTAGCTGCGCCCTACGCTACAGCTGCGCGCCCCGCTTACCAAGCCCGTAGCGGGTACGCGGGCGCGCAGCTGTTGGTGTCTTTTAGCCGCCGCATGGGCGATGTGTGGCTAGGCACCTATGTGCGTTATGACAGCTTGCGTGGCGCTGTGTTTGCTGACAGCCCGTTAGTAGCCACACGCAGCTATGTCACCGCTGGCGTGGCCTTGAGCTATATTTTTGCCAAGTTTTGACCACTGCCCTGCTCTACCCCCTGCACTTGGATGCGCAAGCGATCCAGCGGTTTATCCCGCACCGCGACCACATGCTGTTTGCGCGCCAGATAACAGTACTGGCCCATGACCACTACACGGGCGAGGCCATGTGGACAGCAGATTCATTTGTGTTCAAAGGCCATTTTCCGGGGCAGCCCATCGTACCGGGTGTGATGATTGTGGAGGCCGCTGCGCAAATTGCAGGTGCCGGACTGCGGGCCGGAGATGCCAAAGCCCAAGCCATTGCTGCAGGCAATGTGGGTTTATTGCTCAGTATTCGCCGGTGCATGTTTCGCCGCCCTGTACCGCCCGAGATGGCGCTGCAATTTGAACTGCACACCCGCCAACTATCTGACGATGTGGTGAACGTGACTGGCGAGGTTAGCTGTGCGCATGGGCGCGTGGCCAGCCTGGAGTTTGCATTTGCACAGGCACCTGCTGGTAAATTACTGGCCAGCTTGGCGCACCCATGACATTGCCAATCAAGCCGCAACCGCCAACCCATTGGCGGTCTGAATGCGCTGGCCGCATCATGCACCTGTGGTTTTTCAAAGCTACAGGCACTGCACTTTTTGCGGGCATATTTTTTTACAGCTACTTCGCTCTGCTGCAATCGCCTGTGTACCCAGTCACCGTGATGCCCACCACCTGGGTAGACGACCACATTGCACTGTGGCCACCTGCGTTTTATTTTTACGCTTCGCTTTGGCTGTACACGGCATTAGTACCTGCCCTGCAAAAGAGCTTGCTGCGGCTGATGGGGTATGGCTGTGCTATGGGAGCGTTGTGCTTGACAGGTTTGGTAACCTTTCTGTTTTTTCCCACTGCCGTGCCATTTAGCCCTGATTCTTGGCCCGCAGATGCTGGGTTTTCTATTTTGCGCAAAGTCGATATGTCAGGCAACGCATGCCCTTCACTGCATGTGGCCACTGCCTCCTTTACCGCCGTGTGCATGCACAAGCTGCTGCGCGACATGCACTGCCCCACGTGGCTGCAAGTAAGCAACTGGGTTTGGTGTGCGCTCATCGTTTACTCCACCATGGGCATCAAACAGCATGTGATGTGGGATGTTGCGGCAGGCTTGGTACTGGCATTGGTTTTTGCTTATCTGTACCCCTTGCTAGAGCGGCGCTTGGTAGACAAATAAACCCGCCCAAGCCAGTCACAGCCTAACCTTTGGTAGCCTGAACCAAAGCCTCAAGCTTGGCCTTGGCGGCGCCAGATTCAATGGCCTTGCGGGCGGCTGCCACACCGTCTTTCATGTTATTCACCACATTAGCTGCATACAAAGCTGCGCCTGTATTAAGCATGACAATATCGCGTGCAGGGCCGCTGTGGTTATCTAGCACGCCCAACAGCATGGCTTTGGATTGCTCTGGTGTTTCTACCCGCAAAGCACGGTTGCTGCTCATTTGAAAGCCAAAATCTTCGGGGTGAATTTCATACTCGGTAATTTCACCGTCTTTGAGCTCGCCCACTACGGTAGCTGCACCCAGGCTCACTTCGTCCATGCCGTCACGGCCATAAACCACCATCGCGTGCTCCGCACCAAGGCGCTGTAATGCGCGCACCTGAATACCCACCAGGTCGGGGTGGAACACACCCATCAAAATATTCGGTGCACTGGCAGGGTTGGTCAAAGGCCCCAGGATGTTAAATATCGTGCGTACGCCCAGCTCTTTGCGAATGGGGGCCACATGCTTCATGGCCGTGTGGTGGTTAGGCGCAAACATAAAGCCAATGCCTATGTCTGCAATGCACTTGGCGATGGCATCGGGTGTCAGGTTGATATTGATGCCCAGGCTCTCCAGCACGTCGGCACTGCCCGACTTGCTACTGACACTGCGGCCACCGTGCTTGCTCACCTTGGCACCTGCTGCAGCAGCTACAAACATACTGCAGGTAGAAATATTAAAAGTGTGCGACCCATCGCCACCTGTGCCCACTATGTCCACCAAATGGGTTTTGTCCTCTACATGCACCTTGGTAGAGAATTCACGCATCACTTGGGCTGCAGCGGTAATCTCGCCAATGGTTTCTTTCTTCACGCGCAGGCCCGTAATCAGCGCGGCCATCATTACCGGGGACATGTCGCCGGCCATGATCATGCGCACCACTTTGAGCATTTCATCATGGAATATCTCGCGGTGCTCGATGGTGCGCTGCAGGGCTTCTTGGGGGGTAATTTTTGAAGTGTTGGGCATGGTTTTCTTATCTTAGATTCTGGATTAACTTAGGTTGAAGACGGGGATTTTTTGAAATACGCTTGAACAACGTGAACAGTGCGGTCAATGGCTGCAGCGTCCACATCCAAGTGCGTGACAAAGCGCAGCCGGTACAGCCCCGTAGCCAAGATGTTATTTTGCTTAAGATGGTCAATCAGCCCAGCCGCTTTGGCCATGGCAGGCCCGGCCAAGTCGACAAAAACGATGTTGCTGTGCACCGGGTCAACCGTAGCCCCGGGGATTTGCGCAAACGCTGCCCCTAGGCGTGCAGCCAATGCGTGGTCATCTGCCATGCGGTCAATGTGGTGGTCTAGCGCGTAGATCGCGGCGGCTGCCAAGATGCCTGCTTGGCGCATACCGCCACCGGCCATTTTGCGGATGCGGTGGGCTTTTTTGATCAGCTCTTTGCTGCCGCACAACGCAGAGCCTACAGGCGCGCCCAGACCTTTGCTAAAGCACACGCTTACAGAATCAAAGCATTGGGCAATGCGCTTTGCCTCAACACGCGGATCGGTTTTAAGCAGAGCCGCTTGGGCCACCGCTGCGTTAAACAAGCGCGCACCGTCCAAGTGTGTGGCCAAGCCTTTGCTGCGCGCCAAACTGGTGGCCGCTTGCACATAGTCAAACGGCAGCAGTTTGCCACCGATGGTGTTTTCTAAAGTGAGCAATCGAGTCTTGGCAAAGTGCGCATCATCAGGTTTGATGGCCGCTTCAATATCGGCCAGCGGCAGCGATCCATCCGCAGCATGCGCCAACGGCTGCGGCTGCACACTGCCCAGCACGGCAGCGCCGCCGCCTTCCCACCGGTAGGTGTGCGCCATTTGGCCCACAATGTACTCGTCACCCCGCTGGCAGTGCGCCAAGATGCCGCAAAAATTGCTCTGTGTGCCCGTGGGCGTGAACAAAGCAGCTTCAAAGCCCAGCATGGCCGCGATTTTGTCTTGCAGCGCATTGACTGTGGGGTCATCGCCAAACACATCATCGCCCAAAGGCGCGGCCAACATGGCAGCGCGCATGGCGGGCGTGGGCTGGGTGACGGTGTCGCTGCGCAAATCAATCGTAGTGTTCATAGCGTTATTTTGCACCTTCGCTTAAAGCTAATTTGACTCCAAACCCAATGAATAATGCGCCCGCAGCGCGCTCTAGCCAATGCATGCCGCGCTGCAGCACCGCACTGCGCTGGCTAACCCACGCGGCCAGCGTGACGTAGCCTAGGTTGATGGGAATGGCGTTGACGTTGAACAGTACGCCCAGCACCAAAAAAGCCAGCCAAGGCTGCGCAGCGTTGGGGCTGATGAACTGCGGCAAGAAGGCTAAAAAGAACAGCGCAACTTTGGGGTTGAGCACATTGGTATAAAAACCTTGCTTGAAAATTTTGCGGTAATTGGCCTGTGCTGCTGCGCTGGGCTGCGGCTCAACGCCAGGCGTGGCAGGGCTAGCCAACGGATTAACCGCGCTGGCTTTGCTGGTCAGCATCTTCCAGCCCACATACACCAAATAGGCCGCGCCGGTCCATTTGATGGCGGTGAAAGCGGTGGCCGAGGCAGTGATGAGGGCGCTTAAGCCCACGGTGGCTGCAGCCACGTGCACAAAACAGCCTGCGGTAATGCCCGCAGCGGCCACAGCGCCTGCGCGCCAACCGCTTTTAAGCGCGTGGGTGAGCATGTAGAACACATCGGGCCCGGGCGTAAGGTTCAGCGCCCAACCTGCCAAGATGAACAGCCCCAGGTTGTGAATGCCTAACTCCATTTAGATCGCTTTCTTACACAAAATAGGGCTATCGCCCAATAAAACGCTGAATACTTAGCTATTATTTTTATAGTAAGAAGTTTTTCAACATCGCATGACCATGCTCGGTCAAAATGCTCTCTGGGTGAAACTGCACACCTTCTATGCGCACCGCATGCGCGTAACCGGTGTGGCGCACCCCCATGATCTCGCCGTCGTCGGTGGTAGCCGTGACGGCCAGCGCTGCGGGGCAGCTGCTGGGCTCGATGGCCAGTGAATGGTAACGGTTGACGGTGAACTGGGCAGGCAGATCTTTGAACACGCCCTCTTGCGTGGTGGTAATCACGCTGGTTTTGCCGTGCATCAGCACCTGCGCCCTGATGATCTTGCCGCCAAAGGCTGCGCCGATGGCTTGGTGGCCTAGGCAAACGCCCAAGATTGGCAGTTTGCCCGCAAAGTGCTTGATCGCCGCCACACTGATGCCCGCCTCGTTAGGTGAGCAGGGGCCGGGGGAGATGCACAGTCTGTCGAATTTTTTGTCTTTGAACTGCTGGTCTAGTTCGTCAATGGTCACTTCGTCATTGCGCAGCGTGGTCACCTCTGCGCCCAGCTCGCCGAAGTACTGGACGATGTTGAAGGTAAAGCTGTCGTAGTTGTCGATCATCAAGAGTTTCATGGTGCTTGAGCCTTAATACGGGGATTTTTTGAACGCAGAGGGCGCGAAGGTTTCGCGAAGAGCGCAAAAGAATACAAAAAAACAGCCAAAGTTTGGATTTGTATTTTTCATAGCTTGTTGACTAACCTGTGGATGCCCTTGACTACTGGGAAAGTGTGAAAGTTAATTAGTAGGCCTAGTTTTAAGCCTGACACTCTTAAGTAAGACAACAGCTGTGCGCGATGCAATTCAGTTACTGTCTCAAGCGCTTTTAGCTCGACGATCACTTTGCCTTCCACAATAAAATCTGCCCGATAAGCTACACCCAATGGCTTGTCTTTGTACCAAGCTTCCACCGGCACTTCACGCTCAAATGCCAGGTCACGTTCGTTTAGCTCCACTGCGAAGGCCGCTGCATAAGCGCTTTCAAGCAGTCCCGCGCCTAACTCTCTTTGAATCTCTATGGCTGCCCCAATAATTTCATGAGAAAAATCATTTTCAAAATCAGGCTCCATGTTAAGCATGTCTTTTTGGTTTTCAACTTGGTATTCCTTTTGCGTCTTTTGCGCAACCTTCGCGCCCTCTGCGTTCAAAAAATCCCCGGTTTTGGCATTGGTATTCATTCCAGCCCCTCCTCCACCAGCTCAGCCGCGCGCAAGAGCGCGCGTGCCTTGGCTTCGGTTTCTTTCCATTCCAGCTCAGGCACCGAATCTGCCACGATGCCTGCTGCTGCTTGCACATACAGCATGCCGTCTTTGATGATGCCGGTGCGGATGGCGATGGCGACGTCCATGTCGCCTGCAAAGCTCAGGTACCCGCATGCGCCGCCGTAGATGCCGCGTTTGGTGGGCTCTAGCTGGTCGATGATTTCCATGGCGTGCACTTTGGGCGCGCCGGTCAGCGTGCCTGCAGGGAAAGTGGCTTTAAGTACATCCATGCTGCCCAGGGGCTGCCCGCCAGGGCCATTGCTCAAAATACCCTCTACATTGCTGACGATGTGCATCACATGGCTGTAGCGCTCCACGGCAAAGGCCTCGGTTACTTTGACTGTGCCAATTTTCGCAATACGGCCAATGTCGTTGCGGGCCAGGTCGATCAGCATGACGTGTTCTGCGCGCTCTTTGGGGTCGGCCAGCAGCTCTGTCTCGGCCAGCTTGTCGGCATCCGGCGTGGCGGCGCGGGGGCGCGTGCCGGCCAGCGGGCGGATGGTGATTTTGGTTTCACACTTTGCACCGAGTGGCGGCGGGCCAGCCCTGGCTGCGAGGGCCCCCTCGGGGGGTAGCGCAGCTTGCGCAGCAGGGGAGCGTGGGGGCACACTTTCTTGCCGCACCAAAATCTCAGGCGATGCGCCCACAATGTGAAAGTCGCCCATGTGGTAGTAGTACATGTAGGGCGATGGGTTCAGTGAACGCAGCGCGCGGTACAAACTCAAGGGGGATTCTGTGTAGCGTTTTTTCAACCGCTGGCCCACTTGCACTTGCATAAAGTCGCCGCCTGCAATCAGCTCTTTGGCGCGCTCTGCGGCTTTCAAATAGTCTGCCTTGGAAAATTCGCGCTCTACCGGGTAGTCTTGCGAGGGTTTCACCACCGGCGCAGTCACGCTGTAGCGCAGCTGGTCTTTGAGTTCGCGCAGGCGTTTTTTAGCTTGCGAATAAGCCTCGCCCTGGGCCGGGTCGGCATACACAATGAGGTACAGCTTGCCGCTCAGGTTGTCTATCACCGCCAGTTCTTCGCACAGCAGCAGCATGATGTCGGGGCAGCCCAGCGTGTCAGGCGGGCAGGTGTTTTCCAATTTTTTCTCGATATAACGCACCGTGTCGTAGCCAAAGTAGCCTGCCAAGCCGCCACAAAAACGCGGCAAACCGGGGCGCAGCGCCACTTTAAAACGGCTTTGAAATGCAGCGATGCTGTCCAGCGGGTTGCCGGGCAGCGTTTCTACCAGCGCGCCATCGGTATGCACCTCGGTCTTGGCATCGGCACCAAAGCCGCTGGCGCGCAACACCGTGCGCGCAGGCAAGCCGATAAAGCTGTAGCGGCCAAAGCGCTCACCACCGACGACCGATTCAAGCAAAAAGGAGTGCTTGCCTTGGCTTTTGGTATGCGCTAGCTTGAGGTAAAGCGAGAGCGGGGTTTCCAGGTCGGCAAAGGCCTCCAGCACCATGGGAATGCGGTTGAAACCTTGGGTTTGTAGGCTTTTAAATTCGAGTTCGGTCATCATCAAGGGGCCTCTGCATGGGCGGCCTGCAGTGCTTTAGTAAAGCAAAAGCAGGCTTGTTCTAACGAAGTGTTGGCCACTGGCACCGCTGCAAATAGCAACAATAAGCGGTGTGGCTAACGTGGGCGCGGCGCGGGGCCGCAGACATCAGGCTAAATAGACGGCGTACGCCAAAGCCATGCTCCCCGCACGGAAGCGCTGCTGTGGGTGATGATTTTCGAGAACATGGCATAAGTGTAGCAGAGCCCACCAGCCCATGCCTTGCGTTGTTTTTTCAGCAACGCTTTAGCGCAAAAGGTTGAATAACGCCTGCACTTGCCTGCAAATGGAGGCTTAACCGTGTAAACCCCAAGCCCGCGCTTTGGCTTTGAACTGATACTTGCAATTGAAATTAGAACGACTGTGCTTTTTTAGGAATTTTTAACATGGCTACTTTTGCAAAACTATGCACGTCCCTGGCGCTAACTGCTGCAGCCTTGAGCTGTGCCACTGCCTGGGCAGATATGACCGTGTCTGGCGTGAAATACGAGTCAGAATTTGCGCTGGGCGGGCAAAAACTGCAGCTCAACGGTGCGGGCACCCGCTACAAGGCTGTTTTTAAAGTCTACACCGCCGGCTTGTACGTGAGCAAAAAGGCCACTACGCCTGAGGAGGTGCTGGCCGCGCCGGGCAACAAACACATCGCTATCACCATGCTGCGCGACATTGATGCGTCTGAGCTGGGCAAGTTGTTCTCGCGCGGGGTAGAGGACAACATGGACAAAAAAGACTTTTCTAAAGTGGTGCCTGCGCTCTTGCGCATGGGCCAAATGTTCAGTGAAAATAAAAACCTGAAATCTGGCGATACCTTCACCATTGACTGGCTGCCCGGCACAGGCACCATCATCAGCATCAAAGGCAAGCCTTATGGCGAGCCCTTTAAAGAGCCAGAGTTTTTTAACGCCTTGGCGCGCATTTGGCTAGGGCCTAACCCTGCTGACTGGAAACTCAAGGAAGCTTTGCTAGGCAAAGCTTCTTAAACTGCGCCAGGCAGCCCAAAGCCCAGCAGGCCTGCAAGCTGGCCCAAGCTGTCTACATACCAGTCTGCAGGCACGCTGCGAACAGGCTGGCCGTGGTTGTACCCGTAGCTCACCAAAGCAATTGGGCAGCCAGCTGCGCGCGCGGCTTGGGCATCGTTGCTGCTGTCGCCTACCATCAGCGTGCGGGCGGGTGCCGTGCCCAGAGCCTCGCAGGTCTTAAGCAGCGGCAGCGGGTCAGGCTTTTTGCGCGCAAATGCGTCGCCGCCAAACACATGGCCAAAATAACCGTCCAGCCCTTTGGCTTTAAGCAGGGGCAGTGCAAATGCAGTGGGTTTGTTAGTTAAACATGCTAGCAGCAAGCCTGTAGCACGCAGCTGCTCCAAGCCCTGCACCACACCTGCGTAGACCGCGCTGGCCTGGCCGTTGACAGCCAAATAGTGCGTTTGGTAGCTGCGCATGGCAGCGTCCAAGTCTACATTGCTTACTACAGTATTCATAGCTGCTTGTGCAGCATTTCCTTGGGCCATAGGCCTATTTTGTACAAAATCTAGGGTGCTGCGCACCAAATGCTCACTGCCCTTGCCCACCGTGCGTTCGATAAAGCTGCGCTCAACGCCCGCGTAGCCAAAATCTGCCAGCATGCGGTTAAGTGCCAGCTCAAAATCGCCCATGGTGTCGATCATGGTGCCGTCCAGGTCGATGATGGCGGCTTGAAGGCTGAGGCTGTGCATAGTGTGAGGAAGCTTGCAGCTTTAGGTGGCGGTGGGTGGCTAAGGTTCGCAAGCGCTCACCATGCCTGCATGGTGGGGCGGATTGTCTTTAACCTGGGCGATGTAGCCTTCGGGCAGCTCTTTGCAGGCGGCGCGTATTTGCTCCACCAAGCTACCGCGTTCGGAGCTGAACTGGCGTGTGGTTTGAAAGGTGCTGGTGTCACCGGGTTCGATGCCTATTTTGGTAAACAGCACTTCGTAGATTTTGGGCGCGTTCTCGTAGGCCTCAGTCTCGCTCTGGGCTTGGGTGTTGGCACCTACGTCTTTGCAGGTGAGGTAGCCAGGGCTGTCGCTAATAGCATTGGGAGCGGTGTTGATAAACTGGCGGGCAACGCGGTAGCCGTTTTTCTCCTCGCACAGGGTGCGTGTGATGCTGTTGAGTTCGTCCAGGCTGCGCACCTCTTGGCTGGCCTGCCCTACCTCGCGGCTGGCGTTGAACACCGTGATCTTCCAAGTACCCGGAAACTGCTGCACACCGGCTGTGGCCGCTGCTTGGGGTGTGCCAGCAGGCTGGGGCGCTGGACTGGGTTTTTTGCCGCAAGCAAGCAGCAAGGCCACCACCAGCAGCAAGCTTGCGCGGTAGCAGGTGGGTAAGTGGGATGGGCGGTGCATGGCTAAAAAGAACTTGTTGGGCGAGGTGTTACTAGGTCAAACATAGCTTATTTAACCCTAGTTGAAGCGCCTGCCAAGGCCGCACGCATTTGGTCGATCACCGCTTTGTAGTCGGGCTTGCCAAAAATCGCGCTGCCGGCCACAAAGGCATCGGCCCCCGCATCGGCCACGCGGCGAATGTTGTCTACTTTAATGCCGCCATCCACTTCCAAGCGAATGTCTTTGCCGCAGGCGTCGATGCGTTTGCGCACAGCTTCGATCTTACGCAGTGCGCTATCGATAAATGACTGGCCGCCAAAACCGGGGTTGACACTCATGATCAAAATCAGGTCAATGTCGTCAATCACCCAGTCCAGCACGTCCAGCGGCTCGGCGGGGTTAAACACCAGGCCGCTCTTGCAGCCTTTGCTGCGAATGGCCTGGATGCTGCGGTGCACGTGGCCCGAGGCATCGGGGTGAAAGCTAATATAGTCGGCCCCTGCGTCGGCAAAAGCGGCAGCCACCGCGTCCACCGGTTGCACCATCAAATGCACGTCCATGGGTACATTGACAAACCCACCCTTGCCGTCGGGCTTTTTGGCATGCGGCTTGATTGCTTGGCAGATCATCGGGCCGAAGGTAAGGTTGGGCACGTAATGGTTGTCCATCACGTCAAAGTGCACCCAGTCGGCACCGGCGGCAATGACGTTTTTGACCTCGTCGCCCAAACGGGCAAAGTCGGCGGACAGGATGGAGGGGGCGATGTGGAATGGTTTTGACATAGGCTGTATTTTCTCATTGCTTTGGCGGGTTTATCTTTGCCACCTATACGCTACATATTTAATAGCTGCTTGTGCAGCATTTCCTTGGGTCAGAAGGGTAAAACGCTTTGAAAACCTTGGTCACTTGGTTTATCACGGTGTTTCAGTGTTGTAGTGCGCGAAGGCTTGTTTATTGCGTGGTCTCGTGGGCACGGTTGGGTGCCACCATGGTCGGGAGGCAACCCAAACCCCACCCACCGCACGTAAAATAGCCCCCACCGCACATCCCGAGTAGCACCCATGGCCCAATACCAATTTAGTGTCCAAGTTCAGCCCGAGTTTCTGGCCGAGCAGTCGGCCCCCGAGCAAGGGGTCTACACCTTTTCCTACACCGTCACCATCACCAACACCGGCTCCGTGCCCGCCCAGCTGATCTCCCGCACCTGGAGCATTAACGACGCAGATGGCCGCAACGACAAGGTCAAAGGCTTGGGCGTGGTGGGCGAACAACCCCTGCTCAAGCCCGGCCAAAGCTTCCAGTACACCAGCGGCTGCCGCCTGCGCACGCCCACCGGCACCATGCACGGCAGCTACTTTTGCGTAGCCGAAGACGGCGAAAAGTTTGACGCCGACATCCCCATGTTTGTACTGGACGCGCTCAGCGCACTGGGCGGTAAGCCCACCATACATTGAGGCGCATTTTTGCACCCGGCTTAGCGGGGCCAAAGTTAGTTGCAGTCGATTGATGTTAATGTTATATTTAAGGTCAATCGACTAACTCTAATATGTAAGTATGCTGCAAGTCCCTGATTTTCAACTGAAAAATCGCTTTCGCTTAGACAACCCTTGGTGGGATTTGGGCCTGCTTAAGGCCTCAGCGGTAGCCAAAGATGCGCTGATAGCCACTAAAGTACCTGAACATGGGTCTGCTAAACGCGCCTATTTTGCTTCACTTTTCAGCCTTATTTTTGGCATGCAAGCCAACCGCGCTGTTGTGTTGATGGGGCCACGTCGGGTGGGTAAAACCTACCTGTTAAAGCAAGTAATTGCCCAGCTGATGGCCCAAGGCGTGCCACCCCAGCGCATTGCCTATGCATCTTTGGAAACGCCACTGTATACCGGCATGCCACTGGAGGCATTGCTTACCCAGTTTCAGGAAATTCTGCAAAGCCCGCCGCCAGAGCGTTTGTATGTCATCTTCGACGAAATCCAGTATCTACCGCAATGGGAAGTGCACCTGAAAGTCTTGGTGGACCGATTTCCGCAACATCGCTTTGTGGCCAGCGGCTCGGCGGCGGCAGCGCTGCGTATGAAAAGCCAAGAGTCGGGTGCAGGGCGGTTTACAGATTTCGTGCTGCCGCCCATGTCGTTTGCTGAGTTTTTGCAGTTTAAAAACCTTGATGAAGTTTTAATGCCGCTCAATGATGCGATGGATAGCGTCCCAAGCGACATCGCGGCATTGAACGCTGAATTTATCGCCTACCTTAACTACGGCGGCTACCCTGAGGCCGTGTTGCTGCCGGAGATTCAGCACGACATAGGGCGATTTATCCGCAACGATATTGTCGATAAAGTGCTCTTGCGCGATTTGCCTAGCTTGTACGGCATCAGCAACATCCAGGAACTTAACCGTTTGTTCACGGTGCTGGCGTTTAACACAGGGCAAGAAATCTCACTAGAGTCGATTGGCAAAGAATCAGGTGTGGTGAAAAATACCCTGCTGCGCTACCTAGACTACCTAGAAGCGGCATTTTTAATCAAACGCATGTACCGCGTTGATGAAAATGCGCGGCGCATGCAGCGCAACCGCACCTTCAAGGTTTTTTTGACTAATCCAGCCATGCGTTCTGCGTTGTTTGGGCCACTCACAGAGGAAGATCCCGCTTTTGGACACATCGTAGAAACAGCGGTGTATGCCAATCTTGTGGGCCATAGCCACAATGCGAACCTAGCCTATGCGCGCTGGGATAAAGGTGAAATTGATTTTGTTGTTTTGCACCCTGCAACCCAAAAACCCGCAAGCGCTGTGGAGGTCAAGTGGAGCGACAGACCCAAAACACTCAGTGAGGCGGACAGTCTGTTGGGCGGTTACGCTCTGGCTAACAAACTGGTAAGCGCGGTTGTCACCACAAAGTCTCTGGCTTATACGTCCAAGTTAACCCAAGTGCAGTATGTCCCTACGGCGCAGTACTGCTATACAACATCGCATGAAAGACATGCGTTTGAAAGCGCTACGCTGGGCTTTGAGGAACTTGGCGACGTAGATGTGGCCTCGGGCAAGTGTTTTTGAGTACCAAACCATGGGCGAATTTGACATCATTGCGCGCTATTTTCAGCGCAACAATCTCCTGCAAGATGCCGTGGCCCTGGGCATAGGTGACGACTGCGCGCTGCTGGTGCCACGTGCGGGCATGCAGCTGGCCGTTAGCACCGACATGCTGGTTGAGGGGCGGCACTTTTTTGCCGACGTGCACCCCGAAGCTTTGGGGCACAAGGCGCTGGCGGTGAACTTGAGCGACCTGGCCGCTTGCGGCGCTACGCCGTTAGCGTTTACCTTGGCACTGGCTTTACCGGCGGTGGACGAGGCTTGGCTGGGCGGTTTTGCGCGCGGGCTGTTTGCGCTGGCCGATGCGCAGGGCTGCAGCCTGGTGGGTGGCGACACCACGGCCGGGCCGCTGAACATCTGCATCACTGTTTTTGGCGAGGTGCCCGCAGGCCAGGCACTGCTGCGCTCTGGCGCGCAGCCGGGAGACGACGTGTATGTGAGCGGCACACTGGGCGATGCGCGGCTGGCGCTAGAGGCTTTGCTAGGCCACGTGGCGCTAGAAGCTGCCGCCCTTGCCCAAGCCCGCATGCGCCTAGAGCAGCCCACCCCGCGCGTGGCGCTGGGCCAGGCGCTGCGCGGTGTGGCTAGCGCAGCGCAAGACGTAAGCGATGGGCTGCTGGGCGACCTGGCGCACTTGCTTAAAGCCAGCGGTTGCGGCGCTGAAATTGCTATTGATACCGTAGCTGCTTGTGCAGCATTTCCTTGGGCCAGCAGTGGTTTTGGCTTAGATTTTGCACGCCGCATGGCGGCCAGTGGTGGTGACGACTACGAGCTGGTGTTTACCGCAGCGCCCGCTGCGCGCGCCCGCGTAATGCAGGCCGCCAACACCAGTGCCACACGGGTTACGCGCATTGGCAGCACCACCGCAGCGCCCGGCCTGGTACTGGTGGACGCGGCAGGCCACAGGGTGGATAACACGTTTGCCTCGTTTGACCATTTCAAGCGCTAGGTACCGCTTGCGCAACCCGCAGCATGCGCCGCGCGCTTTGGGTCTGCCCACCGTAGCCCCAGTCACTGGCCGGCAGCTCGCGCACAATGACGTAGCTGGCCTCGTGCAGGGGGGCACCCTGGGTGCCCAGCTGGCGCTGCAGCTCGGCGTGGGCTTGGGCTATGAACTGCATTTTTTCTTCTGCAGTGTTGGTGCCCGCCGTGATGCTAATTTCCAGACAGGCAATAGGCTGGGCTGCATCGCGCCCGGCCACCAGGTAGCGGGCGGCGGGCAGGTCGTCGATCATCACCACGGTAACCTCGGGCTTTTTGTGCAGCACCTGGGCCGTGATGCGGGTCAGGGCCGCACCCAGGGCGCCATAGCGCTCGGGGTTGAGCAAGGGGGCGGTTTGCAGGCGCAGGGTAGGCATGGCGTTTAAGCTCCTAGGTGGTGGTGGCGACTGTGGCCTGCGCCCAAACGCACGCTGGTATGCTGGCCTGCCAACGCGTTTGCACGCCGGGCCAAGCCGCGTACAGCTTTTGCGATGGTGGCCCAAAACGCATCGCTGGCGGCGCGGCGGGCAGCCTGTGCAGCGCGGCGGGCATTTTGCGAAATGCGCAAATAGTCTTGGTAGCTTTGCTCGGCTGCCGTGCGGCGCTCTAAGCTGCTGGCTTGGATGGTGGTACGCATGACTTACTCCTTTTAAAATCTCTGTCTTTTGGCAGGGATGGCTCTACTGTAGGCACTGGTGCAAAGTTTGGAAACCCGGTACACTGCACTACGGTTTTGCATTTTTTGCAAAACTGTAGCGCCAGCAACCTGCTTTTAACCACCCCACTGCAACTATGGATTTGGACGATGTCAGCCTGTTTGCCCGCGTAGCCGAACTGGGCTCGCTGTCTGCTGTGGCGCGCGAGCGCGACGCACCGGTGAGCTTGGTATCGCGCGCCATCACGCGGCTAGAGGCTTTGCACAAGGTGCGCCTGCTGCACCGCTCTACCCACGGCCTGTCGCTGACCGAGCCGGGCCAAGCCCTGCTAGAGCACGGCAAAAAAATGCTGCTCAACCTGGCCGACCTGGAGGCCGAATTTGCCACCAACCAGGCCGACATTGGCGGCACGGTGCACATTGGCCTGAGCCCCGCCATGGCCACCTATGTGATCGTGCCCAGCCTGCATGCGCTGGCGCTGCAATACCCCAAGCTGGGCATAGAGCTGCATGTGGACGACCGCGCCACCGACATCGCGCGCCAAGGCATTGACTTTGCCATCCGCACCGGGCCACTGGGCTCAGACAACTTGGTGGCGCGCGTGATTGGCCAGCACGGCAGGCGCATCTATGGCGCACCCGCTTACCTGCAGCGCCACGGCGTGCCCCGCAGCGTGGCCGATTTGGATACCCACCGCTTGATCACCAACAGCATCATCCCGGCGTTTAACCGCTGGGCTTTTACTGTGGATGGCAAAGCCGTAACTTACCTGCCACGCGGCCACTACCGCGCCAGCTCCACCGGCATCATGATGCGCATGGCCCTGGAAGGGCTGGGGCTGGTACGCGGCAACACCGCTATTTGCGACCCCCTGGTGCGCAGCGGCCAGCTGGCCTATGTGCTCAATGACATCGTAGATTCGCCTGTGGTGCCGATCAACGCCGTAATGCTGCAAGAGCGCCACCGCAGCCCCAAAGTGCGCGCGTGCATTGAGTTTTTTGCACAATGGCTCAAGGGGCATGGCATGCAGATTGAGCCGCCTGCACAGAGCGCACCCCAAATTCCGATCGAAACTGCAATTAAAGCTGCGGTTAAAACTACCGCCAAGCTGGCGCGCAAAGTTAAGGCAAAGCCAGCGATCAAAGGCACAATCAGACCATGAGCACGTTTTCATCCAACGCCCCTGCCGCTACTGCGCCCTCGGTACAGCCCAGCATCCTGCGGCCCACTGTGCGTTTTATGCTGTCGCACCCAGCGCACTTTATTGCCTTGGGTGGCGGCTCGGGGTTGTCGCGCTTGGCACCGGGCACCGCCGGTACGCTGTGGGCTTGGGCTGCGTTTGCGGTAATGCAGCTGTATTTAAGCCCGCTGCAAATCGGCTGGGTGATTGCTGCGTCCCTACCGGTCGGCTGGTGGGCTTGCACCGTGTGCGCGCGCCATATGCGGGTGATGGACCCCGGCGCCATTGTGTGGGACGAGGTGGTGGCGTTTTGGGTTATTTTATGGATGATCGCACCTGCTGGCCTGTGGGCGCAGCTAGCGGCCTTTGGGCTGTTTCGATTTTTTGATGCGGTAAAACCTGGCCCTGTCGCCTGGGCCGACAGCCTGTTCAAAGGCTTTGGCCCCAGGGGCGGCTGGGGCATTATGTTTGACGACCTGGTTGCCGCGGCCTGCACGCTGCTGGCAATTGCACTGTGGCGGTTTTAAGCCTGCAGCCCAGAGCGAGCTTGGCCGCAGAATACTATCTATTTAGGAGCTAACTGTGCAGCATTTCCTTGGGCCAGAAGCAGAAAACCTGTCAAAAAAGTTAATGGCGGAGGGCTACAGCCTGGCCACAGCTGAAAGTTGCACCGGCGGGCTTATCAGCGCCGCCTGCACAGCGCTTGCAGGCTCGTCGGCTTGGTTTGAGCGCGGCTTTGTCACCTACTCTAACGACGCTAAAACCGACCAACTGGGCGTGGACGCGCAACTGATCAGCACGCACGGGGCGGTGAGCGAGCAGGTGGCCCGTGCCATGGCGTTTGGCGCGGTGCGCCACTCTAAAGCACAGGTCAGCATTGCTGTTACGGGCGTGGCAGGCCCCACAGGCGGCAGCGCAGCCAAACCGGTAGGCACCGTCTGGTTTGGCTTCTCGGTGCAGGGCACGCTGCGCAGCGAGGTGCAGCATTTTGAAGGTGACCGCAGCGCCGTGCGCGAAGCTTGCGCGCGCCATGCACTGGCGCGCGTGCTGGCCCTGCTAGAGGCTGACCCGCATGTTTAAACCCTTGCGCGTTGGCGTAGGAGCACCTTAGGTCACCCTAGGTCGCCCTGGGTATTAAACCTTGTTTGGGTACAGCTGCTGCAGCGACTGGCGCAAGGCCGTGTCCAACGGCGTGTGCGGCTCTGGCCCGATCAAACTGGCCAGTTTGCTGCCGTCCAGCGCATGCGGCGTAAGCCACAGGTAGCGCAGCTCGGCAATCTCGCGCCAGTTGGGCACGGCCCAGGCCAGCGCGCGGATCAGCGGCCACGGCATCGACTGAACTTTGGGCTTTTGGCCTGCGGGCAACCAGCCCAGTGATGCCAACACCCGCCCCATGGCCTGCTGCCAGTCCTCGCGGCGCAGGTGGTGGCCGGCAAAATGCAGCACCTCAAAGGGGGCAAGCTGCGTGCTGCGCTGCGCCACCTGCACAAAGGCCTGGGCTAAATCTGGCACATAGGCCCAGGCCGTGGCAATGCCCCGTGGGCCAGCGTAGCCCATACGGCCTTTAGGCGCGCCTTTGGCCACCAGCAGGTCAAACCAACTGCCTGTACCCGAGCCAAAAAAGTCACCCGCGCGGATGACGACACTGCGCAGCCGAGGCTGCGCTTTGCCTTCTTGCAGCGCTAGCGGCGCTGTGTTTTGCAGCAGCGCTAGCGGCGCTGCCGCTTGCTGCAAGCGCAACTCCATCGCGCAGCGGATCTTGCCTTTGCCTGTACTGGGCCGCTGCGCCGTGCTCTCGCGCAGCAGCCCAGGCATGCTGTCACCAAAGTTATACACATTGCCAGGAAACATCAAACTAGCGCCCAGCTGCAGGCTCAAGCCGATAGCAGATTCCAGCAGAGGCATGGCCTGTGTGGGCCATAGCGTGTAGGTAGGGTTTAAGGCATGCACCACCACATCGATAGGGCCTAAACGGGCAAACGCGGTCGTGTCTGTAAGCTCGGCGGTAATATGCTGCAGCGGCAGCGCAGTTGGGGCATTTGGGGCAAGTGCCGTCGGCTTGGGCACCATAGGCATGGCCCCCACCACAGGCAGTGCAGCACCCGCCCGTGTATGGGCCAGCACACGCCAGCCTGCGTGGGCAAAAGCGCTCACCAGCGCTGCGCCCAACCGGCCCCGCGCACCTAAAATTAACACCGTCTTTTGCATTGCCTAACTCCTTGTAAATTGCAATATTCAGATTGTGTAAAAATTAAGCGGTATCCACAATTGGCTAAATTCGCACAGCAGGCTCTTAATTATGAATAGCTTTACACCCCCTAGCGCCTTTAACTGGGACTTGGTTCGCTCTTTTTTAGCCGTGCTAGACCAAGGCAGTTTGCTGGGTGCAGCGCGTGTGCTGCGCTCAAGCCAGCCCACCTTAGGCCGCCACATAGCAGAGCTAGAAAGCCAACTGGGCACGGTGCTGTTTGAGCGCACAGGCCGGGGGCTTAGCCCCACGGGCGCTGCGCGCACGCTGGCCCACGCCGCCCGTGCCATGGAAACCGGGGCCTTGCAATTGGCCAGCCAGGTGGCAGGCGCGCAGGTGGGCGTGCAGGGCAGTGTGCGCATCAGCGCCAGCCAAACCGTGGCCTGCGCCCTGCTGCCGCCCATCTTGGCGCACATGCGCCAAAGCCTGCCCGACGTGCAAGTGGAGGTGGTGGCCAGCAACCGCTTTAGCAACCTGCTGCGCCGCGAAGCTGATATTGCGATCAGGATGGCGCGGCCTGAGCAAAACTCGTTGGTGGCCCGCAAACTTGGCAACGTACAGATCGGTATTTATGCCCAGCGCGGCTATTTGGCCCGACGCGGAACACCGGTGAGCCCGGCTGATTTACTAACCCACGACCTGGTGGGCGACGACAGCCTGGACGTGATCACACGCGGTTTTGGCCAAGCTGGCTACGAGGTACCGCGCGAAGCATTTACCCTACGCAGTGACGATTTGATTGTGCAGTGGCAGGCGGTGCGTGCCGGTTTGGGCATTGGTTTTTTGGCCGAGTACACAGCCCGCAACGATGCAGAGCTGGTGCGCGTAGTGCCCAGCATTCGCATACCGCCGCTGCCCATGTGGCTGGCCGTGCACCGCGAGATTCACACCAGCCCGCGTATTCGCAAAGTGGTAGACGCGCTGGCCCAGGCCCTGCCTGCTATGCTGTAGCGCGCAGCTGCGCAACCCAATTTAAATGAAAGTTCCTTATGGCATGGTTTGACGGTTTTACCTCTGGGCGTTTTAGCGTGGGCACGGCAACCAATGGGGCAGACATTTTTGCCCGCTGGGGTGGCAACCGCAGCAAGCCTGCTGTGCTCTTGCTGCACGGCTTTCCGCAAAGCCATGTGCTGTGGCACCGGTTGGCCCAGCAGTTGCAGCACGACTTTTTTGTGGTGATGCCCGATCTGCGCGGCTACGGCGACTCGTCTACCCCACTGGCCCTAGCAGGCCATGCGCAGGCCAGCAAACGCGCACTGGCCCAAGACATGGTTGATGTGATGGCAGCGCTGCAGGTGGACAACTTTTACCTGTGTGGCCACGACCGTGGTGGCCGTGTAGCGCACCGCTTGGCGTTAGACCATGCGGCCAAAGTGCGCAAGCTGTGCGTGATCGACATTGCGCCTACGCTGGACATGTACAACGCCACCAACATGGACTTTGCACGCGCTTACTACCACTGGTTTCACCTCATCCAGCCCAGCCCGCTGCCCGAACGCATGATCTACCGCGACTGGAAAAACTACCTGCACGCCAAGCTGGGCGGCTGGGGCGGCAACGGCCTGGCCTACATAGAACCCGAGGCGCTGGCAGAGTACGAACGCTGCTTTGCCCGCATGCCTACCATTCACAGCATGTGCGAAGACTACCGTGCCAGTGCCGGCATTGACCTGGACCACGACCGCGCCAGCCGCGCAGCCGCGCAAAAAATAGCCTGCGATACGATGGTGCTGTGGGGCGAGCGCGGTGTCGTGCACCGCATGTTCACACCACGCGAACTGTGGCAGGCGCAGTGCAGCGCGCAGGTCTCGGGCCAGGTGATGGCGGCAGGCCACTTTATTCCAGAAGAGCTACCCCAGGCCACGGCGGCACATTTGCAAAGTTTTTTTAAAGCGTAGTTTGCTGCGTTTTTAATAGCTTCTTGTGCAGCATTTCCTTGGGCGATAGACCTAAAACGCTTACTTCTTAAACACCCGTTCCAGCGCCGCCTCTATCACCATACCCGCCACCGAGTAAAGCAAAGAGCCTACCAAGGCCGCCGTAAAGTTACGCACGGCAAAACCGTCGAGCACACTGGACGCAGCCCAAAACATCAGCGCGTTGATGACAAACAAAAACAAACCCAGGCTAACGATGGTGACGGGCAAAGTCAGCACCACCAAAACAGGTCGCACAATGGTGTTGAGTAGGCCAATCACAAAAGCGGCGATCAAGGCGGCGGTATAGCTTTGAACCACCACGCCTTGGTAAAAATGCGCCACCGCCAGCAAGGCGGCAGCACTGAGAAGCCATTTGGTAATTAATTTCATACCGTGCAGCATAGCACTGCCTAAACTTTGGTTAAAACGCTGTGCTTCTAGTGCACCAGTTCAAGCCACCCAGTTCTAACCAACCAGTTCTAAAGCCCTAGCTCCAAGCCAGCTCCGTGCTGAACACCGTGAACATGCCCAACAGGCCGACAACGCCCGGGGTTTGCCAGCCCGGTGCAATTTTGCGCGGCAACATAACCTCCACCTGTTCTTGAATGTGTTCCATCTTAGGGCGGCGTGCGTCTACTGTGCACAGCTTACCCCAATGCAACTCCAGTTGCGCTGCCAGCTCAGGCAGCGGGCAGTTAGCCACTACATATTCAATACGGTCAGCGGTGCTGGTGTGCATTTGTATGCAAGGGCTAATCTGGGTAAACAGCTTGTCGCACCACTTAGAGCGCCAGTTTTCGCGTGCACTGTGGCTCAGCCATTTGCCAATACGGCGGCTCATACGGGGCGCGCAGGCCACCAAAACCCAGCGCGTGGGTGTGGTGGTGTGCAGCAAAGGCGCCAGCAGACTGGCTGCATGCTCGGCATCATCAAGGTAAATAACCACAGTGTCCATTACTATCTCCTTAGGTTGTTTCGTTCGGGTTAAAAAATCTGGGGCGATTTAAGACTGCACTGCAGTACGCTTTTGTCGCTGCGTTGCCCAGTAGCCGCTGCCCAGTACACCCGCTATAGCTACGCCGTAGGTTGCCCAACGGGCCACGGCGTTGGGTTCAAATACACTGACCAGCAGGCGCTCGCTAATGATCATCTTGGCAGCGGTAAAAGCCAGTACAGCAGCGCCAAAGTGAATAATCAGCGGGAAACGCTCCACCAGTTTGAGCACCAGTTGCGAGCCAAACACCACAATCGGCACGCTGATCAACAGGCCAATCACCACCAAGTCCATCGCACCATGGGCTGCACCGGCCACGCCCAGTACATTGTCAATGCCCATCAGCGCGTCGGCCACCACAATGGTTTTCATTGCACCCCAAAAGGTGCTGGCCACAGGGCCGTCGTGTTCGCCGCTGCCTTGGTCGGCCAAGAGTTTGTAGGCTATCCACAAAAGGCCCAGGCCGCCAATGAGCATCAGGCCGGGGATTTTCAGCAGCCACACCACCACCAGTGTCATGGCCGAGCGCACCGCAATAGCGCCTACCGTGCCCCACATAATGGCCTTCTTTTGCAAGTGCGGCGGCAGATTGCGCGCTGCCAATGCGATGACTATGGCGTTGTCGCCAGCGAGCACCAAATCAATCAAAATAATGGCCAGCAGCGCTGACCACCAGGGGCTTGAAAACAGTTCCATATGTCACTCCGTTATATGTTGGAACACAGTCAAAATCTGCGGTCAAAAGCGGGGGTGATGGACGTTACGGGTTGCGCGCAAACTGCTAAGTTTGGCATGTTCTACCTGCTCGGGTGGAACTAAGACTCGGCCTACTTCAAGTGATTAAACTTAGAGTTTTTCGAGCCAAACGCATATCGATCCAACAGCCCACGGATTTTTTCCACAGGTGCTTATCGAAAGTCTGGCTCGGCGCAGCAGCATGCAAAGTGCATGAAACTGTGCCCAACGCGCCGGAAAGTTTTGATGTTTTCGTATTGACGACGCGCTGATATTTTGCCCAGCGTTCAGGAGGCTTAAAGGCTTCCTGCATGCTGCACAAAACGGGAGTTACTCCCCTTCGTTACATATTATTGAAAGCGATAAAACGGTTTTTGGCAAATTTTTTGCACATTAGCCCCCGACTTTCTAAGGTTTCAACCCCTAAGTAAGCACCATTTCTTGGCGTTGGGGGTGTTTGCACCGCGAGTTCGAACGCAGGGCCCAGCACGAGGTATCATGCGCTCCCATGCCATCACATTCCACCCCGCAGCAGCCCAGCGTTGGCATTCACATTACCGACATTGAGTCGGCGATTAATTACTGGCGCATGCGCAGTCCATCGCCAGATGGCATTACGCTGGCACCCGAGCTGCGAGCACTGGCCCAGGTGTACGCCATGCTGGTGTACTACCACGAGGACCGCGCCGACGAGCGCAGCATGCCGCGCACAGCCTACGCTGCATGGCTTGCGTGGTACGACAGTACGCCCGACACACCGTGTATTGCCATTTGCTCTACCAGCCAGGGTGATGATTTTTGCAAAGGCTGTGGCCGTACTTTCAGCGAAGTGCAGCACTGGCCCACGCTAAGCCCTGAGGCCAAACGCTTGACATGGCAGCGCATTACCCACCAAGGCACGGCCTGGCGCTTCAATCGCTACGCTGAACGGGCACGTGAGCTTAAGACTTAGAGTACTTAAGAATTACTATTTTTGACGTTATGTTGTTTTGACGGCAACAACGCGGTGCAGCTAGGTAGCTTACTTTGTAAGTGGTAAAAATGCCCTAACGTGATTTTTCGCACAGTCTATATGAACTAAAGTATTTGCGTAGCTACAGCGACTGTGGAACTTATATTTATATATGCCAAAAACACAGAATGCAAGCATAGGGCAAGGCCGCTTAAATCTACACCACAAAAGAAACATTGCAAGCGCGCCTGGGTTTGCAATGACCCCTTATTGCCGTTATGGTGCGCGCCACACAGCAGATTCATGCATCGGTTTTTTTAAGTGTTAACAATCTCTTAACATCGGCTGCGGATATCCACGCCTGGACGCAGCAAACTGCCCTGCGCAGCCACGCCAGCAGCATCACGGGCATGGCCGTGGCCGGACATGACCGCTGGCTGTGCTTGCTAGAAGGCGACCAGGCGCAAGTTGAAGCTTTGCTAGGCTCTATTCAAACGCATGGCCGTCCGCGCACCTGGCAGGTGCTGATGAGCAACAAGCACGCCAAACAGCGCCTGTTTCCCCAGCGTCGCCTGGGCTGGCAAGCCGATGCCACGCCACTGCAGATGGCGGCTTTTTTAAACGATTTGCGCCGCCATTCATCGGCTTCGCAGGTGTGGCATACCAGTGTAGAAGATGCGCTGCCTTGGCTAGAGCCAAGCTAAAGCGCTGGGATTTGGGCATCTTCGCTGGTATGCCCGTCGATGTACCACCAGCGCACTGCGCTAGAGCCGCAGTCTAGCGGCGCGGTGCTGGCGCAAAAACGGCTCACTTCGTGCAGCCTGTGCGCTTTGCCGCCCACCTTGCAGCGTGCAATAAATTCGACCACACCGGCCAGCGCGGTTTGCTCTGCGTGCAGCACCTCTAGCCCCAGCCATTGGGTAGGTGGCAGTTCCAGGTCGCTGGGCGCGGTGCTCACATGCCAGGTGGCGTTTAAATAGTCCAGCATGGCGTGGCCTTGCGGGTTGCTGCTCACGGCCAATGCGTAGGCACTGTAGCGGGCCCGCATAAGCTGCTCTGGGGTGGGAGCGTGCACGCCCGTAGCCCAACCGGTATGCCAGGGCTGGCAGCACTGTGCGTAGCTAAGCGGTGTGTTGGTTTGCGCGCGGCAAGGGCAGATGGCAGTGGAGTGGGTAGATTTCATCAGGGTGCTTTGTCGCTGGCAAATTCACGCTGCAGGGCTTGCACCGCGCGGGCCCTTGCGTCAATGATGGACAGCTCAATATAGTCGCTGCTGCCCCCGCTCTTGGCCAACTCTTGGCCGGCTTTGTACCGGTCTAGCGCGGCGGTGTAGTCAAGCACTGCTACGCGGGCCTCGGCCAGTGCCCGAATGGCGCGCAGGGGCTGCTTTTGCGCTGTGTAAATACCCGCCAAGGCCTCCCAAGCGGGGGCATCTTGGGGCTGCTGGGCCACCCATAGCTGCAGGGCGTCGAGGGCTTTTTGCCGCTCAGGCGCTGGGGTGTCGGCTGCGCTGCTGGCCTGCGCCCACAGCAGCAGCACCGGGCGCGCTACGGGGCTTTTCTGCGCATAGGCCAGCACCAGCGCACGGGCGCGCGCAGGGTTGTTTTGGGCCAGTGCAATCTCAGCTTGCAAGAGCTGCACTGTTTGCATGGCTATGCCTGTAGGCAAAGGCGCATCGGGCAGTGGGTTGGCCGCAGCAGCCGGGCTGTCTTGCACACCGGGGGTGCCTGCACTGCGCGCCACAAGTACGGTCAGCGCGGCCTCGGCCAAGCGCTGCGCCAGCAGCAGGTCGCGCTGCTTTAGCGCAGCCAGCGCACCACCATAGAGCTGTGCTGGCACCAGCGGGCTACGCAACTTGGCCGTGCTGGTACTAGGCATTGGGCTGGTAAGCGCAGGGCTTGCAGGCGCTGAACCGACTGACGCGCTGCCTGCAGCGCTGGCGCGCAGCAGCGCCTGCGCTTGGGCCACTTCGCTGCGCAGATGGTCCACGCTGGGGTCGGCCAGCAGGCGCGCGCGGATGGCTATGAGGGCATGCTCTAGCGCCACCGCCTCGCTGGTGGCCGCAGGCTTGGAGGGGGCCAGTTGCAAGCGGGCTTGCATATCGCCAATACGCTCGCTGGTCAGCGGGTGCGTGCGCAGGTACGGAAAGCTCCCGTTGTCGTTAATACGGTTGGCCAAGGCCAGCTTGTCAAACATGCCCACAAAGCCCTGTACGTTAAATTGTGCCTGCTCCAAGACCTGGTAACCAATACGGTCTGCCTCACGCTCCATGTCGCGCGAGAAGTTAAGCTGGTTTTGGATGCTGGCGGCTTGGGCGGTAGTTACCACGGCGCTGGCCACATCCACGTTTTTACGCGCTGCCAAAGCCCCTAAAATCATCGCGCCCAGCAGCCAAGGGGCTTGCTGGTTTTGCAGGCTGGTAATGCGTGCAATATGGCGCTGGCTTACATGGCTTAGCTCATGCGCCAGCACCGAGGCCAGCTCGTCACGGTTGCCCACCATGGCGATCAAGCCCAGGTGCACGCCCATGTAACCGCCAGGCAGTGCAAAGGCGTTCACGCTGCGGTCACGCGCCAGCATCACTTGCCAGGCAAAGCGCTCGGCCAGCTCGGGCGGTATGTCGCCACGTGCGGTGGCAGCGGCCATCAGTGGCTGCCAAATACGCTGCACATAGTCGCCCACCACCGGGTCATCAATGTAATCTGGGTCACGGAAAATATCCCGTGCAATGCGTTGGCCCAGCTTGCGCTCTGCCGCTACACTCATTTCTTGACCATCCCCCAGCTGGGGCAAACCGCTTTGCGCCAAGCCAGCGGGTGCGGCTGCCAGCAAAGCACCACATACTATTAAAGTAATAGCTGCCCGTGCAGCATTTCCTTGGGCCAGAGACCGTTTTAGCATTCAATTCCAGTTTAAAAAAGCTGCTTGGCGAAACCGCATGCAGCGTAGCGCAGACTGCAGCCGCTCAGCGCTGTGCACACTGTGGGGCTGCTTGCCAGCAGCGCATGGGCTTATGATGGCACTAATAGACAAAGGTTTCGATAAAAATGGGCAACAGTTCTCACACAGCGGGCAGTCCGCTGACACATTTTGACAACGCGGGCCATGCCCACATGGTGGACGTGGGCGGCAAACCTGCAACGCACCGCGTAGCGGTGGTGCAAGGCTGTATCCTGATGCAGGCCAGTACGCTGGCGCTGATTGCCTCAGGCCATGCCAAAAAAGGCGACGTGTTGGGTATTGCGCGCATAGCGGGCATTATGGCGGCCAAAAAGACCAGCGATTTGATTCCGCTGTGCCATCCGCTGGCGCTTACGCGCGTGACCCTAGATTTTGTTATGTCTGAAGCTGGCCAGCCCCCCAGCGTGACCTGCACCGCCAGCGTAGAAACCACCGGGCCCACGGGCGTAGAAATGGAGGCCCTGTGCGCAGCCAGCATAGCCCTGCTGACCATTTATGACATGTGCAAGGCCGTAGACCGGGGCATGGTGGTAAACCAAGTGCGCCTGCTGGAAAAGCACGGCGGTAAGTCAGGCAGCTTTGTGGCTTAAACTGCGTTAACTTAAACTGCGTTAGCTTAAGCTGCGTTAGCTTAAGCTGCGTTCAGCCAATAACCTGCGTTGAACGGGCTGCTCATGCGCAAAGCCAGTGGCGACACGTCCACCAGTTTATCGGTAGGCATTTTTTCTGCGGGCTCAGCACCGTCTACGCCATCGGCCACAGGCGCAGCAGCTTTGCCGTCGGCAGCGCGGGCTACCGCAAACGAGTAAAAGCAGCGAAACGGGATTTTGCGGTCGCTCCAGTACTCAGACACGTCGCGGAAGATGTCAATCAGCTGCTCGCGGGCTTCTTTGTCAAACTTAGCGTGCGCTGGAATGTGCTCTAGCACCACAATAAAGCCCGGCTGTGTGCCGGACTTGTGCAGTGGGTCGGTCATGCAGTCGTACAGTGCGTCGTAGTTTTTACCAAAGTGCGCAGCCAGCTTGAACTGGCCCGCAATGGTGTCGAGCACGTCTTGTTTAGATTGTGCGTCACCCAAGGTGGCGTACAAAAAGTGGTGCCCCAGCTCGGTAGCGGCGGCTTGCAGGTCGGCCACGCGGTGTGCGCGGATAGACTGAACAATATTAGGTTTTACGGTACGAAGTGGCATGGTGCGCTCCGCTTTCTATCAACAAAAAATGGCAAAATAAAATACAAACAAGGTCACGCTGGCTGCAAGGCATCAATTAACGATGCGTTTGAAACTGGCGTAATGGTCATCGGAGTAGTAACAGGCCTCTGGTGCTGCCGGTTGGGTTCCCCCACACACAATTCTTTTAGCGCCCCGGGTGCGGGCGTACGGTGTTTTTACCGTGTACTCAAGGTAGTAGCCGCGCTTTTGCGCTGGCAAAATACGTTCGCGGTTACCAAATACGGTGCCGTCTTTGTCGTAGGCAAACGGCCCACCTTTGAGAATTTGCGCATAAGTCTCGCGTCCCTGCTGGGGCAGGTCCGCCACAGCAATCCCGCTGCCCGACAGGGCCTCTGCCGCCATAGGGGTTTTAGCTTGGGCTACGCTAAAGCCTGCCAAAGTGCAGGCACTGGTCCATACCAACGCCACCAAAATGGTGCGCAGGGCGCAGGTGCTAGCAGCGAAAAAGCGTTTCACGGTCAAAGTCCAATGCTGTGTAACTTGAGGGTTTACCTAGAGGCGAGGCCTGCAAAAACATGCAGTGCGGCTCGGGAATCTGGCACAAACCCGGTGAATTACGGGCTAATGGCTGCGGGTTAACCCGCAATTCCAAGAAAGTTATTGTCGTTGAAATCGCCCAAAAACGCAAGCGTATTCGTGCTTGAAGGGCACGGGGCGCAGGGTTTTAGGGCAGCGCTTCTAATCTATAAGTTAGCGCACACTGCTTTACATAGCTTTACCGAGCCGCGTTTGCATCGGCCACGGTTAAAGCTGTCATGTTCACAATACGCCGTACTGTGGTGCTGGCCGTGAGAATATGCACAGGGGCGGCGCATCCTAGCAACACAGGGCCAATGGCAATGTTGCCACCGGCTGCGGTTTTAAGCAGGTTGTAGCTGATATTAGCCGCATCAATGTTGGGCAGCACCAACAGATTGGCCTCGCCCACCAAGGTGCTGCGGGGCATGATAGTGGTGCGACTCGCTGGGTCTAGTGCAATGTCGCCGTGCATTTCGCCGTCTACTTCCAGCCACGGGGCCTGCACGCGCAAGAGTTCCAGCACCTTGCGCATCTTGATGGCGCTGGGCTGGTTGCTAGAGCCAAAGTTGCTGTGCGACAGCAAGGCGGCTTTGGGGTGGATGCCAAAGCGCTGCATTTCTTCAGCCGCCATCACGGTGATCTCGGCCAGCTCGTCGGCAGTGGGGTCGTAGTTAACATGGGTGTCAACCAAAAAGACCTGGCGGTCCGGCAGCATCAGGCCGTTCATGCAGGCGTACACGGGCACGTCTTGCGGCGTGCTGGTGGCGCCGCCAGGGCGTTTGCCCAGCACCTGGTCAATGTAGTGCAAATGCAGGGCGGTGGTGCCCCAGGTGCCGCAGATCATGCCGTCGGCATAGTTTTTGTGCAGCATCATGGCACCGATCAACGTCAGGCGGCGGCGCATCTCGATTTTGGCGCTTTGGGCGGTAATGCCTTTGCGCTCGGTCATGCGGTGGTAGGTTTGCCAAAAGTCGCGGTAGCGGTCGTCTTTTTCTACGTTAACTACGTCGTAGTCCAGCTCGGGTTTGAGGCGCAGGCCAAACTTTTCAATCCGCTCATTGATCACCGCCGGACGGCCTATCAGGGTGGGCCGTGCGATGCCTTCGTCCACCACAATTTGGCAGGCGCGCAGCACGCGTTCTTCTTCGCCCTCGGCGTAGACGATGCGCTTTTTGGTGGCGCGTTTGGCAGCGGCAAAAATCGGCTTCATGGCGGTGCCCGAAGCGTAGACAAAGCTTTGCAGCCGCTCGCGGTAGGCCGCCATGTCCAGCACAGGTCGCAGCGCAACACCGCTGTCAGCAGCAGCTTGCGCCACTGCGGGGGCAATCTTCATCATTAAACGCGGGTCAAACGGCTTGGGAATTAAATACTCAGGGCCAAAGGCCAGCGCCTCGCCCACGTAGGCTGCCGCCACCACTTCGCTTTGCTCGGCCTGGGCCAAGTCGGCAATGGCGTGCACTGCCGCAATTTCCATCTCTAGCGTGATGGTGGTGGCCCCGCTGTCCAGCGCGCCCCTGAAGATATAAGGAAAGCACAAGACGTTGTTCACTTGGTTGGGGTAGTCGGTCCGGCCTGTGGCGACGATGGCATCGCTGCGCACTGCGTGCACCTCTTCGGGCATGATCTCAGGTGTGGGGTTGGCCAGCGCCAAAATCAGCGGCTTGGCGGCCATCTTTTTCACCATTTCTGGCTTAAGCACGCCGCCCGCAGACAGGCCCAAGAACACATCCGCACCCTCAATGGCCTCAGCCAGCGTACGGGCAGTGGTTTTTTGGGCAAACTGAATTTTGTCTTCGTCCATCAGCTCGGTGCGGCCTTCGTAGACCACACCGGCCAGGTCGGTGACAAAAATATTTTCACGCGGTATGCCCAGCTTTACCAGCAAACCAAGACAAGCCAGCGCGGCAGCCCCTGCGCCACTGGTTACCAGCTTGATCTTTTTCGGGTCTTTGCCCACCACTTTCAAGCCGTTCAAAATGGCCGCACCCACCACAATGGCGGTGCCGTGCTGGTCGTCGTGAAAGACCGGTATCTTCATGCGCTCGCGCAGTTTGCGCTCTACATAAAAGCAGTCCGGTGCCTTGATGTCTTCCAGGTTAATGCCGCCAAAAGTGGGCTCTAGCGAGGCGATGATGTCTACCAGCTTGTCCAGGTCGTGCTTTTCGTTGATTTCGATGTCAAACACGTCGATACCGGCAAACTTTTTAAACAAAACCGCCTTGCCTTCCATCACCGGCTTAGAAGCCAGCGGGCCAATGTCGCCCAGGCCCAACACTGCTGTGCCGTTGGTGATGACAGCCACCAAATTACCACGTGCGGTGTACTTGAAAGCGTTGTTGGGGTCTTTGACAATCTCTTCGCAGGGTGCAGCTACGCCTGGGCTGTAGGCCAGCGCCAGGTCGTGCTGGTTAAGCAGCTGTTTGGTGGCAGCGATGGCGATTTTGCCCGGCGTGGGGTACTGGTGGTATTCCAGCGCCGCGCGGCGCAGCTCGGCGCGTTTTTCTGGCGAGTTGCTAGACGCGGTGTCGTTCATAGGGGGCATGTATGTCTCCAACTGAACCGCTGTTTTTCGCCCCCATGCGGGGCGCGCAGCGTCAGTTTTTGTAAAGGTTAGCGATTGTAGTCCTGCACGCAGTACCTGCGGCATACGCAAATATGCGTAAAAGGCATGGAGTGATATGACTTTTTGGTTGTTAAATGAATATGACTGCTTACGGCTAAAACCTTTTAAGCCAACAGCCCTACCGCCCAAGGAAATGCTCGATGAGTAGCTATTTAATTAATAGTAGCCCGTTAGCAGCCTCTTCGATGCACCTTCCACTCCCCCACTCCTCCCACCTACTCCCCTATCACAAACTGCGCCCTGTCCTGGCCCTTAATCCACTGCGGCTCCACCGCAAAGCCGCTCCAGGTAGCTCCCGATACCGGGTCTTGGTAGCGCGGGGCGCGCTTGGCATTGCGGGCCCAATTGCCAAACGCAGGGATCTTTAAAATATCGCGCCGTTTGGCCACCGCAGCAAAGCTGGTACCCAGCTTTTGCGCCAGCTCCCGGTCGGGCACCGTGCCCAGCAAAGCCACCCTGTCAGCAGTCCAAAACACATGCCGGTAGGCCGCAATCTTCAGCGCATAGCGCTTACCCCGCACCACCGGCATGGTGGTACCAATGGCTTTGGCCACATCCACATCCGAGGCCTGGCCCAGCAGCGCCAGG